>NZ_JBFAQY010000020.1:130229-169409 GCF_040678965.1 Streptosporangium sp. NPDC049248
GCCGCCCCTCCCCCGCCCCCCCCGCCGGTCCCGGGGGGCGGCGGCGACCACCGGGCGCGGGACCCGGGGAATGCCGGTCAGCCGGTTCTGCTCGCGCAGGGTGCGCAGGCGGTTCACCTCGGCGGTCCACTCGGCACCCCGGGGGGTGGCCCTGCCCTTGCGACGGCGGATGCGGTCGTCGTACGACTTGATGCCGAACGTCGCACGCTGGTTGGCCTCGGCCGCGCGCAGAGCCTCGGTCAGCGCCCTGTCGAAGGCCAGCCCGGCGGCTCGCAGTTCCTGCACGGAAGCCAGGTCGGCCTGCGCCCGGCGCAGGTCGGCCTCGGCCGCGCGCGCCTTCTCCAGAAGCTCGGGGAAGCCCTTCCCGACCTCCTGGTCAGCGTGGTAGCGAACCTCCGCCTCCCGGCTCACGCTCGGTCGGAAAAACGCCATCTTCTGCCCTCTCTCACCGGTCGCCGGGTCGCCTCCGGCAGGTCACCGGTCGTAGCCTACGCCGTTCGTCCCCACCTCAGGTACTCGGGATCGGCCGTGCCGGGAGCCGGCTCCCGGTATCGGGCGCGCACGGAACGGCCGTGTGCGAAGCGGATCGATCTGTCCGGCGCGCCTTCCTTTACGCAGTAAGGTCACCGGTGACAGGATGCCCCCATGCCTGCCAAGCGACCACCCATCCCGCTCTCCAGGGAGCGCATCATCGACGCCGCCCTCCACATCGCCGACGGCCAGGGGCTCCGGCGCCTGACCATGCGACGGCTGGGCGACGCGCTCCAGGTGGAGGCGATGGCCATCTACCACCACCTGCCCCGCGGCAAGGACGCCCTCATGGACGCGCTGGCCGAGCATGTCACCACGGTCCACGTCGAGCCCGGCGAGAGCTGGCAGGAGAGCGCGAGGGCCTGGTGCCGGGCGAGCCGCGCCGCGCTCAGGGAGCACCCGGGGGTGCTGGCGCTGGCCCTGACCAAGCCCCCGAGAGGCCGGGCCGCGATCGCGATCAGGGAGCAGACCGACCAACTGGCCGACGCGGGGCTGGCCGACGCGGCGGGAGCGGTGCGGGCGCTGAGGGCCTACGTCTTCGGCGCGGTGGCGGTGGAGGTGCAGCAGTCGGGCTGGGCCGAGCCCTCCGGCGACGAGAACGAGCCGTGGCGCCCCCCCTCGCAGGGAGGCGGCAGCCCCGGGGCGGACACCGACTTCGAGTACGGGCTGGACGCGCTCCTGGCCGGCCTGGGCAGGCGGTAGCCGGTAAGCGGCGAAGGCCCGCATCGGCGCACGTCAGGAAGTTGTAATCGATCGTTTACCCGACTCGCGGCGTGTCGCCCTTGGCCGAATATCCTTATATGAGGCATGCTGTGTTATAGGTCACATCCCCCGATAAAGCCCTGACGGACTGGCCCTCTACCAGTTCGTAAACAGTCCTAACGGGCTATGTCGCCGAGGTGCGATCGATCGCACACTTGATCTGCTTGATGTGCGAGCCTCGCTCTATCAGGGCTCGCATGGCCATATGTCAACATTCAGATGCTCGTCCCCGTCATGCGTGGGAACGGAGACCCATCGGTGACGGTGCCCGCCGGATGCCCGATGCCCACCCCGTACCCGGTGTGACCCGGGCGAGCCGACACGAGAGATCCGGAGGCACGCCGATGTGCCCGCACGAGCCGTCCTGTCCGCCCGCCGAGGCGCTGGACCGCGAAGCCGCCCGCACCATGGCGGCCCACCCCGAGCAGGGCTGGAGCCTGCTCTGCAACGGTGTGGTGCTGTTCGAAGACACCGGCGAGCTCCTCCCCGACGGCGCCGTCATCGAGCCGCACCGGCCACTGGCCGGCGTCGCCTGACGGCACTCACACCGAACTCACACCGGGCCCGGCCGCATCCTCGCGTCGAGCCATTCGGCGACCACCTCGCCCACCCTGGCAGGGTCCTTCCCGAGGTCGTGGCCCTGTCCCGGCAGCACGACCAGGCGCGCGGCATCCGCCGCTTCGGGCACGCCGAACGGGTCCCGGTCTCCGTTCACCACCAGCACGTCCACACCCGCCGCGCGCAGCTCCCCGGCGCGTGACCGCTCCGGCCTGCCCGGCGGGTGCAACGGAAAGGCCAGCGCGACGACCAGGCGGGCCCCGACCCGGCGGGCCGTACGGCAGGCGACCCTGGCCCCGTTACTCCTCCCGCCCTGCGCGAGCGGCAGCCCCGGGTAGCGCTCGTGCAGGACGGCCACCAGCGTCTCCCACGCCTCGTCCTGTCTGGCCGCCGAACCCGGCGCCCGGGCACCGCGCATCCGGAACGGCTGGAGCACCCGTGCGACGGTCCCGCCGACCGCCGTCACGGCGTCCCGCACCGCCAGCAGGTCGGGGGCGTCCACTCCCCCGGCCGAGCCGTGGGTGAGCACCAGCAGGAAGCGCGGGGTGGCCACCTCGTCGATCTCCACCAGGGCCGGGCCGTGCGGGGTCGCGATCTCCAGAGGCGGGACGGTAGCCGGGCCGGACATGGGCTCGGAGATGGACACGGATCTCGTCCTAACGACTGATGCCCGTCGGCCGGGCGCGGGAGAACAATCGAAGAGTGCAGGACTACCAAGATATCCGCCAGGACATGCGCGCCACTCTCGAGGCCCGCCGTGATCTCGGCCCGGAGTACGAGACCGCCCTCATCGAGTCGTTCGTGTCACGCCTGGACGCGACCATCGCCCACCGGGTGCACGCCGAGATGCACGCCGCCGGGGCGCGCGGGGCGCGCAAGGCCGGGAACCCCTCGATCCCGATCGCGCTCGGCTCGATGGGCTTCGGCATCCCGCTGACCGCCATCGCGGCGGCCGAGGCGGGCAGCGCCGGACTGCTGCTGGCCTGGGGCGGCATCGTCGCGATCAACGTCGCCCACGCCCTGAGCCGCCGGCGGGAACGCGACTGACCGTTCCGGACCGCCCGCCGGACCCCGCCCCGGGGTCCGGGCCCAGCCGTCCCAGGGGTCCCAGGGGTCAGGCGCCACGGGATTCGGACGTCGCGCGACTCAGACGTCGCGGCCCCGGCGGAGGCGGACCTCACCGGCGAGGTCGGCGTCGGCACTGTCGAGGCCGTAGCGCCAGACGCGCTCGGCGTCCTCGCCGCGTCCTCTGAGCGGGAGCGTGCGGGCCAGGAGCTCGATGGCCAGCGCGCCGGTCTCGACATCGCCGCCCTCCTCGATCGCACCGGAGAACTCGGCGCACGCCAGCTCCAGGTGGGCGATGCCGAGCATCACCCGCAGCCTCGGCACCTCGGCCGCGTCCGGCACCGAGAGCGCCTCCAGCAGCACCTGGGCGGCCTCCCCCGGCTCGCCCTCCTCGATGAGCGCCTCCGCCAGCCGCTGAGCGGCACGAGGAGCGACCTCCGGGTCTCCGGTGGCCAACGCCTCACGCAGCGACCGTTCGGCCTCCTCCGCGCCCGTGGCGAGTCTGGCGAGGGCCATGTGCGCCGACGGGACGTAGGCGGGGTGGCCGACGCCCAGCGCGGCCTGCCAGGCGGCGCGGGCCTGGTCGGCCATCCCCTCCCGCTCGAAGCTCCCCGCGAGCAGGCAGGCGGCCTGGGCGGCGAACTCCGGGTGCCCTGTCGCCAGCGCGGTGCGCGCGGCCGCGCGGGAACCCGGCACGTCTCCGCGCTCCTGGAGCACCACGGCGAGACCCACCGCCGCCTGTGCCCGATCGGGCTCGTCGGGGTCGGCGGCCAGCTCCGCGAAGATCACGGCGGCGCCGTCGAGGTCGCCGGACTCGGCCAGTCTTCGCGCGGTGTCCAAGGGACGGGTGTCCACCTCAGGCATGCAGGGTCCTTCCCGGATACGGAGACGCCCCGAGCCTAACGACTCGGGGCGCCGTCCGTCCTCCCGCATTCCCTACGGATACGCGGTTCTCGCGAGATGCGGGCCGCGGCGAGGATCAGTCTTCGTACGCCTCCAGGGGCGGGCAGGAGCACACCAGGTTGCGGTCGCCGTAGGCCTGGTCGATGCGGCGGACCGGCGACCAGTACTTGCCCTCGCGCAGCGAGGGCAACGGGTAGGCCGCCTCGGTGCGGGTGTAGGGGTGCCCCCACTCGTCGGCGACGAGGCTGCCGGCCGTGTGCGGGGCGTTGCGCAGCGGGTTGTCGACCCTGTCGTAGGCGCCGGAGGCGACCTTCTCGATCTCACCGCGAATCGCGATCATCGCCTCGCAGAACCGGTCGAGCTCGGCCAGGTCCTCGCTCTCGGTCGGCTCGATCATCAACGTGCCGGCCACCGGGAAGGACATGGTCGGGGCGTGGAAACCGTAGTCGACGAGGCGCTTGGCCACGTCGTCGACCGTCACGCCGGTCTCCTTGGTGATCTGGCGCAGATCGATGATGCACTCGTGGGCGACGAGGCCGCCGCGGCCGGTGTAGAGAACCGGGAAGTGGGGAGCGAGCCTGCGGGCCAGGTAGTTGGCCGACAGGATGGCCTGCTCGGTGGCCGCCTTCAGCCCGTCGGCGCCCATCATCCGGATGTAGGCCCAGGAGATGGGCAGGATGCCGGCGGAGCCGTACGGTGCGGCCGAGACCGGGCCGACCGCCGAGCCGCCGCGCAGCGGGTGGCCTGGCAGGTAGTCGGCCAGGTGGGCGCGGACCGCGACCGGGCCGACACCGGGGCCGCCGCCGCCGTGCGGGATGCAGAAGGTCTTGTGCAGGTTGAGGTGGGAGACGTCCGCCCCGAACTCGCCCGGCCTGGCCAGGCCGACCAGAGCGTTGAGGTTCGCGCCGTCGACGTAGACCTGCCCACCGGCCTCGTGTACCAGCTCGCAGACATCGACGATCGTCTCCTCGTACACGCCGTGCGTGGACGGGTAGGTCACCATGATCGCGGCAAGCCGGTCGCGGTGCTTTTCGATCTTCGCGACGAGGTCGTCGAGGTCCACGTTGCCGTTGTCGTCGCAGGCGACCACGGCGACGCGCATGCCGGCCATCACGGCGCTGGCGGCGTTGGTACCGTGCGCGGACGAGGGGATCAGGCAGACGTCACGATCCGACTCGCCACGCGCCGTATGGTAGGCGCGGATCGCCAGAAGGCCGGCGAACTCGCCCTGGGAGCCGGCGTTCGGCTGGATCGACACCGCGTCATAACCGGTGACCTCGGCCAGCCAGCGCTCCAGCTCCCCGACCAGCTCGGCGTAGCCCGCCGCCTGGTCCTCCGGCGCGTACGGGTGCAGCCCGGCGAACTCCGGCCAGGTGATCGGCTCCATCTCGGTGGTCGCGTTGAGCTTCATGGTGCAGGAGCCCAGCGGGATCATCGACCGGTCCAGCGCGACGTCCTTGTCCTGGAGCCTGCGCAGATAGCGCAGCATGGCCGTCTCGGAGCGGTGGCTGTGGAAGACCGGGTGGGTGAGGTAGTCGCTGACCCGCGCCAGCGCGCCGGGCAGCGCGTCGTGCGCGGCGGCGTCCAGGTCGGCCAGCACGGTGCCGCTGACCTCGAAGGCGGCCAGGACCTGCTCCAGATGGAGCACCTCGGTCCTCTCGTCGCAGGTGACGCCCACGTGGTCGGCGTCGACCAGGCGCAGGTTGACGCCGTTCTCCCGGGCCGCGGCGACGACTTCGGCGGCGCGCCCGGGCACCCGGGCGAGCACGGTGTCGAAGAAGGTGTCGTGGACCACCTCGACGCCGCCCTGGCGCAGCCCCTCGGCGAGCACGACGGCGTGCCGGTGGACGCGGCGGCCGATCCTGCGCAGCCCCTCGGGGCCGTGGTAGACGGCGTACATGCCGGCGATCACGGCGAGCAGCACCTGCGCGGTGCAGATGTTGCTGGTGGCCTTCTCGCGGCGGATGTGCTGCTCACGGGTCTGGAGCGCGAGCCGGTAGGCGGGACGTCCCTCGACGTCCTGGGAGACGCCGACCAGGCGGCCGGGCAGCTGGCGCTGGAGGCCGTCACGGACCGCCATGTAGGCGGCGTGCGGACCGCCGAAGCCGAGGGGGACGCCGAAGCGCTGCGAGGAGCCGATCGCGATGTCGGCGCCGAGCTCGCCCGGCGCGGCCAGGAGGGTGAGGGCGAGCAGGTCCGCGGCGGCGACCACCTGGGCACCGCGCGCGTGGGCGGCGTCGGCGACGGCTCGGAAGTCGCGGATCCTGCCGCTGGCGCCGGGGTACTGCACGAGCACGCCGAAGCAGTCGGGAAGCTCCCCGGTGAGGTCGCTCTCGACCAGCTCGATGCCGAGCGGCTCGGCACGGGTGCGCAACACCGCCTTGGTCTGCGGCAGCGCGTCGGCGTCGACCACGAACACCTTCGACGGGGTGCGGCCCGCGCGGCGGGCCAGGGTCATCGCCTCGGCCGCGGCGGTGGCCTCGTCCAGCAGGGAGGCCCCCGCGACGTCGAGGGCGGTCAGGTCGGAGACGACGGTCTGGAAGTTGATCAGGGCCTCCAGCCGGCCCTGGGAGATCTCCGGCTGGTAGGGCGTGTAGGCGGTGTACCAGCCCGGATTCTCCAGGAGGTTGCGGCGGATGACGCCCGGGGTGATCGTGTCGTGGTAGCCCAGGCCGATCATCGAGGTGAGCAGCGTGTTGCGCCCGGCGAGGACTCGCAGCTCGGCGAGGGTCTCGGACTCTCCTGCCGCCGGGGGCAGACCCAGCCGGGCGAAGGAGCGGATCGCCTCGGGCACGGCCACCGCGACCAGGTCGGCGACGGAGGCGAATCCGACCGCCTCCAGCATGCGGGTCTGGTCGGCGTCGTCGGGCCCGATGTGACGGGTCGCGAACGGCGGGGGAGCGAGTTCGCTGAGCGATGACAGATCGGTCATGAGAAGCCTCTCGGGCGGGGTGGAGACCGGTGCTGGGCGCGGGCGTATGCCGGCTCTCCCCCTCTGTCATCACGACTGTCATCACGACGTGGTCGCTACCTGAGAGCTTCACCTGCCCTTGCCGGGAGGCTTGCACCGTCGGTGAGACGCGCCTGGCGGGCGCGCCTGCTTTCCAGAGTTGCCTCGTCCGTGCGGTACAGGGTGCCTGAGAGATTCCGGGGAGGTTGCTCCTTCGGCGCCCCGATCGCGGTCGGGGTCTCTCCCGCACAGGGTCAGCGGCAAGTCCGAGTTTACCCGGTTCGTCGCGCTCGGCGGCGACGGGCCAACTCATCGGCCTGATGATCGCCTAAAGGGCCCCCGCCCGACTCCGCGCGTTCGCCGGGAAGATCCGCGAGGGAGCCCTCCACCTCCTGCCACACCCGTCCCAGCGCGATACCGAAGACTCCCTGGCCACCCTGGAGCAGGTCGATGACCTCGTCGGGCGAGGTGCACTCGTAGACGCTCACCCCGTCGCTCATCAGAGTGATCTGGGCCAGGTCGTTGACGCCCCGCTCCCGCAGGTGCTGCACGGCGATGCGGATCTGCTGGAGGGAGACGCCGGTGTCGAGGAGGCGCTTGACAACCTTGAGGACCAGAATGTCACGGAAGCCGTACAGCCGCTGGGAGCCGGAGCCGTGGGCGGCTCTCACGGTGGGCTCGACCAGGCCGGTCCGCGCCCAGTAGTCGAGTTGCCGGTAGGTGATTCCTGCCGCCGAACAGGCCGTCGGCCCCCTGTAGCCGATGTCGGCGGGTACTTTCACCGGTTCCCCGTCGAACAGCAGACCCTCTTCACCCGCGCGCTGACGTGCCGACTGGCGCCGTTCCGGGTCATCCTGGTCGGCGTTTCTACCCTCGCCGCTGCTGACCGCCACGCGGACCTCCGGCTTTCTCTCATCCCACGGCCTGATCTGGGGGTTTACGCACGACCGCAGGTTTCACTTGCACCGTAGGACTGGGGCCAAGTCCAGTCAACGACCCCACCCGGCGCGTCGTGAAGCGTAAATGCACCGAAATTCCTACCCCGCGCGGCCGAAGTCCTCAGGCGTGATCGTGTCAAGGAACTCCCTGAACTTCTCCACCTCGTCCTCCTGGTCGTCAGGGATGATCACCCCTGCCTCCCGTACCACATCCTCACTCGCGAAGATACGTGCGCCGGTGCGAAGTGCCAAGGCGATCGAGTCGGAAGGACGCGCGCTCACCTCGACCCCGTTGGAGAACACGAGATCCGCGAAGAAGATGCCGTCGCGTAAAGCGACGATGTTGACAGTGCTCAACCTGACTCCGAGCCCCTCGAGCACGTCCCGGAACAGGTCATGGGTAAGTGGCCGGGGTGGTGGTTCCTCGGCCTGGGCCATGGCGATCGCCGTGGCTTCCGTCATGCCGATCCAGATAGGTAGGTAACGCTCCCCATGCGTCTCTTTCAGCAAGACGATCGGCTGGTTGGAGGGCATTTCAACTCGAACGCCCACGACCTCCATCTGCAACACGGGCTGCTCCGTCTTCGCTGGATTCCGACCGGTTTGTTCAACGTAACACTCGTGGGGGTACGAGTGCCTGGTCAGGCTCTCACCGGCCCAGTGCCCCACGGACTCCGGAACGCAGCAACGAGGCGTGCAATTCCAGCAGGAGACCGGAGATCTCCCTCGCCGTCTCGTCCGCCTGGTCGATCGCGCCGGGGCCGCGACGGCGCAGCAGCGGGGCGACGGCCTGTTCCACCAGTCCCGCCTCGCGTTCCGCGGCGGCCTTGACCGCCCGCAGGTGGCGGGCGCGCAGGCCGAAGGCGGCCAGGGCGCCCACACTGCGGGCCACGACCAGTGCCTCGGCGTCGTAGTAGCGGGCCACGGCGGCCAGCAGACCGTAGTCCTCCAGCTCCGTGAGGGTCTCCTCGTCGAGCTCGGCGGCGGCGAGGAACTCCTCGCGGGTGAGACGGACCTCGGGGGGCGCGTCGTCGGGGACGGCCCGCGGCCGGGCCGCCGGGCGCTCCTCGCGGTCGGCCGCCTCCAGATGATCCTTGATCACGCGCAGCGGCAGGTAGCGATCACGCTGCTCGCTGAGGATGTAGCGGAGCCGCTCGACGTCGGCGTAGGTGAACTTGCGATAACCGGAGGGACTGCGCTCCGGCTCGATCAGCCCCTCGCCCTCCAGGAAGCGAATCTTGGAGATGCTGACATCGGGGAACTCGCCCTGCAGGAGAGCGAGCACCTCCCCGATGCTCATGTGCGCACGAGCGGCCTGCGAGCTCATCATCCTCCAGCGGCGCCGCGGGTGAGGAAGACGAGGCGGAACTTGCCGATCTGCACCTCGTCCCCGCCGTACAGCGGGACCTCCTCGATGCGCTCACGATTGACGTACGTGCCGTTCAGGCTACCGACGTCGCGGACCGTGAAGACACCGCCGCCGCGCCGGTAGAACTCCACGTGACGGCGCGAGACCGTGATGTCGTCGAGGAAGATGTCGCTCTCGGGGTGGCGGCCCACCGTGGTGAGGTCGCTGTCGAGCAGGAACCGGCTGCCGGCGTTGGGGCCGCGCATCGCGACCAGCAACGCGGTGCCGGCGGGCAACTGCTCGACGGCCTGCCGCTCGGCGAGAAGCGTCTCACCGGTCTCCGCCTCGTAGGCCTCGATCCCGGAGAGGGAGATCGTCGATGTGCTGTCTCCGGGTGTGTCGGACCTGGTAAGCGGCGACCCGCATCGTGAACAGAAACGGGCATCCTCAGGATTGGCATGACCGCACTGCGTGCAGTAGACGCTCGGCATCGATCGGCTCGGCCTCCTACCGCGAAGACGCGGCAACTGTGCTCAGTGATGCGCGCCTCGCTTCTTCGCTTCTCAAGGGTTTTCTCAGACTGCGAATGCCGCAACATACAGTGATGAGGCGCGAAGGTCAAGGTTGACGCTGAACCGCGGGTACGGTCGGTGACAAAGTTACAGGGGACACTGCCCCTGGTCCATGGCGCCGCGCGGTATTTGTCGCGCGGGCCGCCTCAACCCCCGGCGGCCTCCTCCACCACCCGCGCCCAGCGCTCGATCAGGGTCTGGGCGGAGTCGACGTCGAACCCCTCGGCCCACAGGTGGGTCACCGCCTCGGTCGGGTCGGGCAGCACCAGGGTCCAGCTGCCGTCCTCCGAGACGACCCGCACCCCGTCGGTGGTGTCGATGCGGTGGTGCTCGGCGGCCTCGATGACCGAGCGCATCACCGCCCCCTTGGCCGCCCACGGAGTCGGCACGGTACGGCGCAGCAGCTTGGCCTCGGGTATCCTGGCGTCGATCTGGCTGAGCGAGAGCCGGGTCCTGGCCACCAGCCCGAGCAGGCGCAGGAACACCGCCAGACCGTCCACCGTGGGGCCGAACTCGGGCACGATGAAACCGCCGCGCCCGTCGGCCGCGAAGATCATCTCCGGACCCCTGGCGGCGGCGGTGAGCGCGTCGATCGCGGTGGACGTCCACTCGGCCTGGACCCCGTGGAACCTGCAGACCTGCTCTGCCACCCGGGTGGTGGTGACCGGCAGTGCCACCCTGCCGCCGCGGCGCTCGGCCGCGACCAGATCGAGCACCACCAGCAGGGCGCGCTCCTCACTGATCAGCTGGCCCATCTCGTCCACCAGCGCGACCCGCTCCCCCACCGGGTCGAAACGCACCCCGAAGGCCGCCCTGGAGGAGCTGACGAGCTCCGACAGGCGCTGCAGGTCGCGACGGCGCTCGGCGAGGGTCTCGGTGGGCGAGGCGTCGTCCAGCCGGTTGTTGACGGTCAGCACGTCCACCCCGACCCGGCCGAGCAGACTGGGCAGCACCAGCGAGGAGGTGCCTCCCGCGCAGTCGACCACGACCTTCATGTCGGCGTCGCGGACCCCGCTGATGTCGACCAGGCGGAGCAGCTCGTGCGTGTAGTCCTCCACCGCCCTGGCGGGGAAGCTCAGCTCGGCGATCTCACCGGGGAAGGCGCGGCGGAACTCCTGCCGGGAGAAGACCCGGTCCAGCTTGCGCTGGGCCGGCGGCGACAGGTCCGCGCCGTGCTCGTCCATGAAGACGATGTCGACGCTCTGCGGGTCGCCGGGGGTGGTGCGCAGCGCGATGCCGCCCACCGCGTTCTCCCTGGCGGTGTGGAAGCGCGCCACGGGGAGCGGGGACGCCTCCAGGTCGAGCACGTTGATCGCACTGGCGTTGAGGGCGCTGATCACGGCCCGCTTCAGCGCCCGCGCGGCGCGGGAGGAGTCGCGGGAGGTGATGACCGAGGCGCCCTTCTTCAGGGTGGTGGCGTAGGCGCTGGCGAGCCGCACGCACAGCTCGGGGGTGATCTCCACGTTGACCAGCCCGGAGACCCCCCGGGGGCCGAACAGGTTGCGCTGGGCGCGCGGCTCCCAGATGACGCTGTTGTTGATCACCGCCCCGGCCTCGATGGTCTTGAACGGGTAGATCTTGACGCCGGAGGAGATGTACGCCTCGGCCTCGATGATGCACTCGTCGCCGATGACGGCGCCCTCCTCGACCCTGGCCGCGGTCATCAGGTCGGTGTTCTTGCCGATCACGCAGCCGCGCAGGTGGGCGCTGGGCCCGATGTAGACGTTGTCGTGGACGACCGCGCGGTGCAGGAAGGCCCCCTCCCTGACCACCGCGTTGCTGCCCAGCACGGTGTACTCGCGCAGCTCGGCCCCCGCCTCGACCTTGGCGTAGTCGCCGACGTAGAGCGGGCCCTTGAGGATGGCGTCGGTGTCGACCGAGGCTCCCTCGGCCACCCAGACGCCCGGCGAGACCTCGAAGGCGTCGATGTCGACCCTGACCCGGCCCGACAGGACGTCGGCCTGGGCCTTGAGGTAGCTCTCGTGGGTGCCGACGTCCTCCCAGTAGCCGTCGGCCACGTAGCCGTACAGCGGGGCTCCGCGCTCCAGCAGCCGGGGGAACACGTCTCCCGACCAGTCGACGGACTCCCCCGCCGCGATCTCGTCGAGGACCTCGGGCTCCATCACGTAGATGCCGGTGTTGACGGTGTCGGAGAAGACCTGGCCCCAGGTGGGCTTCTCCAGGAAGCGCTCCACCCGCCCGTGATCGTCGACGATGACGATGCCGAACTCCAGCGGGTTGGGAACGCGCTTGAGCCCGATCGTGACCATCGCGCCGTTCTCGCGATGGAAGCGGATCATGTCCGTCAGGTCGATGTCCGTCAGCGCGTCGCCGGAGATGACCAGGAAGCGGTCGTCGCGCAGCCGGTCCGCGGCGTTCTTGACGCTGCCCGCGGTGCCGAGCGGCGTGTCCTCGGTGGCGTAGTGCAGGCTCATGCCGAGCTCGTCGCCGTCGCCGAAGTAGTTGCGGACCAGGGCCGCCAGGAACTGCACGGTGACCACCGTCTCGGTGAAACCGTGCCGTTTCAGGAGGCGCAGCACGTGCTCCATGATCGGCCGATTGATCACGGGCAGGAGAGGCTTGGGCTGGTTCGCGGTCATCGGCCGGAGCCGTGTCCCCTCCCCGCCCGCCATGACGACGGCCTTCACAGATCACCTCTTAAGGCGTTTGGCCTCGCTTGTCAGCTGACGCACCTGTACCCAATACAGCACTCCGGACCACCAGTACAGGCCTGTGCCCCAGATGGCCAGGGACCAGCCGACGATCCGGGCGGGATCGGCGTACCAGGCGTCGTGGTGGGCGAGGAAGAGCAGGGGGAAGGCGTAGAGGAGGTTGGCGGTGGCGGCCTTGCCGAGGAAGTGCACGGGCAGCGCCGGGCCGTAGCCGAGGCGGCGCAGGATGAGCGGGATGCCCAGCAGCATCACGTCGCGCAGCGGGACGGCCAGTGCCAGCCACCAGGGGATGATCTCGCGCATGGCGAGGCCGAACAGGGTGGCCAGGATGTAGAGCCGGTCGGCCAGCGGGTCGAGCAGGCGGCCGAGCCGGCTGGTCTGGTTCCAGGCGCGGGCGATCTTGCCGTCGAGCCAGTCGGAGAACCCCGCCAGCATCAGCAGCGCGACGGCCCAGCCGTCGGCCTTCGGGCCCAGCACCAGCCAGAGGAAGACCGGCACCCCCAGGAGCCTGGCCAGGCTCAACGCGTTGGGAACCGTCCAAATTCGATCTTCGGCTCCCGATGCTTCCGGATTCACCGGTCCGTCTCCCTCCCCCGTGCCTGATGCGACCCTACCCGTGCGGGGCTCACACGGGCCGTACGGCCGTCCGGCGAGGGCACGGGGCCGGACCGCCGGGCGCGCGACCAGGGGGCGCCCGGGGGCGCGACAGAGCCCGGGGCGGCGGCCGGAGGCGAGGTGGGAGGAGTGCGGGGAACCACGCCGCCGCGGCCGCGCGGCGGCGTGGTTCCGATCGGCGGCGTCATCCGATCCCGGAGACGCCGCCCGGATCAGGAGCGGCGCGCGGCGGCGCCCGGGGACCAGGCCCAGACGAGCACCGCGACGGTCATCCCGAACAGGGCCAGCCCGCTGGGGACGTGGGTGCCGAGCGCCTCCCAGCTGAAGTGCTGTGCCATGCCGACCAGGAAGAGGCCGACGCTGGCCAGCGCGGGCCAGCCGGCACCGCGTCCGGGGCGCCAGACCATGACGGCCACGACGATCTGCAGCAGTGCGATCAGGTGCACCACCATCCCGGCCAGCACGTGGGTCTCGGCCAGCGCCTCCCCGCCGTGCACCGCCTGGCCGGCGAACGAGGCGGCGGCGATGAGGCCGGCCGCCTGGGCGACGACCAGGATGCGCAGGCCGTACAGCAGGCCCGCGGGGACCGGGCGATTCCCCGCCGGCCTCAGTGGGGAGATGACCTCCTGCATGTGATGTGTCCTTAACCTTGGATGACTGGTTCGGAACACATCGTGGCCGCGGGGCGTCAGCCGATCGTCACCCTGGGGGCTGACCTCGCTGTCCACCTCTTGGCGGATTCTCCGTCCGGTGTGCGTTCACCGGCCGGGGGCGCCGCCTCGCACGCGACCGAAAATCGTACCGAAATGACGCGCGCGACGCCCCGGCGCACCCTTTACGCTTCACAGCATGACCAATGACACCACGCTCTTTCTTGGGCAGTGGATTCGCTCGCCGGGCACCGTCGGAGCGGTGGCGCCGAGCTCGCGGCGGCTCGCCGAGGCGGTGGCCTCGCCGGTCCCCCACCGGGGGGATCCGGTGATCGTCGAACTCGGCCCGGGCACCGGTGTGTTCACCGCGGAGATCCAGCGCAGGCTGGGGGGCCGGGGGCACCACATGGCCGTCGAGATCAACCCCAGGCTGGCCGATTTCCTCGCCGCCAGGAACCCCGGGGTGGACGTCGTGACCGATGACGCGGCGCGGCTGCCCCAACTGCTGCGGGAGCGCGGTCTCCCCAGGGCCGACGTGATCGTGAGCGGGCTCCCCTGGGCCTCGTTCTCCGAGGAGACACAGGGCCGCCTGCTGGACGCGGTCATCGCGATCATGGGTCCGCACACGGCCTTCACCACCTTCGCCTACAGTTTCGCCAAGCACCTTCCTCCCGCACGGCGTTTCAGGAAGCGCCTGGTCGACACCTTCGAGGAGGTCGTCGCGGGCCGCACGGTGTGGGGCAACGTACCGCCCGCCTTCGTCTACCACACGCGCAGGCCGCGCCTGGGTGCCGTCCAGCAGAACTGATCCCCGCGTCCCGGTGGCCCTGGAGGCTTACCGAACTTCGTTCTACGATTGCGCGCGCAACTAGAATGGAGTTGGTCACCGTGGACTTCACACTTCCGGAGAGCGCCCTCGCCGTCCAACGCGGCGTCGGCGACATCTGCGCGCGCTACGACCTGGACTACTGGCAGCGGTGCGAGAGCGAGAAACGCTGGCCGGAGGAGGTCTGGCAGGATCTGGCCAAGGGCGGCTGGCTCGGCCTGGCCGTGCCCGAGGAGTACGGGGGCGGCGGTCAGGGCCTGCTGGAGCTGGCCGTGGCCACCGAGACCCTGTCGGCCTCCGGCTCGGCCGGCGGCTCGGCGTTCACCTACGTGCTCACCCCCGGGTTCGGCGCCATGACCCTGGCCAGGCACGGCAGCCCCTGGCAGCGCGACGAACTGCTGCCCGGGCTGGCCACCGGCGAGTTGGAGACCTGCTTCGCGCTGACCGAGCCCGACGCCGGGTCCAACGCCCTGGGCATCTCCACCTCCGCCCGTCGCGACGGGGCGGAGTTCGTCGTCAACGGCCAGAAGATCTGGATCACCGGCGTGCAGCGCGCCACCTGGATGCTCCTGGTCACCCGGACCATCCCGGCCGCCGAGGCCAAGCCCCGCACCAACGGCCTGACCGTCCTGCTGGTGAACGTCCCCGAGGCCGTCGCGGCCGGTCGGCTCTCCTTCCAGCCCATCCCGAAGATGGGCGCCAACACCACCCCGTCCAACATGGTCTTCATAGACGACCTGCGGGTCCCGGAGAGGAACGTGGTCGGTGAGGTCGATCAGGGCGCGCTGGTGCTGTGGGACATCCTCAACCCCGAGCGCGTCCTGCTGGCCGCCTCCGCGCTCGGCGGCGCCGAGGTGGCGCTGCGGGTGGCCGTGCAGTACGCCAAGGAGCGCGAGGTGTTCGGCCGTCCGATCGGCGCCAACCAGGCCATCGCCTTCCCTCTCGCCCAGGTCAAGGCCAAGATCGAGCTGGCCAGGCTGATGCTGTACAAGGCCGCCTGGCTGTTCGACAGGCAGTTGCCCTGCGGCACCGAGGCCAACATCGCCAAGCTGACCGCCTCCCAGGCGGCCTGGGAGGCGGCCGACCACGCGTTCCAGACGCACGGCGGCATGGCCTACTCGCTGGAGTACCCGGTGGCCCGCCTGCTGGCCGACGCCCGCATCGGCAAGGTCGCCCCCGTCACCGAGGAACTCCTGCTCAACTATCTGGCCACCCAGGTGCTCGGACTTCCCAGGAGCTTCTGACCTGATCGCCGGGTGCGCCCGCCCGGCCGGAGCCGGGCAGGGCGCACCCCCTATTTGAAAGCCTCCGCGAGACGGGCCGCGGCGTACTCGCGGGCCTCGGTCGCCTGGTCGAAGAAGCCCGGCAGGCCGAAGAAGCCGTGGATCGCCCCCTCGTACCTCCTGACCTCGACCGGCACCCCGGCCGCGGCCAGCTGGGCGGCGTACTCCTCACCCTCGTCACAGAGCGGGTCGCACTCGGCGGTGATCACCGTCGCCGGGGCCAGACCGGCCTTGTCGGCCAGCCGGACGGGAGCCAGCCGGGGGTCGACCGGATCGCCGCCGTACTGCGCGACGAACCAGGCCATCTCGTCGGCGCCGA
This sequence comes from Streptosporangium sp. NPDC049248, assembly GCF_040678965.1. Classification (NCBI taxonomy): domain Bacteria; kingdom Bacillati; phylum Actinomycetota; class Actinomycetes; order Streptosporangiales; family Streptosporangiaceae; genus Streptosporangium; species Streptosporangium sp. NPDC049248. The sequence goes on from NZ_JBFAQY010000020.1 coordinate 146,222, forward strand.
GCCCGAAGCCGCTGGCGTAGGCGCGGTAGCTCCCGGTGTCCATGGCCACGTCGGCTATCGGGTAGACGAGCAGCTGGTGGGCCAGCCCGAACCCGGCATCCCTGGCCTGCCAGGCGGCCACGGCGGCCAGGTTGCCCCCGGCGCTGTCTCCGCAGACCGCGATGCGCTCGGGATCGGCCCCGTAGACGCCGGGGCGGCCGAAGACGTCCCGGACGACGCTCCAGGCGTCGTCGGCCGCGGCGGGGAAGGGGTGGTCGGGGGCGAGCCGGTAGTCGACCGAGATCACCACCGCCCCGTTGCGCACCGCGAGGTCACGGCCGAGGGCGTCGTTGCGGTCGACGCTGCCGAAGACCCAGCCTCCGCCGTGAAAGTAGACGATCGCCGGGAGGGGGCGGCCGTCCTCCGCCGGCCGGTAGACGCGGACCGGCACGCCCGCGACGACGTCATCCCTGACCAGCGGGAGCGGGATGATCGGACCACGTTGCTCGGCGAAGGCGTCGAGGGCCCGCATCGCGACGATCGTCTCGGCGGTGAGTGTGGAGAGCGGGACACCGAGGTCTGTCTGGAAAGTCTTCAGGTAGGCCTCGGCCTGCGGGTGCAACGGCATGGTCGGCACCTTACCCGCCGGGCCCGGTCGGCCGCGGGAGGCGTCGAGGCGTCGGTGTCGCCCCGCCGGGAGTCCCTGCCGCCGTAGCGCCCCCGGCCACCCGAAACTCCGGAATGACGGAAAGTCTCTCGAACAGCGAGCCCACCGCTCAAAACGAACGTGATTATTATTCGCCTACTTTCCTCGAACCGGATTGCCCGGTCACCCAAAATAACTCCCTAATTACGGATAGTTAGATTTCCCGCCATATTGCTGAGAAATGGTTGTGACGCCTACCCGGTGATGGAAGACTCGAATTTCGAGTGACCAGGTGAGCCGGGGCTGCCGGTCGCTCGTCACCCGGAGCCGTCAGGGAGGTGGATCTGCGTGATCGGACTTTGAGCCGATCAATTAGGGTGGGTTCGTTAAATGTCTTTGAATCCGCGTCTCGTCAAGGAAAGCTTCGCCATCGTCGAACCGGTCGCGGACAAGGCCGCGGCATACTTCTACGGACGCCTGTTCGCCGAGAGCCCGCACCTGCGGACGATGTTCCCGCCGGCGATGGACGTACAGCGCGACCGCCTGTTCGGCGCGCTGACCAGAATCGTCTGGAGCCTGGACAGTCCCGACGGTCTGGCCTCGTTTCTGGGTCAGCTCGGCCGCGACCACCGGAAGTACGGCGTGCTCGCCGAGCACTACACCGCGATCGGCAACGCGCTCCTGGCCACGGTCAGGCGCTTCGCCGCCGAGATCTGGACCCCCGAGATAGAGGCGGCATGGACCGCCGCCTACACCGCCGCCGCCAATCTCATGATCGAATCGGCCGAGTCCGACGCAGGGGTGTCGCCCGCCTGGTGGCTGGCCGAGGTGATCGACCACGAACTCCGCACCCCGGACATCGCGGTGATCACCTTACGGCTCGACCAGGACCTGCCCTACCTGCCCGGCCAGTACGTCAGCGTGCAGACCGCGCGCTGGCCACGTGTCTGGCGCGCCTTCTCCATCGCGAACGCGCCCCGGGATGACAACACGATCCGCCTGCACGTCCGCGCGGTCTCCGGCGGCTGGGTCTCCACCACGCTGGTCCAGCGCACCCGGATCGGAGACAACCTGATGCTGGGGCCCCCGATCGGCACCATGGTTCCCACCGACTCCGGACGCGACCTCCTGTGCGTGGCCGGCGGCACCGGCCTGGCACCGATCAAGGCCATCCTGGAGCATGTGATCGGCTCCGGGCGCCGCCCCAACATCCACCTGCTCCACGGCGCCCGCACCGCCGGGGAACTCTACGACCTGACCGACCTGTTCCGGATGGCGTCGGCCTTCCCGTGGCTGCGGGTGCTCCCCGTGGTCTCCGGACAACCCGGGTACGACGGCATGCGGGGCCAGGTGGCCGAGGTGATGGAGCGGTTCCACTCCTGGTCCGAACACGAGGCCTACGTCTGCGGCCCGACCGCCATGGTCAACGAGACGGTCCACCGGCTCCAGCGGGGCGGGATGCCCCTGGCCCACATCCACCGGGACATCGCGCAGGGCGAGCCTTGACCGACAATCAGGATTAATCCCCCAAAGTGATCACGCAAATTCCATAGAGTCCGGCGGGACACGGTATGGCATGGCAGCATGAGGCCCAATCCGAAAGGAGATGGTCATGCACGACTGCCCCCCTCACAGCCCGTGCCCCCCTCTCGACCGCCGCCCCCGTTCCCCGCACGTCTCCACAGCCGTCCATCCGCACGAATCCGCCCCCGGTCCCCTCCACCGGCGGCGGGCCCTCCAAGGTCAGGGCCATGCCCGCCTCCGGCATACGGCCATTTCCGGCCGCGGCACCCGTCCCTCGGGCGCACCGGCCCCGCCCGCCCCGCGCCACCCGGCGCTCTGAACCGATGGCCAGACCCGTCACGCTGGTGACCTTCATGCTTCCCGCCCCCCTGCGGCACTGGGCCGGCGAGAACACCGAGGTCCGCGTCTTCGCCGTCGCCGATCACGAGGGCGGCGATCCCACGCTGGGTTCCGCCCTCGACACGCTCCGCCGCACGCACCCGTCCCTGGAGCAACGGCTCCGCGACGACTACGGGAGCATCCGCCGCCATATCAGCATGTTCGTCTGCGGCGAGAACGCCCGGCATCTCGGCGGCCTCGACTGCGCACTGCCCCCGGGGGCCGAGATTCTCGTCCTGCCCACCCTCTCGCGCCGCCAGGAGACCACGAGCTGACCCGCCCGCGCCCCGGGCCACGTCCACGCGAGACCTCAGGCCGCGTGCCGAAGACCCGGCGGGCGACAGGACCTAGGGGGCGACCCTGCCGCCGGCCACGAAGGCCTCGTGCGTCAGGGGCATCAGCGTCGCCCAGGCGGCCTCCATCTTCTCCGCCACCATCTCGATCTCACGCTGCGGGAACGAGGGCACCTTGGCCTGCTCGTTCTTGGTACGCAGGGAGAGGAAGTGCATGAGCGAACGGGCGTTGCAGGTGGCGTACATCGAGGAGAACAGCCCGACGGGCAGCACCGCCCTGGCCACCTCGCGGGCGATGCCGGCCTCCAGCATCTCCCGGTAGGCGGCGTAGGACTGCCGGTAGGACGCCTCCATCGCCTCGGTGACGAGCTTGTGCTGCTCGGCGCTGCCCTCGGCGAAGACGTACTTACCCGGCCGGCCTTCCTGAACCAGCTTCCGCTCCACCCCAGGAACATAGAAATTGGGCTGAAGCTCGCGATAACGCCCACTTTCCTCGTTATATGACCATCCGACCCTGTGGCGGTGAAATTCGCGGAAGACGAAGATCGGCGCGCTGACCAGGAAGGTCATCGAGTTGTGCTCGAAGGGGCTGCCATGCCGGTCGCGCATCAGGAAGTTGATCAGCCCTCTGGACCGCGCGGGATCCTTGCCGACCTCCTCCAGGGACTGTTCCCCCGCGGTCGAGACCCGCGCCGCCCAGAGCACGTCGGAGTCGGAGGCGCTGTGCTTGACCAACTCCACGGTCACGTCGTCAAGAAAACGTGCCTCTGCCTCATCGCCCGTCACCTGGATCCCCCTCGTCGCCTCGTCGGTCGCGCATATCGTAGCCGTAACGGCGAAGGCTCCTCCGCCGCCCCGAAGACGGGCGCCGCTCACAACCGGTAGATCCGGCGGGCGTTGCCCGAGCCGATCATCTGAGCCACCCGGACGGCGTCCGAGACGCTCCACTCGCCGTCGGCCAGTCGCGCGGCGAGCGCCCCGGCCAGCCCTCGCCGGTAGTGCAGGGCGCCAAGGTGACAGGTCTCCGCCACGCCGTGGCCGCCGGAGCCGAACAACTGCTTGTGGAACGGCGCCAGTTCGAGCAGTTCCGCCATGACCGCGGCCGAGCCCGTGGCGCTGCGGGTCAGCGCCGCGCCCACGTCGACGTAGACATGCGGGAGCACACCGGCGAGGTAGGCCGCCCGGCGGTGGAACGGGTGACAGTGCAGCAGGACGACGGGCACGCCCATCGGCTGCACGGCCACGATGAAGCCGGTCATCGGTGCCGGACCCGTGCCGTACCGGCCGGGGACCGCGTGGCCTTCGACGACGTCGGGAGTCCCGAAGGCACCGACGTCCACGCGGCCGCCGCGACCGGCATGGGCTCCCTGGCGCGCGCCGCCGTAGTGGGGGTGGCCGGTGTGGAACTGCAGCGGCCGCCCGTACTCCCTGGCCACGTCGACGGCCGTCCAGAGCAGGTGGCGCAGGAGCACCTGGTCGACGAGCCGCTCGCCCGGGCAGGCCAGCCGCCGGGTGGCCGCCGCGATCACCGCTCCCCGGCTCGGCCTGGCCGGGTCGAGATGGAGCCCGGACCTGTGGGCCGTGACCGACTTCAGCGCGACGGCGCGGACGGCCCGCGCGGCGAGGATCTGGGCGAGGGCCGAGATGTAGGAGACCCCCGAGGCCGCGGTCCTGGCCACCTCCTCCTCGGCCCGCTCGATGTGGACGACCCGCGCGGTGCCGGCGCCGCCCGCGTGGCCCATCTCGGCCGGCGGCAGCACCTCGGGCCCGCCGAGGTCACCGTCGGGACCACTGTCGGGACCACCGTTCGGGCCGTCGAAGTGGTCGAATCCGTCGAACAGGAAGGTGGCTATCCCGGCGGCGCCCAGCAGTCGCCGGTTCACCTCGGTGGCGCCCAACTCCGCCCGGCGGGCCAGGTACACGGCCGGCGGCACGTGCGGGGCGAGACCGAGGACGGGTGCGCACCAGCGACGGACCGCGGTGCCGACGGGGGTGTCGAAGTGGGTGGTGCCCGGGGGTGCCGGAGTTCCCGCGTCGCTGAGCAGCGTCTCGAACCGGGCCCTGGTCAGGTCGTCACGGCGCACGCCGTGGCAGTTCTGGTCGACCAGCGGCGCCAGCAGCGCCTCCCGTACGGCGTCGGGCAGCTCGACGGGCAGCACACCGTCCGACCTCATGCCCGCTCCTCCCCCGGTCGCGGGGGCGGCGGCCGGATCCGGCCGTCACCCCTGCGGTCCCTGCGACGGGGAGAACTCCGTGACTTCTCCGCTCCCCGGAGGGGGTGGCTTCCCGCCTCTCCTCGGCCGAGGTGGGCGACGGCCAAGGCCTGGCCGTTTCGATCCCAAGGACCTTGGCGGAGAAGCGATTCACCTGCCGGGTGAACCCGGCAATCCCCTTGCCGAACATGATGGTCATCCGGGGTGAGGGCCGGGTTCGAAATACCGGCTCTTTACCCGGGCGTGCGGCAGAGCCGGAGAACGTTGGCGATGATCTTCGCTCCCGCGCCTCCCTCCGCGGTGAGGATCGACTCGGGGTGGAACTGCACCGCGAAGCGGCGCCGCTCCACGTCCTCGATCGCCATCACCGCGCCGTCGGGGGTGAGCGCGGTGGTGGTGAAACCGGCGACACCCGGCCGCTTGGCGTGGACCGAGTGGTAGCGCGCGGCGGTGAACTCCTCGGGGAGCCCGTCGAGCAGGGCGCTGTCGCCCAGCCGCCGGACCCGGCCACGCTTGCCGTGCTCGGGGTGGGACAGCAACTCCAGCGTGCCGCCCGCCTGCTCCACCATGCCCTGCAGTCCGAGGCAGACGCCGAACACCGGCAGGTCGCGCTCGTAGAGGGCGTCGATCAGGGCCGGGAGCCCGAAGTCGGAGGGCCAGCCGGGACCCGGCGACAGCACCACCAGGGACGGCGCGATCTCGTCGATCATCGTGACGGGGAAGCCGTGCCGGAGCGTGACGACCTCGGCGTCCTGCTGGCGGAAGTAGTCGGCGAGGGTGTTGACGAAGGAGTCCTCGTGGTCGACGAGCAGGACCTTCATCCCGCTTCCCGGCGGTGCCGCGGCCGCCCGGGGCTCGGCCTGCGCCTGCGGGCCCACGCCGACCGCCGCCAGAGCACCCAGCAGGGCGCTGGCCTTGAGCTCGGTCTCCCGCTCCTCGGAGGCGGGGTCGGAGTCGAACAGCAGCGTGGCCCCGGCCCTGACGGTGGCGACCCCGCCGCGGATCTGCGCGGTGCGCAGGGTCAGGCCGGTGTTCATCGAGCCGTCGAAGCCGATGTAGCCGACGGCTCCGCCGTACCAGCGGCGGGTGGTGGCCTCGTGGTCCTCGATGAACTGCATGGCCCAGGTCTTGGGGGCACCGGTGACGGTGACGGCCCACATGTGGGTGAGGAAGGCGTCGAGCGCGTCGAACTCCGGCCGTAGCCTGCCCTCGATGTGGTCGACGGTGTGGATCAGCCTGGAGTACATCTCGATCTGGCGCCGCCCGATCACCCGGACCGTCCCCGGCACGCAGACGCGCGACTTGTCGTTGCGGTCCACGTCCGTGCACATGGTCAGCTCCGACTCCTCCTTGACGCTGGACAGGAGGGTACGGATCGCGTCGGCGTCCTCGACCGGGTTGCTGCCCCTGGCGATGGTGCCGGAGATGGGGCAGGTCTCGACGCGGTCGCCGCTGACCCGGACGTACATCTCCGGGGAGGCGCCGACCAGGTGCTCGCCCTCGCCGAGGTTGAACAGGAACTCGTACGGTGCCGGATTGATCTGGCGCAGTTCCCGGTAGAAGGCCGCCGGGTCGGTGCAGGGCGCGTGGAAGACCTGACCGGGAACGACCTCGAACAGGTCGCCACGGACGAACTTCTCCTTGGCCGCGGCCACCACCTGGGCATAGGAGCCCTTCTCCGGGTCGGCCGGGAGCTCGGACGGCGCGGGGGGCAGCGGTACGACCTCCCCCTCGCGGGCGAGCCCGTGGGTGGAGAGGCCGTCCACCGTGAACTCGTAGCGGAACTCCTTGCTGGTCTCCCGCTTGCGGTCGATCACCATCACCCGGTCGGGCAGGTGCAGCACGAGGTCGCGCTGGTCGGCGCCCCGCGGCAGGACCTGCCTGATCGGCTCGAACTGGAAGGCCAGGTCGTAGCCGAAGGAGCCGTACAGGCCCAGGTGCTCGTCCTCGCCCTTGAACACGGCGATGACCTCGCGGATCGCGGTGAAGACCGTGGGACGGCGGCTGCGCATCTCCTCGGGGAGGATGTCCTCGGACTCCGCCACGTACACCTCGACGAAATCGCCTGTCGGCTCCTCGACGGGCTTGCCCGCCGCCAGCAGGCAGGACACGACGGCGGGCAGCACCACCCTGCCGCGGGCGTTCAGCGCGCGGGCGGAGATCCTGCGTCCCCTGGCCACGATCTCCAGGCAGGGATCGACGTAGGCGAGGTGCCATCGGCTGTAGCGGCCGGGATACTCCATCCCGGAGGAGAGCACTCCACCACGGCGCTCACCGAGCGTCGTGACGACGTCCTCAAGCACCGTCTCCGGCACGTCGGACGCGGTGACCTCGATCCCCACGCCGCCGGCGGTGGTATATCGGCTCGTCTCCACTGCGTTATCGCCCCTTTGATTTCCCTGATGCCCAGAGGGAGCGGACGCAGAGAAGGCCGCCTCCCTGGGCGGCCGTCTGTCTGCTCGCGAATGCGAAACCTGCGCCGCCTAGAAGCGGCGCCACCACCGAAGGGCAACCTGGTATCGCATGTCGCCACAGTACCGGCGACGACCGTGATCATGCAACGTGATCCGCGCTGTGCCCGCCCTCCGGTCGGGGAGCACCGCTTTCCCTTGTGCGGAAAGGCCCCGTCCGGCGCCGGTTTCGGACGCGAGGTCGATCCGGTCTTCGCCGACGTGGTGGTTCGCGTCCGCGACGTACAGCCGGACGGCGCCGCCTGCTCCCGGTGATCTCGGGTGGGGATCCTCGGCCCGCGTACTAGGGTCGGAGGATGCGCGCGGCCAGGTTGATGTCGTTGGTGCTGCTGCTCCAGGCTCGGGGGCGGATGACCGCGATGGAGCTCTCCCGGGAGCTGGAGATCTCCGAGCGGACCGTCCACCGTGACGTGCTCGCCCTGTCGGAGGCCGGCGTGCCGGTCTACGCCGACCGGGGGCGGGGCGGCGGCTACCGGCTGCTGGACGGGTACCGCACCCGCCTCACCGGGCTGGACCGCGCCGAGGCCGAGGCGCTGTTCCTGTCGGGCGTGCCCGAGGCGCTGCGGGAGATGGGACTGGGCGAGGTGGCAGCCACGGCGCGGCTGAAGGCCTCGGCCGCGCTCTCCCCCGGCCTGCGGGACGCCCCCGTGACCGCCGCGCAGCGCTTCCACCTGGACGCCCCCGGCTGGTTCGCGAGCGAGCGGCCTCCCCCTACGGCGCTGGCACCGCTGGCCAGGGCCGTGTGGGGCGACCACCCGGTCACCGCCCGCTACCGGCGCACCGCCCGTTCCCATCCGACCGGGCAGACCGGGCAGACCGGAGGGGCCGAGGCCGCCCGGCGGCGCCTGGAGCCGTACGGGCTGGTGCTGAAGGCGGGGGTCTGGTACCTGGCGACCCGGTCGGCGATCTATCGGGTCGATCGCTTCGACGAGGTCGAGCTCCACCCCGCCCTGCGCTTCGAGCGGGACGGCGCCTTCGACCTGGCCGCGTTCTGGAGCGAGAAGTCGGCACGGTTCGCGAACTCCCTGCTCACCATGGACGTCACCGTGAGGCTCAGCCCCGCCGCCCTTCGCCTGCTCCCCGTCATCGCCGACCGGGCGGCCCTCGACGACGCGCTGGCCTCCGCCGGCGAGCCCGACGGGCAGGGGTGGGTCACGCTCCGGCTGCCCGTCGAGTCGCTGGAGGTCGCCTACGACCAGGTCCTCCGCTTCGGCCCGGAGGCCGAGGTCCTCGACCCGCCCGACCTACGTGCCCGCGTCGCCGGCGCCGCCGCCCGCATGCATGACCTGTACGGCTCCCCGGGCGGCGGCGGGTCAGCCGGGTGACCGCTCCCGGCGCCGGTCAGCGGTAGCCGGTGGCGTCGGCGGGCCTGCCCTTGCTCTCGACCTCCTCGATATAGCGCCAGGCGTCGGGCCTGCTGCCGTCGAGGTCGGTGAAGCCGTACACCTGGGCGAGCCGCCCGCTGGAGACGGACTGCCCCGACCAGCGCATCCTGTCCTCGTCGGCGGCGAGGGCGACGACCGCGCGCCCGGTGTAGGAGGGCGACTCGGAGATCACGAAATGCGGCTGCTTCGCCGTGGCGTCCCGCCAGTTCTCCTCGGTGACGCCGAAGTTCTCCAGCATGCTCTCCGAGCGGAGCCAGCCGGGGGTCAGCGAGACCGCGCAACAGCCGTGCGGGCGCAGTTCGTGCGCCTGGGTGAAGGCCAGGCGGTTCACCGAGAGCTTGGCCAGGTCGTAGAAGGCCGAGAGCCGGTAGTTGGCCAGGTTGTACTCCAGGGTGCCGTCGGTCACCTCGACCACCAGGCCGCCGGGGTTCTCGATCAGCAGCGGCAGAGCGTGATGGCTGGTGATCAGGTGGGTGTCGATCGCCAGCCGGAGGATGCGCAGGCCGTCGTCGAGCGAGTGTTCCCAGACGGGGACGTTCCACTCCGTCAGCGGGTCGGCGCCCCAGATGTCGTTGACGAGGAGGTCGAGCCTTCCCCGTTCACGCCGGATCCGCTCCACCAGGGCGCGCACCGCCTCCGGCTCCAGGTGGTCCACCTCGACCGCGATGCCCTGCCCGCCGGCGCGGGTCACGTGCTCGGCCGTCTCCTCGACGGTCTCCGGCCGGTTCATCTCCGAGCGTCGCCGCCGCGTGCTCCTGCCCGTGCAGTAGACCGTGGCGCCCGCGGCGCCCAACTCCACCGCGATCCCCCGGCCGGTTCCTCTCGTCGCCCCGGCGACCAGGGCGACCTTTCCTTCCAGCGTGCTGTTCATGGGACGAGCCTGGCGCAAAAAAAGGACATCCTCTGTCATGTTCTCGCCGCCCGCCGTAGGAGATCGTCAGCCGGTGACCAGCGCCTCCTCCGGCCTGCCCCCGCCGAACCCGGCGGGCTCCGGGAACAGCCGCGTCCCTCGACTTCCGGCACCAGGCCCTTGTCGGAGCCGGGCGGCATGCCCGGTGCCCGATGTCCTGACCGTCAGCGCGGGCCGCGGGCGGGGCCGGTGCTGCCGCGCGGGATCAGGGTGGCGGGGCGGTCCTCCACCGAGAGGGCGGCCGGTTCTCCGGCGATCAGTGCGAGCAGCTGACGGGCGGCACAGGCTCCGTAGGCGGGGATGTCCCGGGTGAGCGCGGTCAGCGGCGGGCGCACGACCTGCGAGAGCGGGGAGTCGTCCCAGGCGACGATGGACAGGTCGGCCGGAACGTCCAGAACCATCTCCTGTGCCACCGACAACCCGGCGACGGCCATTATGTCGTTGTCGTAGACGATGGCGGTGGGCCGCCGGGGCGAGCTGAGCAGCCGCCGGGTCATCCTGGCCCCCTCCTCACCGGTGTAGTCGGTGTGGAGGATCAGATGCTCGACGCGCCCCGGGCCCGCGTCCTGGCACGCCTGAACGAAGGCCTGGTCGCGCAGCGTGGTGTGCACGAGCCTGGGCAGCCCCGCGACCCTGGCGATGCTCCGATGCCCCAGCGCCACCAGATACTCCACGGTCTCCCTGATGGCCAGGCCGTCGTCCGACCAGACCGTGCTCAACGGACCTGCCTGCGAGGGGTGTCCGATCACCACGACCGGCATGTTCAGTGACCGCATCGCCTCCACCCGGGCGTCGCCGAGGTGCAGGTCCACCAGAAAGGCACCGTCGACGCGCCCCTCCCCCCACCAGCGCCGGTACACCTCGATCTCCTGCGTGTGGTCGGCGACCACCTGCAGCATCAGCGCGTAGGACCGGTCCGCGAGCTCGGTCTCGATACCACTGATCAGCTCCATGAAGAACGGTTCCATGCCCAGGGTGCGGGCCGGGCGGAACAGCGCGAGGCCGATGGTGTGGGCGCGGGCACCGTTGAGGGCGCGCGCCGCGCTGTTGGGCTGCCAGCCGAGCTCCTTGGAGATCGCGAGAATGTTGGCACGGGTGGCCTCCGAGACCCCTGGCTGCCCGTTGAGCGCGTAGGAGACGGCGCCCTTGGACACGCCGGCACGACGAGCGATGTCAGCGATCGTCGGACGTTTCACAGTTCCCCCTGATGAACCGGTTCTTATCGGCCAAGGATAGCGGGTCGGCTCACCGGAGAGAGAAAGGGCACGCTCCTGCCCCTCGCTCCGGCACGACGGGTCAACCCTCTGCTGCCAGCAGGTTCCATGAGCGAACCGGAGCCGAAGGATCGAGAGACGGCACGCCGGCAACGCGGCGTCGACGCCGCCGCCACCTCACACGTAACTTCCGAGTAACTTACTCGGTTCAGTCCATGGGCTTCAACATTCAGGACCGCCTGCGGACAGAGCCGACAAATCAGGGGACGATGCCGTCCATCTTTTAAGTTAACCGATTAATAGGAGTCGGCACCCGTACGGAAAGAGCCGGTCGGCGCACCCCCCATCCGCGACTTGACCCCCTCCGGCGCGAGTGGGGCAGCACACGCCGTCCACCTGCCCTCACCCTCCTGTGATAAGTAATGAATTACTCGAAGAAGCGAGGAGAACATGGCGGACAACAGCGAGTTCGAGCTACGCGGGATCAACCATCTCGCACTGGTGTGCTCGGACATGAAGCAGACGATCGACTTCTACTCCGGCGTCCTGGGCATGCCCCTGATCAAGACGATCGAGCTGCCGATGGGATGGGGACAGCACTTCTTCTTCGACTGCGGCGGAGGCAACGCGCTGGCGTTCTTCTGGTTCCCCGACGCCCCCGAGGGGATTCCCGGCGTCTCGGCGCCGAAGAACCTGCCGGACCGGGGCGAGATGCTCTCCGCGGTCGGCTCGATGAACCACATCGCCCTCGATGTCGCCCCGGACAAGATAGAGGAGTACCGCGACAAGCTCCTCGCCAAGGGCGTGGACGTCGGGGTGATCCTCAACCACGACGACAGCGAGTTCGGTGTGGCGCCCACCATGGGAGAGGGCGTGTTCGTCAGGTCGATCTACTTCAAGGATCCAGACGGCATCCTGGTGGAGTTCGCCGCCTGGACCAGGGAACTGGGCCTGCCCACCGACGTCCGGCACGAGCCGAGAACCGCCGCGGAAAGGACCGTGTGATGCCGCGCCTGCGCCAGATCCCCCGCGCGGAGGCCACGGACCCGCTGACGCTCTTCTTCTACGACCGGCTGTTCGGCCCGGACAGGGACCCGGTGGCCGAACCGGGCACCGCGACCGGCTCCCCCGGCGACTGGTGGACCGTCTTCGCACTGGACCCGGTCATCCTGCGACACTGCGTGAAGGGCTTCCAGCTGTACCGGGAGAGCAAGATCGACCCGGTGCTGCGCGAACTCGGCCAGTCGCGGGCCGGCTGGGCCCGGGGCAGCCAGTTCGTCTTCTCCCAGCACTGCAAGCAGATGCGGGCACTGGGGGTGCCGGAGGAGAAGGTCCAGGCGGTCGCGCACTGGCAGGTCAGCCCGCACTTCAACGAGCTGGAGCGGGCCGTGCTGGCCTACACCGACGGCCTGGTGCTCGACGGCGGCCGGGTGCACGACGAGATATTCGCGGTCCTGAAGGCGCACCTGCCGGACGAGCAGATCCTGGAGCTGACCTACATCACCTGCCTTTACGAAATGCACGCGACCATGTCAAGGGCACTCCGCCTGGAGTTCGACGACCGGCCGGAACCCGTCGTCGAAGCGGAGGCTCCCCAGGGGTACGGCACCCGTGACATCGCCGACGACATCGCCGGGCCGGGCTGACCTACCGTTCGTCGCGCCAACCGTTCCACTCGGCGCTCCGCGCCCCGAAAGGAAGGTCCAGGTAATTACGCTGCCGGTCAACCGATGGGGATGATCCTGCTCGGGCGTCCCCTCTCCAGCCACAGGAGACCGCGTTGACCACACCGAACGGGGACCGGAGCGATCGCAGCCCGTGGAACTGGCTGCTTATCGTGCCGATCATCCTACCTTTACTTCCATTTCTCTACAATTCCGATGAACCTCGGCTTTTCGGCTTTCCGCTCTTCTACTGGCTCCAGCTCGCCTTCATCGCGGTCGGCGTGACCTGCACCTCGATCGTCTACCAGATGACCAAGCGGCGGTGACCGGATGGACGCGCACCTGACCGAGATCATCATCTTCACCGTACTGTTCCTGCTCGTCAGCGGCATGGGGTTCGTGGCGGCGCGCTGGCGCCGCCCGGACAGCCTGGCCAGCCTCGACGAGTGGGGCCTGGGCGGCCGCAGCTTCGGCTCGTGGGTCACCTGGTTCCTGGTCGGCGGCGACCTCTACACCGCCTACACCTTCGTGGCCGTGCCCGCCCTGATCTGGGGCGCGGGCGCGACGGGCTTCTTCGCGGTGCCCTACACGATCGTGGTCTACCCGATCGTCTTCCTGGTGCTGGTCCGCCTCTGGTCGGTCTCGCACGTGCACGGCTTCGTGACGCCCGCCGACTTCGTCCGGGCCAGGTTCGGCTCGCCCACGCTGGCGCTGCTGGTCGCGATCACCGGCATCGTCGCGACGATGCCCTACATCGCGCTCCAACTCGTCGGCATCGAGGCGGTGCTGAAGTCGATGGGCGTGACCGGCCACCTGCCGATCATCATCGCGTTCGCGATCCTGGCCGCGTACACCTACCAGTCGGGCCTGCGCGCCCCGGCACTGATCGCGTTCGTCAAGGACACGCTGATCTACATCGTGATCCTGGTCGCGATCATCGCGATCCCCGCCCAGCTGGAGGGCGGCTGGTCAGGGATCTTCGACGCCGCCCAGGCCAAGTTCGACGCCAGTCCCGCACCCGGCGACGGCATCCTGCTCAACGCCGGCAACCAGCTGCAGTACGTCACGCTGGCCCTGGGGTCGGCGCTCGCGCTCTTCCTCTACCCGCACAGCATCACCGGCGTGCTCGCCTCCAGGAACCGCGGCGTGATCAAGCGGAACATGTCCGCGCTCCCGGCCTACAGCCTGCTGCTCGGCCTGATCGCGCTGCTCGGCTTCATGGCCGTCGCGGCCGGGATCAAGCCCATCGGCACGGACAACAACACGATCGTGCCGCAGCTGTTCGACCGGATGTTCCCCGACTGGTTCACCGGCGTCGCCTACGCCGCGATCGGCATCGGCGCACTGGTCCCCGCCGCGATCATGTCCATCGCCGCGGCGAACCTGTTCACCCGCAACATCTACAAGGAGTACCTGAAGCCGAACGCCACCGACGCCGACGAGGCCCGGGTCTCCAAAATCACCTCGCTGCTCGTCAAGGTCGGCGCGGTGCTGTGCATCCTGTTCCTGGACACCGGCTTCTCCATCGACCTGCAACTCATCGGCGGCGTCATCATCCTGCAGACACTCCCTTCCGTGGCGCTCGGCCTCTACACCCGCTGGTTCCACCGCGGTGGCCTGATCGCCGGGTGGGTGGCCGGCATGGGAGCCGGGATGCTCCTGCTCTACAACATCGGCAACCCGGTCACCGGCAAGCTGCACTTCGCCGGTTCTGCGTTCCCGCTGGAGAAGCTGGGCCTCGACACCAAGATGACCATCTACGCGGGCATCGTCGCACTGGCCGTCAACCTGGCCGTCGCCGCGCTCGGCACGGTCGTCGCGCGTTCCACCAAGGTGGCCGAAGGCGATGACGCCACCCTGCCCGACCACTACCTCGCCGACGAGGGCGACCCCAGGATCAAGGACCTGGACCTCACCGCCCACTGACGTCCCCACACCGGGCGCGGGGGGAGAGCCGGTCAGGCCCTCCCCCCGCGCCCGCGTCATCCGCCGGCTGGGGCGCGAAGCCGCGCGATCAGCGCCTCCGCGTCTCGGACGAGCACGACGCGCACCGCGGCGTCGGTCACCTTGCGCGGGTCGCGGGCGTGTTTCACGAACTGCTCCAGGGACTTGACGGCGTTCTTCGTCTTGCCCCTGTCCGCGTGCTTCCTGGCCTCCTTGAGCTGGTCGTTCAGCGAGTCGCCCTTCACCAGGCCCGCCGCCTTGAAACCGTCGAGGAGCTTGTCAGCTTCTCGGCCGTAAACGACCGAGCGTGCAGCTCCTCGCCGTCGATGGGTTCGACGGTTCAGGCCGCGTCGTCGGCAGCGTGACTCACTGCCCAGCCCGCCACCCCGCGCGAGGCGATGTTACGGGCCGCGTTGACGTCGGCGTGCTCAGCGAAACCGCACGACGTGCAGGAGAAGGTCGCCTGGCCGGGCCGGTTCCTCTTGTCCACATGCCCGCACGACGAGCAGGCCTGCGAGGTGTAGGCCGGGTCCACATACACCAGGGCGACCCCGGCACGGGCCGCCTTGTAGGCGATGAAGGAGCCGAGCTGGTGAAAACTCCACGAGTGCAGGGCGACCCGCTGGGGCTTGCGGAGCCGTACCCGGTCACGGATGCCCTGGAGGTCTTCCAGGGCGATCCCTTGCCCGGTGCGTGCAGCCTCGGTCACGATCTGCTTGGCGATGATGTGGTTGGTGTTCGCGGCGAACCGGGCCTCGGCCCGGCGACGCCGCTTCAACAGCCGTTTCGCGGATGTGGTCTGCTTGGCCTGCAGGCGGCGGCGCAGCTCCCGGTGACGGTGACGGACCGCGTTCAGGGTTTTGCCGCTGTGGCAAACCCCGCCACTGGTGGTCGCGATGTTCGCGATCCCCAGATCCACCCCCAGGAATCCATCCGGGGCAGCGACCGGCCGGTCGGGAATATCGCAGGTGGCGATGAGAAACCACATACCGTCGCGATACAACAGGTCCGATTCGCCCTTGCGGTGGGCGGCCAACATCGTGAGCTGCTCGGCAGAGGCGGTGAACGCCACGCTCTTCATCCGCCCGCGCGTGGTCCAGATCGATACTGTGCGCGCCTCCATCTGCCAGGACAGGCAGCGGTCGTCGAACGGCTGGGCCGCACCGGGGCGAAAGACGATCGGCGTGGCCAGGGCCCGCTCACGCCGGACGGAACCGGGCCTGCCCAGGTTGCCGTGGCGGATATTGGCGTGCAGCGTGGCGTAGGCGTCGGTGACCTTCTTGACGACATGCTGCGCGGCTTGGGCCGCCAGCCGGTAGTCGTCCTTGATCTGCCCGTAGGCGTGCCGGCGCAGGTCGTAGTTGCGAAACACCCGCCGCTGGTGGGCGAGCGCTGAGACCCAGGTGGCCGCGGCGTTGACCGCGCACAAGGTCGCCTCCAGCGCCGCCGCCTGCTCGGGTGTCGGCAGGAGTCTCACCTGCACCACCAGCTTCACCTCGAACACCCTAGCGTCAGGTCCATGTCACCGAGATGGGAACCCGACTCCGACCTGCGCCGGGGCCGGGGCCGAACCGTTGTCCGCACGCTGCACGCGCATTCGGTCTTCACACCCGGGTATCGGTACGGGGTCTTCACCGGCGAACCACCGCGCCGCCGCGCCGCCGCGCCGCTGCGCCGCTGCGAAGAAATCATGATCGAGGTGTGCGGCTTGTTGAGTTCAACGGCGAGCGCGACCATGTCCGCCTGCTCGTCGGCTGCCCGCCCAAGGCCGTCCTTGCGGCCCTGGTCGATTCCCTCAAGGGCGTCTCGGCCTGCCTGCTGCGCAAGGAGTGTCCCGCTGTCCACAAGGTATCTGCGGGGCGGCCGCTTGCGGTCTCCGTCCTACTTCGCCGCCTCCTGCGGCGGCGCCCTTTTGCGCCTTATCAAGAAATACATCGAGAACCAGGAGCGCCCGGACCAACGACCGGACGTTCACAACCCCAGGACCGGGAAGCGATTCCTTCCGGGCATGAACGCCCGGGGTTCCTCGCTAGATAACGCTGAAGTCGACGGTGAGGGGCGCGGTACTGCTCGACGACGGCTTGGCGGCGATCTTCGCCTGCGGGGTCTTGTTCCCCTCGGCGTAGTCGATGCGGTACAGGCCCGCGTCGGGATTGGCGCGGAAGAAGCCGTCGCCGTAGTCGAGCACGTACAGCGACCCGTCGGGGCCGAACTCGATGTCCATCGGACTGTCGGTGATCGGCATCGCCGCCGCGGTCAGCGCGCCGTTGGGCAGGAAGTGTTCGAGCTTGGTCACCGGCCCGTCCGGCGCCGTCACGGTGAACGCCGC
Source organism: Streptosporangium sp. NPDC049248 (assembly GCF_040678965.1). NCBI lineage: Bacteria > Bacillati > Actinomycetota > Actinomycetes > Streptosporangiales > Streptosporangiaceae > Streptosporangium > Streptosporangium sp. NPDC049248. The sequence goes on from NZ_JBFAQY010000020.1 coordinate 163,172, forward strand.
GAGATAGTCCTGCGAGAACTCGGCGAAGAAGAACTTCTTGTCCCAGTACTCGGGGAACTTCGTCGTCGACGGGTTCGCCGCGTCGTAGTGGTAGACGGGGCCGCCCATCGGCCCCTGCCCGCCCGCCGCCTCGAAGTCGGTGAGCCCGGCCCACTCCGCCGGCTGGTGAGTGTTGTTGTCGCCGTAGTAGAGGTCCGCCGGGGTCGCGGGAGGCAGCGTGTCCAGCCCGGTGTTCCATCGCGAGGTGTTCGCCGGTCCGGCCGCGCAGTCGAACCACGCGCGCGGCGTCGAGGTCGCGAAGTTCCAGTCGTTGTAGTTGAAGTTGTCGCCGGTGCAGTACGGCCAGCCGCTGTTCATCGGCTTGTCGATGGGGGTGACGTTCCACTCGACGTAGCCCAGGGGGCCCCGGGCGGGGTCGGGTGCCCCGGCGTCGGGGCCGTAGTCACCCCACGACACCGTTCCGGTCACGTCGTCGACGTCCATGCGGAAGGCGTTCCGCACACCCGTCACGAAGATCTCAGGACGGGTCTTGGCCGTTCCCGGCGGGAACAGGTTGCCGGCCGGGACTGTGTAGGAGCCGTCCTCCTGCACGGTGATCCGCAGGATCTTGCCGCGCAGGTCGTTGCTGTTGCCCGCGCCGCGCCGCGCGTCGAGCCCCGGATTCATCCCGGGGGCGTCGTTGTTGGGCGCCATGCCGTTGGCCCCGGGCGTGCCCGCGGGGGTGTTGTCACCGGTGACGAGGTAGAGGTTGCCCTCGGCGTCCCAGTCCATGTCGCCCGCGACGTGGCAGCACTGCCCGCGCTGCGTCTCGATCCTGATGATGACCTGCTCGGTGGAGAGGTCCAGGGCGTCACCGGTCCATTTGAACCGGGACAGCTGGTTGTAGACCCTCCACTGGTTCCAGTACGACTCGTCCGCGCCCGCGGGCAGCGAGTTGGGCGCCGACCCGGTGGGGGTCGTCTCCGGGTACGGCGCCGTCATCGTCTTCGGCGCGTAGTAGACGTAGACCCACTTGTTCCGGGCGAAGCCGGGGTCGATCGCGATCGTCTGGAGACCGTCCTCGGAGTTCGCGTAGACGGGGATCGTGTTGATGACCTTGGTGATGCCGGTGTCACCGTCGGTCAGGCGGATGTCACCGTTGCGGGCGGTGTGCAGGACCCTCCTGTCCGGGAGGACCGCCATGTCGATCGGCTCGCCGACGTTCTTGGTCAGCGTGATCTTCTCGTAGTTCGACCAGTGCGTGGCGGCTTCATGGGCGTGTGCGGGTGCGGGCACGGCGACCAGCACCACCGAGGGGAACAACAGAGCGGCGAGTGCCCTGCCGACCATCGTGCGGGTACGCTTCAATTTCCTGAGCCTCTTCTTCAGGGGGGTGTCAGGACAGGGCGGACCGCCACTCGCGCCGCGGCAACGGCAGCGATCACGTGGCGGTCCGCCGAACTTCTCGGGTTCTTCGAGCGGAGCGTCAGTGGCGACCGCGGCGCAGGGCGGCCATGTTCTTGTAGCTGAGATCGGCGTACTGCAGCGAGCGGCCCGGCTCCGCCGTTCCTCCGGGCGCGTTGTCCTGCTCGTACATCGGGTTGTGGCGCTTCTCTATGTCCAGCTTGGAGAAGAAGGTGCTGTAGTCGATGTCCCCGGTGCCGAACGGCACCATGTCGTAGCCGTTGGCGGTGGCCTCGTTGGCCTTGCCGTCCTTGGCGTGGAACAGCGGGAAGCGCTTCTCGTTCTGCCGCACGAGCTTCAGGGGGTCGAAGATGTCGGTCCTGGCGGAGCCGTCGCGCGCGGTGTAGGTGCGGTGCTTGAACTGGGCCACGTGCGCCCAGAAGATGTCCATCTCGAGATAGACGTGCCTGCGGCTGGTGATCTTGAGGAAGTACTCCAGCTTTCGGACGCCCGACGAGCGGGTGGGCCGGCCCAGCTCGTCGAGCGGACCCTCGTCGAGCAGGAAGCCGTACGCCGCGTCGTGGTTGTGCGTGTACAACTTGAGACCGGCGGCCGAGGCGATCGAGCCGAGGCCGTTCCATTTCTGTGCGGCGACGTCCCAGTCCGCCTTGTAGGCGCTGTTGGTCGGGTCGCCACCGGTGCCCACGTGCTCCATGCCGAGGATGTTGGCGATCTCCAGGGTCCGCTTGAAGCGATCGAGGTCGGCCTCGGTGAGCGGCCAGGAGCCGGGGATGAAACCGTGGTTGCCCTGTGCCTTGAGCCCGTTGTCGTCGAGCCAGCGGCGCAGCAGCCGGGCACCCTCGACGGTCTCCAGATCGGCCCCGCCCTCGGCGTTCGCGTGCTGGCGGTAGCCCGCGAACTCCACCTGCTTGTAGCCGATCCGCGAGAGCTCCTCGAACACGCGCCGGAAGCCGGCGGGCAGGTTCGTCGCCGGATCACGGGAGATCACGTCGCGGACGGTGTAGAGGATGATGCCCCGCTTGGCCTCCGGCACCAGCACGTTCTTGTCGCCGTGACCATGGCCGCGCTCCTGCTCGTCGCCGGGGGACGCGTACGCGGCCGACGCGAGCGGGCCGACCGCCGACATGGCGGCCACCGCGGTGATTCCCGTCGTGGCCGCGAGGAACTGGCGGCGGTTCAGCCCGAGCCTGCGGCGCAACGCGCCGGCGACCTCGTCGATCTCTTCTTCGTGTGCGCTCATCTTTTCCTACCTCCGTGTGGGTGGACGGAGCCCCGTGATCCCCGATGCCTCGACCGAGTGACCACCGGCCCCTTTCCGCCGCAGGTCCGACGGCATCGCCCGGCAGGTCACCTCCCCGCGGGGACCTGCCGTGGATGCCGCCGACCGACTCACTTCGTCCTCTCGATGCCGTGCAGAGAACTTGGCGTGGAAGTTACGCGTCTTTTACCCATTTAGGAAGCACTTTTGTCGTGATCACTTGAACTTTCTGTCGCTCACGACCAAAGTCGCCCTGGCGCACAATCTTGATCACCAGACCCCCAGCAGCCCCGCCCCAGGGAGTCTGCCCAGGTAGACCTGGATGGCCGCCCTCCGGGAGGCCCAACCAGGCTCCGGCTCGCAGGAACCCGAGCAGGTTGATCCGGCAGGCACCCACGGCCGTTCACCTCCACGACACGCGGATCGACCTGCGACGGGCGTCGCATGACCCGGCCAGACGAGGGTTTTGGTTGAAAGCCTCATGACTTTCGCCCATAGTCGGCAGAAGCATCGAGCGACAGGCGGCCGGCAAGGCACCTTGCCGGCGGGGCGGACCGAGGCGTGATCAGGCCGAGTTCAGAACCGAGCAGATGAGACGGGCAGTCAGCGGCGGGGCGGAACATCCGGGGCAGCGGTGTAGCCGGGGTTCGCCACGGCCAGCTTGTCCCGTACGGCTGCCGTCAGGGCGTCCAGAAGATCCGGGCCGTCCAGGCCCTCGCGGATCGCGGCGGCGAGCTCGGCGTCCGAGGCGAAGCCGAGCGCGTCGAGGCGCGCGCGGTGGGCCGCGTGCTGCGCGGGTCCGAGTTCGAGCTCCCGCTCGACCGTGCTCAGCACGTTGACCGCCACCCGGGTGTGGAAACGGACCCGGCCCTCGACGACCGGGAGCACGTCGCTCTCCAGAAAGTCACGGACCGCGGCGACGAGCCGAGCTGCGGACGGTACGTCATGGGGCATGCCCTGCGACATAAGGAACTCCTTATCCGTTGACGCGGCAACGAATCTCCGGTGAGATCATTCCATGAGCTTCGCGGTTCCCGACAGCGTCCGGCCGATTCGTGACGCCGTCCAGGCGTTCATGACCGAACGGGTAGAGCCGGCGGAGGCCCTGCTCCACGAGGCCGGGCCCGAGGCCGCCTCGCTCCTGCGCGAACTGCAGGCACAGGCGAAGAAGGAAGGGCTGTGGGCCCTCGGGCACCCCCGCGAGCTGGGCGGCGGGGGGTTGCCCTTCCTCGACTACGTGTACGTGAACGAGGTGCAGGGCCGCAGCGAGTTCGGGCAGCTGGCGCTCGGCACGTTCACCCTGCAGGACTCACTGATGCTGCGCCTGCACGCCAGCCCTGAGCAGCGCGAACGATTCCTCGCCCCACTGGTCCAGGCGGAGATCTGGCCGAGTTTCGCGATGACCGAGCCGAACGTCTCCAGCAGCGATCCCACCCAGCTCCAGACCACGGCGGTGCTGGACGGCGACGAGTGGGTGATCAACGGCCACAAGTGGTTCACCACCGGGGCGGACCGGGCCGCGTACACGACGGTGATGTGCCGTACCGAGACGGATGTCGCCCCGCACCTGGCGTTCTCCATGATCCTGGTGCCGACCGACACACCCGGCTACACCATCGTGCGCGACACCCCGGTGCTGGGCATCGACGGCGGTCACTGCGAGGTCCGCTACTCCGACGTGCGGGTGCCCGCCTCCAACCTGCTCGGGCCGCGTGGCCAGGGCTTTGTCATCGCCCAGCAGCGGCTGGGCCCCGGCCGGATCTTCCACTGCATGCGCTGGCTGGGCCAGGCCCAGCGGGCCTTCGACCTGATGTGCCGCCGCCTGCACGAGCGCAGCGCCTTCGGCCGGCCGCTGGCGGACAAACAGCTGATGCGCCAGCACGTGTTCGACTCCTACACCGAGATCCAGTCGGCCCGGCTGCTGACGTTGAGCGCGGCGGAGGCCATCGACCGGGGGGAGCAGGCGCGGGTGGAGATCGGAGTGGCCAAGGTGGCCGGGGCACGGATGCTGCACAACGTGATCGACCGGGCCATCCAGGTGTACGGTGCCGCGGGGCTGACCCCGGACACCCCGCTGGACCGGATGTACCGGCACGCCCGGGCCGGTCGCGTCTACGACGGCCCCGACGAGGTGCACATCGACTCGGTGGGCCGCCGGATCCTGGGCGAGTACGCGGCGGGGGGCAACTGGGAGTTCGGCCTTCGATGATCGACGACCTCGTCTCGGACGTGTTCGGGCCGGGCTCGGCCATCACCTCGCGGATCCGGCTGCCGGGCGGCGCTTCTCGGGAGACCTGGGCTCTGGACGTCATCGTTCCTGACGGCGTCAGGCATGAGCTGATCCTGCGCCTGGACTCTCCGGGCACCGTCCCGGATTCGGGAATCGGGTCGGCCGGGATCGGCCTGGCCGGGGAGGCTCGGCTGATGCGGGCGGCGGAGACGGCAGGCGTTCCCGTGCCCCGGGTGCTGGCGGCCGGAGAGTCGTACATCCTGATGAGCCGGGTGGACGGGGAGACGATCCCGCGCAGGATCCTCCGCGACGACGCCTTCACGGACGCCCGGCCGCTGCTGGCCGCCCAGTGCGGCGAGATCCTGGCCGCGATCCATCGCATGCCGCTGGTCTCGCTCACGCCCGGGACCGATCTCGGGGTTTCGGCCGGCAGGCGGTCGATCGAGCCGGACGACCCGCTCCGGTCGTGGCGGGACATACTGGATCTCACCGGCAGCTCGCACCCGGTCTTCGAGCTGGCGTTCCGCCGCCTCGCCGGCTGCCGCCCCGCGAGCGAGCGGGTGACCGTGGTGCACGGCGACTTCCGGAACGGCAACCTCGTCATCGGCCCCGACGGGGTCCGATCGGTGCTCGACTGGGAACTCGCCCACGCCGGCGATCCGATGGAGGACCTCGGCTGGTTGTGCGTGAAGTCCTGGCGCTTCGGATCGCCGCTGCCGGTGGGCGGGTTCGGAGAGTACGAGCGGCTCGTCCAGTCCTACGAGCGGGCGAGCGGGTATCCCGTCGACCGCGACGCGCTGCGCTGGTGGGAGACGTTCGGTGTGCTGAAGTGGGGGATCATCTGCGTCACGCAGACCCTGCGCCACCTTGAGGGTGGCGCCCGGTCCGTGGAACTGGCCGCGATCGGCCGCCGTGTCTGCGAGACCGAATGGGATCTCCTTGAGGCTCTGGGCTGACTCCGCACGAAGCCCCACCTGACGGCGGTCCGGGGCGCACAAAACCCCGGAAAACACGAAGGCCCCCACCGAAAGGTGAGGGCCCACATGAAAGATTGTCCGGCGGCGACCTACTCTCCCACACCGTCCCCGGTGCAGTACCATCGGCGCTGAAGAGCTTAACTTCCGGGTTCGGAATGTAACCGGGTGTTTCCCCTTCGCCATAACCGCCGTAACACTATGAAACACACAAACCACCGTTTGCTGTCTCAGAATTGCCTAGTGGACGCGAGCAAGAACTGCTTTGTGGTCAAGTCCTCGGCCTATTAGTACTGGTCAGCTCCACACATTACTGCGCTTCCACCTCCAGCCTATCAACCCGGTCGTCTACCGGGAGCCTTACCCCCTCAC
>NZ_JBFAQY010000021.1:0-165428 GCF_040678965.1 Streptosporangium sp. NPDC049248
TTGTACCGCTGCCGTCCCCGCTCTTATCCGCCGACACCTCCGACCTGGTGTTCGGCCAGGCCGGCGACGCGCGGGGAGAACCGGTACCCGCAGAGGGTTAGGGGTTACCCCTAACCCCCCGTGCGGCACCCCAGTCTCCGTCACCGGTCATTGCGGGCGAATGGCGGCCCGGGTAGGGTGGCGCTCTTTTCTCGTTGTCGCGCGGTGAACCCGATCCCGGGCGGGGGCGCCCGCGGAAGACGGTTAGGGGTGTTGCCCCAAATGGGCCCTAACTAGCATTGCCGACAGGTCGCAGTGACTGATTTGTCGCCGATGGGCTAGTTCTTTTTGCCGCGAAATCAGTGCTTATCAGATCAGACATCCCAGAGAGACAGGATTCTCCAAGATGGCGAAACATTTCCTCTTCATGGTTCATCCCGACCACGGTCACGTGATCCCCAACCTGGCCGTGGTGACGGAACTGGTCCGCAGAGGAAACCGCGTCTCCTATCTGACCGGAGACATGATGGTGGGCATCGTGGAGGAGGCCGGCGCCACCGCGCTGCGCTACGACTCGAAGTACCGGGACTCGGACTTCCTGAACCTGGCGCGCGACCCGCTCTACCTGCTCTCGGTCCTGCTCGACGAGAGCGCGGACATGCTGGCGGCCCTGGAGTCCTACCCGGCCGACGACCTCCCCGACATGATCGTCTACGACACCTCCATTCTCTACGCGGGGCGCATCCTGGCCAGGAAGTGGAACCGGCCCGCGACCCAGCTGATCCCGATGTTCGCGTCGAACGCGAACTTCTCGTACCTGAACGCGATCTACAACTCCGACGGGGCAGAGCAGTCCATGCCGAACTGGGTGGACGACATGTTCGCCCGGATCAGCGCCCTGTCCGGCGCGCACGGGGTGGACGTCCCGCCCGCGGAGCTGTGGTGGGAGATCCAGGACTTCAGCATCATCAACATGCCGCGGTCCTTCCAGTACGTCGGTGACAGCTTCGACGAGCGGTTCGCGTTCGTGGGGCCGTGCCTGGGCGAGCGGAACTTCCTGGGTGAGTGGCGGCCGCCGGCCGGCGGGCTTCCGGTCGCGCTCGTCTCGTTCGGCGCGGTCTTCAACGAGTACCCGGACTTCTTCCAGATGTGCGTACGGACCTTCACCGGCGTTCCGTGGCACGTGGTGATCACGGTCGCGGACGGGATGGACCCCGCGGACCTGGGCCCGCTGCCCCCCAACATCGAGGCGCATCGGTGGATGCCGCACCACAAGGTGCTCCAGCACGCCTCGGTGGCCGTCACCCACGGGGGCATGGGCACCGTGATGGAGGCGCTGCACTCCGGCTGCCCGATGGTGGTCGTCCCGACCTCGTCCATCGACGCGGTGGCCGCCCGGCGGATCGAGGAGCTGAACCTCGGCCGGTCCATCCCGCCGGAGGAGGTCACCGGGGAACTGCTGCTCCAGGCGGTGCTGGAGGTGGCGGGCAGCGAGGTCATCCAGCGGTGCACGGGGGAGATGCAGAAGGATCTGCATGCCTCGGGCGGCACCCTCCGGGCCGCCGACGAGCTTGAGAAGTACCTGATGCGGATCCAGTGATGGGCGGACCACTCGAGTTTCGGATCATGGGACCGCTCGGGGTGTTCAGGAAGGGCGAGGAGCTTCGGATCGGCGGTCCCCGGGAGCGCGCGATCCTGGCCAGCCTGGTGCTGAACGCCAACCGCGTCGTCGGGGTGGACCGGCTGATCGAGGCGGTGTGGGGCGGGCACGCCCCACGGAGCGCCCGCGGGCAGATCGCCATCTGCGTGTCGCGGCTGCGCAGGGCGCTGGGGGACCGGGCGGACGACGTCATGACGTCGAGCCCCGGTTACCTGCTCAGGGCGGCCCCCGAGCAGATCGACAGGCTCCGCTTCGACGACCTCGTGGCGCGGGCGCGACGGCAGGCCGCCGGGGGAGACCGGGAGGGCGCGATCACCGTCCTGCGGGACGCGCTCGCCCTGTGGCGGGGGACCCCGTTCGAGGACATCCACAGCATGCGCTACGACGCGGCCCGGCTGCGGGAGTCACGGCTGGAGGCGATCGAGGCCTGCCTGGAGCTGGAGCTGGAGCTCGGCAACCACCTCAAGGTGATCGCGGAACTGGTTCCGGTGGTGGAGGAGCACCCGCTCAGGGAGCGCGCCCGGGCGCAGCTGATGCTGGCCCAGTACCGCTCGGGGCGCCGCGCCGAGTCACTGCGGACCTACCAGGAGGGCCGGCGGCACCTGGTGGAACAGGTCGGGCTCGAACCCGGCCCGGAGCTGAGACGGCTGCACGACCAGATCCTGCGGGACGAGTCCGCGCTGATGGAGGTGCCGGAGGTACGGCGGGCCGAGGAGTTCGTCCTCCCCTCCCAGCTGCCCCCGCAGACCCTGCCGTTCACCGGGCGCACCGCGGAACTCGCCGTCCTGGACGACGCGCTCCGCTTCTCCCCGGAGACGACCGGGCCGGGAACGGTGGTCGTGACGGGCCTGGGCGGCTTCGGAAAGACCGCGCTGGCCCTGCGGTGGGCGCACCGCAGGATCGCCCAGTTCCCCGACGGGCAGCTCTTCGCCGACCTGCAGGGGGACGAGGGCGCGGCGGCCCTGACCCCCGGTGTCGTCGCCGGCCGTTTCCTGCGGGCGCTCGGCGTGGCCGGCCACGCCATCCCGGAGGATCTCAGCGAGAAGCTGGCCCTGTACCGCAGCAGGACGGCGCGCCGGCGGCTGCTCGTCGTGCTGGACAACGCCCGCGACAGCGCCCAGGTCATCCCCCTGCTGCCGGGCGGCGCGCACTGCCGGGTGATCGTCACGAGCCGGGATCCGCTCGACGAGCTCGTGGCCCGCCAGGGCGCGCACCGGGAGTTCGTCCGGCCGCTGGGGTTCGAGGAGTCCAGGGCGCTGGCGGTGATGCTGGTCGGCACCGCCAGGATGGAGGCCGAGCCGCAGGCGATGACCAGGCTCGCGGCCAGTTCCTCGGGATGCCCGCTGACCCTGCGGATGGCGGCGGCGCGGCTCTGCTCGGGGTCCTACCGGGGATCGGCCGACGAGCTCGCCGGCCACGACGGCTACAGCCTCGCCAGGATGGTGCCCAGGGCGTCGGTCAGCGCGTTCGCCGACGCCGCCGCGCCGGGGGAGCGCCAGCCGACGTGACCGTCGGGGCGGATGAGCACGGCTCCGGCGGTGCCCACGCCGAACTCCTCCGCCCACGTCGGTGAGGTGAGCTCCGCCGAGCCGTCGGCGGAGATCTCCAGGGCGGTGACGGCGACCCCGGTGTCCTGGGCCGCCTGCTTGGCGGCCTGCGCCCAGCCGGTGCCCGCGGGCGTCATCAGGGTGAACGAGCCGCCCAGCAGGTCCAGGGTGGAGACCCGGCCGCCCCGCCGGGACAGCCAGACGTGGGGCATGCGGTGGCCGGGGCGGGCGGTCGGCACGTAGGTCCGGTAGGGGTCGGCGGGTTCCGGGGCGGGCGTCCCGTCCGCGACGACGGCGGCGGAGTCGTAGTGGAAGCCGAGCACCAGGCCCTCCGAGCTGCGCCGGCCCGCCTGCTGGTCGATCGACTCCTGCATGGTCAGGCGGCCCTCCATCATCTGGAAGGTGATGAGCGCGTTGTTCAGGCTCTCGGTGACCGTACGGTCGGAGATCGGGCGCCGCTCGGGCGTGTAGGTGTCGAGCAGGCCGGCCCCCGCGGTGCCCCGGAGCACGGCGGCGAGTTTCCAGCCGAGGTTGTGCGCGTCCTGGATGCCGCAGTTCATGCCGAACCCGCCCTGCGGGGTGGACACGTGCGCGGCGTCCCCGGCGAGGAAGACCGGGCCGCTGCGGAACTCGTCGGCGACCACGGCCTGCTGGAGCCAGGGCATGATGCCCACGATGTTCACCGCCAGGTCGGGGATGCCCGCCGCGGACCGCACCGCCGCGACGCAGACCTCCTCGGTGAAGTCGTCGGGGCTGCCGCCGTTCGCCGGGTCGTACCCGGTCTGGATCATCCACCGGCGCTGGTTGTCCACCGCCTCCACCGCGCACGGCGGGTTGCTGAGCAGGAAGTAGAGCGCGGCCTGGCGATCACGGAGCAGCGGCCCCAGGTCGGCGTCGAACATGACGCTGATCATGTTGCCCAGCGGGGGAGGGCCGGTCATGGCGATGCCGAGCGCTTCCCTCGTGGTGCTCCGGCCGCCGTCGGCGGCCACCAGGTAGCGGGCGCGGACCCCGCGGCGGACCCCCGCGGACTCGATCGTCGCCTCGACGCCGTCCGGGGTCTTCCGCATCTCCGTCATGGTCGTGCCGAACCGGACGTCGGCGCCCGGCTGCGCCTCGGCGAGCGCGCGCAGGATCACCTCGAAACGGTCCTGGGCGCAGATGTAGGTGTAGGTCGGGCTCTGCGGGGCGTCCTCGTGCAGGGGGGCGACCGCCCGCAGGAAGTCGTCGTCGGTCAGCGACGTTCCGACGCCCACCGCCAGGGTCTCCTCGCGGGGCAGTCCCGCGCGCTCGACCTCGTCCTGAATTCCCCACGCGCGGACCAGTTCCATGGTCCTGGTGGAAATGAGGCGGGCCTTGGGAAAGAGGGAGGTTTTCTGGTGCCTTTCGACGAGCAGCGAGGATATTCCGTACCTCGAAAGCTCGATCGAGGCGGACAGGCCGACCGGGCCGCCTCCGACAATCAACACCTCGACATCGAGCTCGTCCATGGCGTCAGCGTTTCGCACCGCTGTTATCAGCGTCAATAGCCGGATATCCGGATGATATCGGGCTGAAAACCGCCTTCAGTAGCCTCTCCCCTTGTAAGTGGACGATCAGATCGGCTCCCTTTCACCTCACCACTGACACCCTGGAGACGAGGATGCTCTTTACCGAAGGCTCCGTGGCCCTGGTAACAGGCGGGTCGCGCGGAATCGGGCGGGCGGTGGCGCTCGATCTGGCCAGGGAGGGCGCCCACGTCGTGGTCAACTACCTGCGCGCCGAGCAGGATGCCAAGGACCTCGTCGCCCAGATCGAGCAGGAGGGTGGCGGCGCGACGGCCGTGCAGGCCGACGTCACCAAGGAGGAGGAGGTCCAGCAGCTCTTCCGCGGCCTGCGCTCCGACTTCGGCCGGCTGGACGTGCTGGTGACCAGCGCGGGCATCACCCGCGACCGGCACCTCGTCGCCATGAGCCTCGCGCAGTTCCGCGAGCCGATGGACGTCAACGTCACCGGCACCTTCCTGAGCTGCCGGGAGGCTCTCCGGATCATGCAGCACCAGCGGCGCGGCTCGATCGTGACGCTGTCGTCGGTCAGCGGGCTCGACGGTGGCTTCCCCGGCCAGACGAACTACGTGGCGTCCAAGGGGGCGATCATCGCCTTCAGCAAGGCGCTGTCCTACGAGGCGGCGCCGCACGGCGTCCGGGTCAACGTGGTGGCCCCCGGCTTCGTCGCCACCGACATGACCCGCAGCGTTCCCGCCCAGATCAGGAAGCAGTACGAGTCCCGCATCCGGCTGGGCCGGATGGGCAGGCCCGAGGAGATCGCGTCGATCGTGAGCTTCCTCGCCTCGGACAAGGCCTCGTACGTCACCGGAGAGGTGATGGTCGCCCACGGTGGCGGCCTGGGCTGAGCCTGTCATCGCAAGCACGAGCTTCGACAGCACGAGCACGGAGGAAAGATGACCATCGACGAGCTGCGCGCCAGGGCCGCCCAGCGTCAGCAGGCGTGTGACCAGATCAAGAAGATGATCGTGAACCGGTTGGATCTGGAGATCGAGCCGAACTGGATCACCGACGACCAGCCCCTGTTCGGCCGCGGCCTTGAGCTGGACAGTCTGGACATCCTTGAGCTCTACGTGGCGATCGAGGCGGAGTTCGGGGTGGCCCTCTACGACAGCGAGATGGCGGTCTTCGGCTCGGTGTCCCGGCTCGCGGAGACGATCAAGCCCGAACTGCGAGCGGCAGCCGCGGTATGACCGTTGCCCAGTCGTCCAGGGAATCGCTCAGCCTGAACAACGACCAGATCAGGGAGCTGATCCCGCATCGCTGGCCGATGCTGCTGCTCGACCGGGTCGACAAGGTCGAGCCGGGCGTCAAAGGCACCGCGATCAAGAACGTCACCGGGACCGAGATCTGGTTCCAGGGACATTTTCCCGACGAGGCGATCCTGCCGGGCGTCGTGGTCATCGAGGCGATGGCCCAGCTCGCCGGAGTGGTCTTCTCGCTCACCGGGACAAGCAAGATCAGTTACTTGGCGGGGGTCAGGTCGATGCGCTTCCGTCGCCGGATCGTCCCCGGTGACCAGCTGGTCCTGACCGCGGAGCGGAGCGCGGGCGGCAGAGGCTTCGGGGAGTACCGGGTCTCGGCGCGAGTGGACGGGAACATCGCCGCCGAAGGAATCATCACGATCGCCGACCCGGCGGCCGGCAGCACTCATGGAGAGGTGTGAGAAATGGAATCCGTGCTTGCGAACGCGCATCCGGAGGAGACCGTCTTCGGCGAGGTGCTGGACGCGACGGTTCCGCTGCGCTTCTCGACGCCGGCCGAGGAGTACAAGGCCCTCAGGGAGCGGGCCGCGATGCTCGACCTGAGCGGGCTCGGCCTGATCGAGATCAGCGGTGACGGCGCCGTCGACTTCGCGCAGCGGGTCCTCGCCCGCGACGTCGAGTATCTGACCTCCGAGCGCTGCATGATGAGCCTCGTCCTGGACGAGTCAGGACAGATCGTCGACCAGGTGGTCGTGTGGGGCCGGGAGAACGGGATGTTCCTGGAGAGCTCCTGCGGAGCCGGGCCGCGCCTGCTCGAACACCTGCAGAAGCACAACGACGAGGGCGTCGACATCGTCGACCGCTCCGGCGAGCTGACGATCCTGGGCCTGGAGGGCCCCTACGCCTGGGGCGTGGTGGGCCGGCTGATCGACAGCGAGCTGGCCTCGCTGCCTTTCGAGGCCGTGGTGGACACGACCTGGAACGGCGTGGACATCGTGTTCGGGCGGACCGGGTTCACCAGCGAGTACGGCTACCAGATGATCGTGCCCAGGGAGTCGGCCGCCGAGCTGTGGAGGCGGTCGCTGGAGCAGGCGGTGCCCGCCGGCAACGAGGCGCTGGAGATCGCCATGCTGGAGGTCCGGCAGCCGGTGATCCGGCACGAGGCGACCGACGGGGTCAGCATCATCGAGGGCGGCGCCAACTGGCTCGTCGACATCACCAAGGAGTCGTTCATCGGCAGGGAGGCGGTGCTGGAGGCGTTCAACGGCTCCGTCGCCCGCCGGACCCTCGGCTTCGGCGGCGGCGACTCGGTCCCCGAGCCCGGCACCCGGGTCCTGGCCGCCGGTCAGGACATCGGCGAGGTGGTGTACGCGGTGCACAGCCTCGGGCTGGGCACCACGCTCGGCCTGGCACGGGTGGACGCGGAGTTCGCCGCGGCGGGCCTGACGTTCACCGTCGGCGACACCGAGGTCACCACGCTGACCAGCCCCTACATCGCACCCAAGAGCTGGAGCATCCCGATCATCTGATCGGTCGATCGTCGAAGAAGGAGTGAGCATGGCGTCGCGCCCCGTCGTCATCACCGGTCTGGGTGTAATCTGCGCCATCGGCCGTGACCCGGAAGAGTTCTGGCTACGGCTCATGGCCGGCCAGGGTGGTGTCACCCCGGTCGACGACGAGGCGTTCGCCGTGTTCACCGCCAGGTACGCGGGCCAGGTCCCCGAGGAGTGGATCACCGGGCAACTGCCGGACTCCGATGCCGCCCTGGACCGCACCGCCCAGCTGGCCCTCATCGCGGCACGTCAGGCCGTCGGCCAGGCGGGGCTGTCGGCGGGCGACGTCGAGGCCGATCGGTTCGGGCTGGTGCTCGGCAAGTGCCAGGCGACCCCCGACGCGGCGGGCCGCTACCAGCCCATGCACCGCACCGGCGACGTGGTGGCCGGGCGGCTGGGCATGCGCGGGCCGCGCATCCTGGTGTCGACGGCGTGCGCGGCCGGCGGCAACGCCGTCGGCCTGGCCAAGGACAAGATCCTCACCGGTGAGGCGGACGTGGTGCTGGCCGGCGGCGTCGACCCGCTGCTGTTCGGGACCTACGCCGGGTTCGCCGGGTTGCAGGCGCTCAGCACCGGGCCCTGCGCGCCCTACAGCCGCTCCGACGGCCTCAACCTCGGCGAGGGCGCGGCCTTCCTGCTGCTCGAACCGCTGGACCGGGCGCTGGAGCGGGGGGCGACCCCGCTGGCCGAGGTCGCCGGGTACGGGCTGTCCGCGGACGCCTACCACGCGACCGCGCCCGACCCCACCGGGCGAGGCGGTGCGAGCGCGGTACGCCGGGCGCTGGCCGACGCGGGCATGAGCACCGACGACGTGAGCTACGTCAGCGGGCACGGCACCGGGACGCCGGCCAACGACGCGATGGAGGCCAAGGTCATGCGGGCGGTCTTCGGTGACCGCGCGCCGCGGGTGCCCACCAGCAGCATCAAGTCCTTCGTCGGCCACACCCTGGGCGCGGCCGGCGCGGTCGAGGCGGTCGCCGGCGTGCTGGCGCTCCGGCACGGCATGGCGCCGCCGACCATCGGCTTCGACACCGAGGTCACGACGGACCTGGACTTCGTGCCCAACGTGGCCAGGCGGATGCCGATCGAGACCGTGGTCTCCAACAACTACGCCTTCGGCGGCAACAACGTCGCGCTCGCGCTGACCACCCCGGGGAGCGTGCGGGATTACGAGGAGTTCCCCGACCGGCCGGTCGTGATCAGCGGTCTGGGCCCGGTCAGCGGGCTGGGCACCGGGATCGCCGAAGTGGCCGAGGCCATCGCGGAAGGCCGCCAGGCCGTCGGCCGGGCGCCCTCGCTGGAGGGACGGACGTTCGCGCCCCGCTCGCTCTGGCGGCATATGAACCACCTGTCCAGGATGGCGATCGCGGCCTCCCGGCTGGCCTGGGAGGACGCCGGGATCAAGCTGCCCAGGGCGGCGCTGGACAACGTCGGGTTGATCTTCGCGACCGCGGCGGGCTCGGTGGAGAGCACCGGCGGATTCGACGAGAGCGTCGCGGTCGACCCGAACAAGCCGGCCGTGCTGAGCTTCTCCAACGTGGTGCTGAACGCCACCGGCGGCGCGGTCTGCCAGACCCTGGGGCTGCGCGGCCCGACCACCACGATCTGCAACGGCGAGGCCTCGGCCTCGATCGCGCTGGACTGCGCCGTTGAGATGATCAAGGCGGGCAAGGCGGACGTGGTGCTGGTGGTGGCGGCGGACGAGGCGACGGCCGCCGGGGCCGCCGGGGCCGCCGGGGACACAGCGGTCACCCCCTACGACCGGGAGCGCACGGGGTCCGTTCCCGGATCCGCGGCAGTGGCCATCCTGGTGGAGTCGGCCGAGCACTGCGCCGAACGCGGGGGGCGCGCCTACGCGCGAATCCTGGGCAGCGGCCACGCCGGTACCGGGGAGCAGGGCGAGCGGGAGTCGATCAGGCGCAGCCTGGCAGGTCTCTCCGCGGGGCAGGCCGGTCTGGTCGTCGGCGCGGGTACCGGCGGCCGGTACGACGCCGACGAGGCGGCGGTCCTGCTCGAACTGGTGCCGGACGGCCTGCTCACCACCTCGGTCGGGCAGACCGGTGACTGCCAGGCGGCCTCGGGCGCGATGAACCTCGCCGTGGCCGCCCTGGCGATCCGCGACGGGATCGCTCCCGCGCTGCACGGCCTGGAACACCCGTACGCCGGTGAGGTGGAGTCCTACGTCAGGAAGCCGCACCTGTCGGAGGCGGTCGATCAGGCGCTGGTGCTGACCGCGGCGGCCGACTCGGTGCGCGGCGCCGTCCTGCTGGGGGCGATGCCATGAGACCGGTTCCCGAGGCCGGCCCGCCGTTCGACGTCTCGGAGACCGATCGGCTGCTGACCACCACCCGGTCCGTCCGGCGGCGGCTCGACCTTGACCGGCCGGTGCCGCGCGAGGTCGTGGAGGAGGCCCTGGAGGTCGCCGTCCAGGCCCCGACCGCCAACAACCAGCAGCACTGGCGCTGGCTGGTGGTCACCGAGGCCGGCATCAAGGAGAAGCTCGCCGAGATGATGCGGGTCTCCTGGAACTTTCACCGCAACGACGTATGGACCGGTGCCGGTCGCAGGAGGAACACCGAGGCGGCACGGCGGAACAACGCATCGGTGGTCGCGCTGGCCGAGGGGATCGCGAGGGTGCCCGTCCTGGTCATCCCCTGCGTGCTCGGCCGGCCGCCGGACATCGCGGCCATCGACGCCGCCTGGGAACGGCAGATGGCGGCCAAGCCCGCGGAGGACACCGGACACGGGGTGCGGCTCGGCGCCATGCGGGCGAGCACCTTCTACGGCTCGATCTTCCCGGCGATCTGGTCCTTCCAGCTGGCACTGCGCAGCCGGGGCCTGGGCAGCACGATCACCTGCATGCACGTGCCCTTCGAGCGGCAGGTGGGCGAACTGCTCAACATCCCGTCCGGGGTCACCCAGGTGTGCATGGTGCCGGTCGCCTACACGATCGGTACCGACTTCCAACCGGCGAAGCGGTACCGAGCCAGAGAACGCACGTATTGGGAGGGATGGCAGACATGACCGTTGAGTACGCCGACGTAGTCGTCGTCGGTGGCGGAATCGCGGGCGCGTCCGCGGCCAGCAAGCTGGCCGCGGGTGGTCTGTCGGTCGTCTTGCTGGAGAAGCAGAAGGTCTACCAGGACCTGGTGCGCGGTGAGTGGCTGGCGCCCTGGGGCGTTCGGGAGGCACAACTGCTCGGCGTCGCCGACTGCTTCGCGGCCGGCGGTGCCTGGGAGATCCGCGAGTGGATGACCTGGGACGAGGCCATTCCCGCGGACGAGGTCGAGGCCATCGACATGACCCGGTCGATGCCCGAGGTCGGCGGCCCGCAGTCCTTCCCGCACCACGCGGTGTGCGAGCTGATGGCGGCGCAGGCGGCGGAGTACGGCGCCAGGCTGGTGATGGACGCGGCCAAGATCAAGGTCACTCCCGGCGCGGAGCCGAGGGTCACCTACCTCGACAACGGCACCGAGCACGAGATCAGGACCAGGATGGTGCTCGGCGCCACCGGCCGGGTCGGCAACGTCGGCCGGCAGATCGGCGTCTCGATGAGCGGCTCCGTGCACCACTGGGGCGGCGGCATGATGGTCGAGGGGCTGGACGACTGGCCCTCCGACGTACAGGCGATGGGCACCGAGGGCGACGTCATGTTCATGGTGTTCCCGCAGGGCTTCGGCCGGGCGCGGCTCTACCTCAACCTCGCGACCGGCACCCAGCACCGCTACCGCGGACCCGACGCGGTGCGGAACTTCCTGAACGCCTTCGAGCTCAACTGCCTGCCCGACCGGGGCAAGGCGGTGACCCAGGCGATCCCCGCCGGGCCGCTGGCGGTCTGGCCGTCGATGACGCTCATCCCCGACGGGCCGCCGCTGACCGATGGGGTGGTGCTGATCGGCGACGAGGCGGGAAACGGCGACACCGTGCTGGGCACCGGCCTGTCGTGCAGCATGCGCGACGCCAGGACCGTCGCCGACATCCTGCTGGAGAACGACGACTGGTCGGTGGGGGCCTTCGACCCCTACCTGAAGGAGCGCAAGGCGCGGATGGACCGACTGAACTTCGGCGCGGCCATCATCAGCAAGCTGTACGCGGAGTTCGGGCCCGAGGCCACCGAGCGGCGCAGGCGCGCCCGCCGGTTGATGTCGCAGAACGTCGCACTGCAGGTGACGGGGCTGTTGAACATGGTGCCCCCGGAGGATGTGCCGGAGTTCGGCTTCAGTGAGTTCTTCGCCGAACGGTTGTTTAGGGAGACCGCATGAGCATGGAATCGTTGGTCAACAGGACGCTGCACGTCAACGGCGTCGACATCGCGTTCGTCGACCAGGGCGAGGGCGACCCGGTGGTCCTGCTGCACGGATTCCCGGACTCCTCCTACCTGTGGCGCCACCAGATCCCGGCGCTGGTCGAGGCGGGTTTCCGGGTCATCGCCCCGGACCTGAGGGGGTTCGGCGAGTCCGGCAAGCCGCAGGAGGTCGAAGCCTACGACATGCAGACGATCGTCAACGACGTCGTCGAGCTGACCCTGGCACTGGGCATCCGCAGGGCGCACCTGGTCGGCCACGACTGGGGTGCCGCCATCGCGTGGATGTACTCGTTCCTGATGCCCCGCAGGGTCGACCACCTGGCCGTGCTGTCGGTCGGCCACCCGGGGGTGTTCTCCACCCCGACGCTGGAGCAGCGGGCGGCCTCCTGGTACATGCTCTTCTACCAGTTCCCCGGGGTGAGCGAGGCGCTGCTGCGCCGCAACGGGTGGCGGCTGTTCAAGCAGATCATGGGCCGCGAGGGCGACCACACCCGCTACCTGCGCGACCTGGCCCGCCCGGGCGCGCTGACCGCCGGACTGAACTGGTACCGGGCCAACCGCTCGCCGGAGTCCGAACTCCGTCCCGAGCGGCCCTTCCCGCCGGTTCTCGCCCCCACGCTGGGCATCTGGTCGGCCGGTGACAAGGCCATGATGGAGGAGGGCATGACCGGCTCCGCCAAGTACGTCAAGGGCCCCTGGCGCTACGAGCGGATCGAGGACGCCAGTCACTGGATCCCCCTCGACGCCCCCGATCAGGTCAACAAGCTGCTGATCGGCTTCCTGGGCACCGAGAAGCCGGCCGAGGCGGCCAACCGCCGCAGGCGGCGGCTCTAGCCGGGGGGACAGGGAGATCTCATGCTCGGGTTCCTGTTTCCCGGACAGGGCACGGTCCGCGTCGGCATGGGCGCCTGGCTGCGCCGCAAGCCGGTGGCCGCGCAGGTGTTCGCCCAGGCGGACGAGCTGCTCGGGCAGCCGATCTCGCCGCTCTGCGCCAAGGGGCCGCTGGACCGCCTGGTCGCCACCGAGCACGCCCAGCCGGCGGTGACCGTGTGCAACCTGGCGGCGCTGGCCGTGCTCCGCGCCGACGGGCACGAACCCGGCCTGGTCGCGGGGCACAGCGTCGGCGAGCTCAGCGCGCTGTACGCGGCGGGCGTGCTCGACCTGGCGGGCACGCTCCGGCTGGTGGAGATCCGGTCCCGGCTGATGGCCGAGGTCGGGGTGACGGGCGGGATGAGCGCGGTGATGGGGCCGGCCGTCGAGGAGGTCGAGGCGCTGGCCGCCGAGGCCGCCACCGCGGACGAGCCGCTCGTCGTAGGCCTGGAGAACGCGCCGGGCCACACGGTGGTCTCCGGCGCCCTGCCCGCGATCGAGCGGCTGGGCAAGCTGGCGAGCGGCGCCAGAAAGATCGTGCCGCTCCAGGTCAGCAACGCCTTCCACTCTCCGCTGATGGCCCCGGCGGTGCCCGGCTGGCGGGAGGCGGTGCGCGCCGCGCCGATGGCGCCGCCCCGCGTCCCGGTCGTGCCCAACGTCACCGCCGAACCCACCACGGATCTGGACGTGATCAGGGAGGCACTGATCACCCAGCTCACCGAGCGGGTGCGGTGGACCGAGACGGTGCTGCGGACCACCACGACCACCCTCTGCGTCGAGGTGGGAGACAGCAAGGTGCTCGCCGGGCTGTCGCGCGGCGTCGGCGCCCGCTGCCTGAGCATGACCGACCCCGGCACACCGCGGCGGCTGGCCCAGGAGCGGGGCGCGTGAGCCGGTGGGGCTGCGCCATGGTCTCCTTCGCCGGGCTCTCCCGGCCGAAGGAGCTCCTCGGCGAGATGCGGCTGGAGCAGGTCTACACCCGCCCGGAACGTCTGCGATCGGGCACCGGCCGCACCCTCCAGCACTGGGCGGGCCGCCTCGCGGCCAAGCGGGCGGTGCTGCGCCTGCTGGACGTCGCGGAGACCGCCGAGCATCTGGGCCAGGCGGAGGTGCTGCCCCGGCCCACCCCGATGTGCTCCCGGAGCGCCGTCTGCCTGCACGGGCACCCGCCCGGCGTACGGCTGAGCGGTGCCCTCGCCGACGCGGCGGGGGACAGGGAGCGGATCCGGATATCCATCAGCCACACCGCCGCCTGCGCGCTGGCGGTCGCGCTGGTCTCGGCGCGGCTCCCCGAAGACGACCACCCCGATGGGGTTTGACGATGAGGTTCGACGGTGAGGCCTGACATGGACATGCGACAGATCGCGGAAAACCACCTGAAGGCCTGGCAGAGCGGGGACGCCGAGGCGGTGGCAGCGTCGGTGGACGCCTTCGGCGATCCGGACACGGCGGGCCCGCTGAGCGGGGAGGCGCTGGCCGCCCACGCGGGCGAGGTACTGGCCCGGTTCGGCAACCTGCGCTTCCACGTCGAGCACCTGGCAGCCACCGAGGAGTTCGCCGTGCTCTCCTGGACGTTGGAGGCCGACCACCGCGCCCCCTACCTGGCCATGCCCGCCGTCGGCAGGCCCGTCCACGTCACCGGGACCGACCTGCTGGTCAGGGAGGGGGGGACGGTGCGCGTCCAGCGGTGCTTCGACCGGCTGGCCGTCGCCGCCGCGCTGGGATTCGAGGCCAGGTTCGTGCCCGAGGCCGACGAGGAGCGGGAGTTCGGGGTGAGCACGCGGACCACCCCGGGGCGTACCGCACGTCCCGGCGCCCTGGCGCTGACCTGGCTGGAGGTCGACGACGGCGCGCAGGCGGCCGAGGTCGACCTGCTCAGCGTGGAGGTCGTCAAGGCGTTGCGCGCCTCGAAGGGATTCCTCGGCGCCTCGACCTTCGACATCGGCAGGCGCAAGTTCACCCTGAGCGCCTTCGACCGCCCGGAGTCCGTCCGCGCCGTACACGGCCGGCCCCACCAGCGGGCGATGCGGCGCTTCTTCAAGGGTGGACTGTGCACCCGGGCGCTCACCAGCATCTGGCTGCCGGCCACGGTCCGCGAATACGCCCGCTGTCCCGACTGCGAGACCGTCTTCTCGACGGACGAGGGCGCGGCCTGTGGTTGTGGCTGGATTCCTGAGCGCGAATCCCTATTGTGACTGGAGTGCGATCTTGCCCACCCCTTCCCCCTGGTCCCCCTTCACCGCCGAGCACCGGCTTGACGACGGTGACCGGCCAACCGTGGTGTTCATGTCCGCCCTGTTCGCCGGAGGCTGGATCTGGGATCATCCCTACCGGCGGCTGGAGAGCGCCGGCTGGCCGGTGCTCCGTACCAACGAGCCCATCTGCGCGCTCGACAGCAAGATCGTCGGTTCGATCGAACGACTCGGCGACGTGCTGCTCGAGGTCTGTGACGAGGCGGGGGTCAAGGACATCGTCATCTGCGCCAACTCCCTCGGCGGCCTGGTCGCGATCGACCTGGCGGGCCGCTTCCCCGAGCGGGTACGCGGCATCGTGGTGAGCGGGGCCCCCGGTCTGACCCCCGACCCCGACGTCGGCCTGAGCTTCGACCGCAGAGCGAGCGTGCAGCCCGCCGGCGAGGAGTTCCGCGACCGCATGCTGAGCGCCCTGTTCCACGGCGAGCCGCTCTTCACCGAGGAGCAGCTGGAGACGACCGCCACCCTGCTGCGGCACCCGCCCGCGATGGTGAGCATGGCCCGCAGCATCAAGGCCACCCGCGTCTACAAGGTGCTGCCGGCCATGGACAAGGTGACCTGCCCGTCGATGTACGTGTGGGGGGAGCACGACCGGATGACCCCGGTCGACGCCTGGGTGAAGGCCCTGGCCGGCTACCCGCAGTACGAGATGGTCCTGGTCGGGGAGTGCGGGCACATCCCGATGATCGAGCGCGCCGAGGAGTACTCGGCCTGCCTCGACCGGTTCCTGGCGCCCTTCGCCGAGGCGGCCGGGACGGCCGGAGCGCCCGCGTGACCCGCTCGGCGGTCCTGGTGGGCGTGGACATCGTGGAGACGGACCGGATCGCCAGGACCGTCTCCGACGGCGGCGCCGCCTACGGCAGGCGGGTCACCACGCCCGCCGAGCGGGAACTGCACGCCGGCTCGCCTCTCGCGGCCGCCGCCTCGTTCGCGGTCAAGGAGAGCTTCATCAAGGCGGTGGGCGGCCGGCCGGCCGGGTTCGACTGGCACGACTTCGAAGAGCGGGGCGAGGAGCAGCGGTGGGCCACCCCGCTGCTGGCCGAGGCGGCGTCGGTGCTGGGCGCGTCCACCGAGCTGACACTGACCACGGGCGCGTCGTACACCATCAGGGGCGCCAGCCGCCGTGCCGCCCTGGCCCGGCTGGCGCCGCGGGAGAACGACGCCCCGGTGGCCGGCGCGGCCCGGTGGGGCCTCCGCGCCGGACTGCTCGTCGCGCTGGCGATAGTGACCGTCGATTCCAAGGGAGCATTGTGATGTCGCTTGTCCAGGCGGAGGGGGAGACCTTCGTCGAACCCGGAGAGTCGATCCAGCGAGCGCTCGACGAGGCGGGGCCGGGAGCGACCATCCGCCTGACCGAGGGAACCTACGCCGAGAGCCTGTGGATCAGGCACAGCGGGGTCACCCTGGTCGGTGAGGGGCCGGAGCTGACCAGGCTGGTTCCCGGTGCGGCGGCGGAGGTGGGCATCCCGCAGCTGCACGACGCGTCGGAGGACGTGGTCAGCGGCGTCAGCGTGCACGGTGACGGCATCCGCGACGTCACCGTGCGCGGGCTGGCGGTGAGCGGCTTCTCCGGCTCCGGCGTCTACGCGCACACGGTCCAGGGGCTCGTCGTCGAGGACGTCGAGGCGCGGGACAACGACTTCTGGGGCATCTACGTCCGCGAGTCCAGCGGTGTCGAGGTACTGCGCTGCCGGGCCTCGGGGAGCCAGTACGCGGGCATCGCGCTGAGCTTCTGTCCCGAGGCGAACGCGCTGGTCGCGGAGAACGAGACCTCCGCCAACGCCTTCGGGATCTTCGTCGACAACTCCTCGAAGGCGCGGATGCTGCGCAACACCTGCCACGGCAACTCCGCCGGGCTGCTCCTGCTCAACCAGACCTACGAGGGCGAGCTGCCGGGCGGGGTGAACGACTGCCTGGTGGCGGAGAACGAGCTCCGCGGCAACGGGCTGCTCAGCGGGGAGGGCAACCCGAACGGCCTCGGCGAGGCGGGCCCGCCGATCTCCGGGGTGGGCCTCGCGCTGATCGGCGCCCACCGCGTCACCGTGGTGGGAAACCGGATCCACGACAACCACCCGAGCGGCCCCTCGGTCATGGGCGGGGCGTTCGTGCTGGGATCGTCCAAGGACTGGGGAGGCGACGAGTCCCTGGACAACCACATCTCCTGGAACCGGATCACCGGCAACACCCCGCTCGACGTCCAGGTCGACGCCGACTTCACCCGGCAGGGTTTCGCCAACAACGTGGCGAACGCCACCGCGCCCGACACGATCGAGGGCTGCGCCGCCGAGGAAACCCGATGACCGCCACCCTGAGCTGTACGGGGCTGAGCAAGAGGTACGGCGACATCCTCGCCGTACAGGACGTCGGCTTCTTCATCGAGAAGGGGGAGGCCTACGGCCTGCTCGGTCCCAACGGGGCGGGCAAGACCACCGCGATCTCCATGCTGGTGGGCCTGCTGCAGCCGGACACGGGGAGCGTACAGGTCTGTGGCCACGATCTCGCGACCGATCCGCTCGCGGCGAAGGCGAAGATCGGGTACGTCCCGCAGGAGATCGCGCTCTACCCCGACCTGACCGGCAGGGAGAACCTGCGCTTCTTCGGCAGGCTCTACGGGCTGCCCCGGCGGGAGCTGGCGAAGCGGATCGACGAGGTGCTCGACTTCGTCGGCCTGTCGGACCGGGCGGACGGAAAGATCGACACCTACTCGGGCGGGATGAAGCGCCGGATCAACATCGGCGCGGCCCTGCTGCACCGGCCGGAGGTGCTCATCCTGGACGAGCCGACGGTCGGGGTGGACCCGCAGAGCCGCAAGGCCATCCTGGACGGGGTCGAGCAACTGGTGGCCGACGGCATGAGCCTGCTGTACACCTCGCACTACATGGAGGAGGTCGAGCGGGTCTGCAAGCGCGTCGGGATCATCGACCACGGCAAGGTCATCGCCGAGGGCACCCGCAAGGAACTCGTCTCCACCCTCGGCAGCGCGGACCGGGTCGAGCTCGTCCTCGACGGCGACCTGGACGTCGCGACCGACAAGCTGCGCGCGGTGGAGGGGGTCACCGAGGCGGTGCGGGTGGGCACCTCGTCCATCCGGCTGATCGTCAACGAGGGAAGTCACCTGCTGCCCACCCTCATCGCCGCGGTGCGGGGCATCGCCGTCGTGACGGCCGTCGAGGTCGTCGAACCCGACCTTGAGGCCGCGTTCCTGCACCTCACCGGCAACAAGCTGCGGGACTGACGATGCTGAGAGCTCTTTTCACGGTGAGCCGTCTCGAACTGCGCGCCAGGTTCATGGACGGTACGGCGGTGCTGACCGCCCTGCTCGCCCCCGTCGTGCTGGCCTCGCTGTTCGGGTTCGCCCTCGGCGGAGACGATCCGCCCCTGCGCGCCACCGTGGGCTTCGTCGATCTCGACGGCGGGGAGTTCCCCTCCAGCGTGCGCCGGGAGGTGCTGTCTGCCAAGGAACTCGACGGCATGCTGACCCTGCGCGACCTCACGACGGAGAAGGACGCGCAGCAGACCCTCGACGACGGGGACATCGGCGCGGCGATCGTGTTCCCCCCGGGGTTCAGCCAGGACGTCGGCGCCGGACGAGGGGGGAAGGTCACCGTGCTCACCTCCCCGGAGACACCGCTGGCCGGAGTGGTCGCGAGCAGCATCGTCGACCGGATCTCCGCCCTGGTGGACGCCCGCACCCTCGCGGTCAAGGCGTCCCTCGACGCCGGCGTCCCCGCGGACAAGGTCAAGGAGTTCGTCGAGCGCAACGGCGCGAGCGGTCCGGCGCTGACCCTGGAGAGCGACCCCATGGCGGGCGGAAAGGTCGACCTGTCGGTCTACTACGGCTCCGGCATGGCCGCGCTCTTCGCCTTCTTCGTGGTCGGCACCTCGGTCAGGAGCCTGCTCACCGAGCGCAACCTCGGCACGCTCAACCGGATGCGTGCCGCGCCCATCCGGCCGTGGATCCCGATCGTGGGCAAGGGGGTGGTCGGCTTCCTGCTGGCACTGGTCAGCGTCTGCGCCGTCTGGGCCTCCTCGGTGCTGCTGTTCGGCTCCACCTGGGGTGATCCGCTCGCGGTGTTCGCGCTCTGGACCGCGCACGTGCTGGCCGCCGCCGCGATCACCATGCTGGTGGCCAGCAGGGCGAGGACCGACTCCCAGGCCGACGGGCTGATCATGGGCGTCTCCTTCGTCTTCGCGTTCCTGGGCGGCAGCCTGGTGCCGATGTACAACCTGCCGGACTTCCTGCAGAAGGTGGCGCTGTTCACCCCGAACGGCTGGACGTCGACGGGACTGACCGAGCTCGCCGGTGGCGGCGGGGGCCTGGCGGCGGTCGCCGGCCCGATCGCCGCACTCTGCGGGATGGCACTCGTGGCCGGCGGCATCGCCGCCCTCGGCTTTCGGAAAGGACTACTCGGTTGAGCCCGAGCCCGGTCAGAGCCCTGGT
This sequence comes from Streptosporangium sp. NPDC049248, assembly GCF_040678965.1. NCBI lineage: Bacteria > Bacillati > Actinomycetota > Actinomycetes > Streptosporangiales > Streptosporangiaceae > Streptosporangium > Streptosporangium sp. NPDC049248. Next base: position 19,358 of record NZ_JBFAQY010000021.1, read on the forward strand.
GGCGGCCAACCTGCGCCGTCACTCCCGCGACAAGGTGGGCCTGTTCTTCATGGTGGTCATGCCGTTCGTGACCATCCTCTTCGTCGGGATGGCCCTGGGCGGAAGCGGGTCCGGGCAGGATCGGATACCGGTCGGGGTGGTCGCGCGGGACTCCGACCCGGTGGCGACGGCCGTACTGCGCCGGCTGGAGGCCGGCCCCGACCTCGCGATCGAGCGGATGGACACCGAGGAGCAGGTGCGGTCCGGGGTGCGGACCGGCGCCCTGGCCGCAGGTCTGCTGATCCCGCCCGGGTCCACCGATCTGGAGCTGGTCATGACCCAGACCAACGGCAGCGGCATGGCGGCACGCGGCATGATCGAGGTCGCGGTCGGCAAGGTGGCCGCGGTGCTCGAAGCCGTGCGGGCGGCCGAGGCGGCGGGCGCGTCCCCGACCGAGGCCGAGGCTCTGGTGCGCAAGGCCCAGGCCTCCTCGGCCCAGGTGGCGGTGAGCACCAGCGGCGGCGCGGAGAGTTCCACGCCCCGCGGATTCGCCTACACCGCGCCCGCCAACGTGCTGCTGTTCACCTTCGTCAACTCCATGGCGGTCGCCGCGGCCCTGGCCGAGAGCCGCAGGCTGGGCATGATCCGCCGGTCCCTCGCCGGACCGGTGCGGGAGCGCTCGGTGCTGCTCGGAGAGGTGCTGAGCAGGCTCATCATCGCCGTCGTGCAGGCCTGCCTGATCATGGTGGTGAGCACGCTGATGTTCGATGTGTCCTGGGGAGACCCGGTGGGCGTCGCGGCGGTCGTCGGCTCGTTCTGCCTGGTGTCCACCGGTGCCGCGGTGCTGGTCGGCAGCCTGGTGCGGTCGCCCTCCCAAGCCCCGGCGATCGGGCCTCCGCTGGGCATCGTGCTCGGCATGCTGGGCGGCTGCCTGTGGCCGCGAGAGGTCGCGGGCGAGACCCTGAACATGATCGGCTACCTGGTCCCGCACGGCTGGGGGATGGACGCGCTGATCACTTTGACCAAACCGGGCAAGGGGCTGGGCTCGGTCCTCATCGAGGTGGCCGTACTGCTCGGGATGGCGGTGCTCCTGCTGGGCGTCTCGCTCGTGGTGTTCCGCAGGCGCATGCGCACGTCCAACTGACCGAACGCGGCACTGCGGAAAGGGGGCGGCGAATGCGCGTCCTGGTGACCGGCGGGACCGGTCTCACCGGCTCCCGTCAGGGGTGTGCGCTCACGGGCGGTGCCTCGGGGGCCGCGCCGGACCCGGCGGTCCGCACATGAAGGGCATCGTGCTGGCCGGGGGCTCGGGCACCCGGCTCCGGCCGCTGACCACGATCACCTCTAAGCACCTGCTGCCGGTCTACAACAAGCCGATGGTCTACTACCCGCTCTCGGTGCTGATGCTGGCCGGAATCCGGGAGATCCTGCTGATCAGCACCCCCGAGCACCTGCCGGGATTTCGGGCGCTGCTCGGCGACGGCTCCCGGCTGGGCCTGCGCCTGAGCTATGCCGTCCAGACCGCGCCCCGCGGGCTGGCCGACGCCCTGCTGGTCGGCGGGGAGTTCGTGGGCGACGACCCGCTGGCCCTCATCCTCGGCGACAACGTCTTCTACGGCCACGAACTCCCCTCGGTGCTCCGCGACGAGGTCGGCAAGCTCGACGGCTGCACGGTCTTCGGCTACCCGGTCGCCGATCCCGAACGGTACGGGGTGGCGGTCACCGGTGAGGAGGGCCGGCTGGTCGACATCGAGGAGAAACCGGCCCGGCCCCGGAGCAACCTCGCCGTCACCGGCCTCTACCTCTACGACAACGTCGCGCTGCGCTACGCCGCGGAGCTGACCCCTTCGGCGAGGGGCGAGTTGGAGATCACCGACCTCAACCGGCGCTTCCTCGCCGAAGGCCGCGCCCGGCTGGTCAACCTGGGCCGGGGCACGGCCTGGCTGGACACCGGCACGCCGGACAGCCTGCTGGAGGCCGGGGTCTTCGTGCAGGTGCTGGAGAAGCGGCAGGGCGTGCAGATCGCCTGCCTGGAGGAAGTGGCCTACCGGATGGGCTACATCGACGACCACGGGCTCCGCGAGCTGATCGGCCAGGTCGGGCCCGTGACGGAGGAGGGGCGCTACCTGGTCCGGGTGCTGGAAGCCGCGATATAAACCAAAGTTGACATAGGCGATCGCCTGTGTCGGGAGGGGGAGCCATGGAGCCGATGGGGCTTCTGGAGTGCAGCCCGCCGCTGGCCCGAGAGTCGCTGAACGCCCAGCAGGCCGCGGCGGTGGCGCGGGTCTTCAAGGCGCTCGGCGATCCGGTGAGGCTGCGCATCCTGTCGATCGTGGCCGCCGGTGGCGAGGCCTGCGTCTGCGACATCGCCGCGGCCTTCGAGGTCTCCCAGCCGACGGTCAGCCACCACCTCAAGGTCCTCAAGGAGGTCGGCCTGCTCACCTCCGAACGCCGCGCCTCCTGGGTCTACTACCGCGTCGTCCCCGAGTCCCTGGCGGAGCTGTCGGCCCTGCTGAACACTCCGGCCGCGGTCTGAGGCGAGGCGGCGGGTCAGGCGGCCGGGGCACGCCTAGCATGGAGGTATGCGCACCGATCCGGTGACGTTGTTCCTCTGCGGGGACGTCATGCTCGGCCGCGGCGTCGACCAGATCCTTCCGTACCCCGGTGACCCGACGCTGCGGGAGAGCCATGTCTGCGACGCTCGGACATATGTCGATCTCGCGGAGGCGGTGAACGGCCGAATTCCCCGGCCGGTCGGCTTCTCCTGGCCGTGGGGGGATGCCCTGGGGGTGCTGGAGGAGGTCGCGCCCGATACCCGGGTGGTGAACCTGGAGACGAGCGTCACCCGGAGCGATGACTTCGCGGTGGGGAAGGCCGTGAACTACCGGATGAATCCAGCCAACCTGCCCGGTCTGCTGGTCGCCCGGCCCGACGTCTGCGTGCTGGCGAACAACCACGTCATGGACTTCGGCCGACGAGGTCTGGAGGAGACGCTCGACGCCCTGGCCGACGCGGGGCTGCGGGCGGCGGGGGCGGGCCGGGAGGCGGGCGAGGCGCGGCGACCCGCGATCGTCACCGTCGAGGGCGGCGGGCGGGTCCTGGTCCTCTCCTGCGGGACGGAGTCCAGCGGCATTCCGCCGGAATGGGCGGCGGCCCCGGATCGAGGGGGTGTCGATCTCGTCTCGGAGCTGTCGGAGAGCGCCGCGGCCGAGGTGGCCGGCCGGGTGCGGCGGGTGAGGCGCCCCGGTGACGTCGCGGTTGTCTCCATCCACTGGGGCTCCAACTGGGGTTACCACGTCGCCCGGGAGCAGCGGCGCTTCGCGCACCGCCTGGTCGACGGCGGTGTCGACGTGGTGCACGGGCACTCCTCGCACCATCCCCGGCCCGTCGAGGTCTACCGGGGCAGACTCATCCTGTACGGCTGCGGTGACCTCATCGACGACTACGAGGGCATCACCGGCTATGAGGAGTACCGGGACGATCTTCGGCTGCTGTACTTCGTGTCGGTGGAACCGGAGTCGGGCAGGACGGCCGGTCTGCGGATGGTGCCCATGCGGGCCCGCCGGATGCGCCTCCGGCACGCCTCGGCCGAGGACTCCGAATGGCTGCGGGCGGTTCTCGACCGGGTCGGCCGCGACCTCGGCTCACGGGTCGACCTGGAGCCGGACGGCGCCCTCGCGCTCCGGTGGACGACATGACCGCAGGCGCCTCTCCCGAAGATCTCATCCGGGCCGTCCGGGCGGCGGGCGTCCGCGACGAGCGCCTGCTGGAGGCCGTACGCGCGACGCCGCGAGCCGGGTTCGTTCCCGCGGACCGTGTCGAGCTCGCATACTACGACGAGCCCATCCTGATCGGGCACGGGCTGGTGACCACGCAGCCCTCGCTGTCGGCAAGGATGATCGAAGGTCTCGGTCTCGGCGGGACGGAACACGTGCTTGAGATCGGCACCGGCCTCGGTTTTCAGACCGCGCTGCTCGCTCGCCTGGCCGCCGACGTCGTGACCATCGACCTGTGGGCGGATCTGGTCCGGCAGGCGCGCCGGAACCTCGCCCGGCAGGGGATCGGCAATGTCGAGCTGCTCGTCGGGGACGGCGGCCGCGGCGTGCCGGACCGCGCCCCGTACGACGGCGTCGTGGTGTCGGCCGCCTTCCCCGAGGTCCCCCCGCCGCTGGTCGAACAGCTCCGGCCCGGCGGCCGTCTGGTACAGCCCATCGGACCGGGCGGGCGGGAGGAGGTCGTCCTGTTCCAGCGCACCGTGACCGGACTTGAGCGTCGGCAGGTCCTCACGCTGGCCAGCTTCGTCCGACTTCGCGGAAGGTACGGCTTTCCTTCCTGAGCGGGTGCCCTGCCTCCCCGCGGACGGTGATCGGGAGCACGGCCTCCACGACCGTGCCGCCACCCGAGGCCGGGCCGATGGGGCGGTGCGCAGGCTGATCCTGGCCATGTTGATCGCCATCGCCATGTCGGTCAGCGCGTGGCCGAGCCCGTCGTGCGGATCCCGGCACAGGCGACGGCACTCCTCCTCGCGGACGCCGGCCACTACGGCCGCCAGCGTGTCCCCCGGTTCGATGACGGCGGTCACGGCAGTTGCCAGACGCCGGAGAGCACCGCGGCCAGGACCAGCGCCGCGCCGGCCCCCAGCCAGAGCCCGCGCCGGGCCGAGTCGCGCAGCATCGCCAGCGCTCCCGCTCCCAGGCTCAGCGCCAGCAGGTAGACCGCGTGCCAGAACGCCGACCCCGAGGCCTCCTGGAACGTCCACATGGGGGAGGTCCACAGCACGAACTCCACCAGGAAGCCGAGGAAGCGCTCGGAGCTCTGATAGACGACGTAGTTGAAACCGACCAGCACGAACATGACCGCGAACGGCACGCCCCGGTAGGGCGCCCAGCGGGCGGTCGCCGTCCCCAGCAGCGTGGCTCCGAGCACGCACAGCGGCCCGGCGGCCATCTCCCACACCGTGGGGGTACGTCCCAGATCCACCTGGAACATCAGGCAGAGGCCCAGCAGCACCGCCTGGAACAGGCCGGCCAGCACGAACGGTCCGAGGGCGGCCAGGCAGGCGGCGGCCGTACGGTGCGCGCGGTCGACCGGTGTGGTGGACAGCAACTCGTCCGTGCCCGCCCTGCGTGCCGCGGTGCCGATGAGGTTCGCGGCGAAGAACGCAGGTACGCCCCACTCCATCACCATCTGAGCGGTGATCACCCTGAAGGAGTCCTGCGGCCACTCCCAGGTGTGGCTGAAGAGCACCGCCGTCACCAGCGCGGGCCCGAGCAGGGTGAGCGGGTGGCGGAGCAGCAGCCGGAGCTCGGCGTAGGCCAGCGCGGGCACCGCGTGACGCGCGGTCGCGGGCCACCGCTCCGCGAGCCGCGACAGCACGGCCATCGCAGTGCCTCCGGCGACCGGGCCGCCGGTCAGGGTCTCCGTAACCGGCCCGGTGTCCGCCGCCCGGGGCAGGGCGCCGTGGTCGTACGTCATGCCGCCGCCTCCGCGGCCGTGCCGCCGAGCAGCAGCAGGTAGCCGTCCTCCACGGTCGGCTCGGCCAGGCGGGCACCCTCCGGAGCGGGCCCGATGTTGCGGAACAGCCCGTCACCGGTGCGCCAGGAGAGCACTCCCGACTTCTCCGCGGAGAACCAGACCCGGCCCTCGGCCAGTGCCCGGATCTCCTCGGGCGTGCCCTCGAACTCGCACCGTCCCGCCTTGAGCACGACCACCCGGTTGCAGAGGGCGGCGACGTCCTCGGTCTGGTGGGTGGAGAGCACGACGGCCCGGTCCTGCCCGATGTGCGAGATCAGTTCGCGGAACCGGAGCCGCTGCTCGGGGTCCAGGCCGACGGTCGGCTCGTCCAGCAGGATCAGCTCGGGGTCGCCGAGCAGGGTCTGCGCGATGCCCAGCCGCCGCCGCATGCCGCCGGACAGCGTCCGGATCCGCTTCCCGCTCACGGAGGTCAGCCCGACCTCCTCGATCACCCGGCGCACCTCGTCGTGCCGGGCCCGCCGCTCCACCATCTCCTTCAGGATCGCCACGTAGTCGACGAACTCGAAGACGGTGAACCCCCGCTGGTAGCCCGGCTCCTGCGGCAGGTATCCCAGCCGCCGCCGGATCTCCAGCCGGTCCCCGGCCGGGTCCCGGCCGAGCAGTCTCAGCTCGCCCTCGTCCGGTGCGAGCACGGTCGCCAGCATCCTGATCAGCGTGGTCTTACCCGCGCCGTTCGGCCCCAGCAGGCCGGTCACCCCCTTTCCCGCGGTGAAGGTGAGCCCGTCCAGGGCCCGGCCGCGACCGTAGGTCTTCACCAGACCCGCTGCCTCGATCATGAGAACTCCCTGCGGCGCGCGATGAGCAGAACGCCGGATACGAAGGTGATGGCCAGGTAGCCCGCCTGGCCAGCGCCGCCGAACATCGCCAGGCTCGGCTCGCGGAGGTTCGTGGCGACGACCACGAGCAGCCAGGTCGCGGCCACGGCCGCCCCGCAGTGGCGCGGGTCGAACCGGCTGGAAAGGACGAGGGTCAGCGAGGTCAATGCGAGCGAGGGCAGCAGCCACGCGGCCACGGTCCAGTCGTCGCCCAGCAGACCGAGGCCCATCACCAAGGCCAGCGCCGACGAGGACGTCAGCACCGCGGCGGCGCGCATCAGCATCAGCCGGAACATCGAGTACGGAGCCGCCAGGCCGATCTCGTGGGCCGGATCGCCGTCCCGGCCGAAGGCCACGGCGACTCCGGCGACCGGCAGGATCGGGGCCAGCGTGAGATAGGAGAGCAGCCCCCACCGGGTCGTCTCCCCCGAGGCCAGCGCGGCGAACAGGAGCGCCACGGTGCTGGCCGCGATCCACGGCAGGCGCAGCGAGTGGGTGGCGCCCAGCAGCCGGGCCGTGTGGTCGTGGACGCCGATCGCCCGCAGCAGCCGTTCGAACGGTCCCGGCGCGGGCGTGTCCACCGCGTCGGCCACCTCCGCCCAGACCCGGTCCAGCCGGGAGCGCGGTACCCGGGGCGCGAGCAGGCTCCGGCATTGATCGCAGGCCAGCAGGTGGGCCTCGACCGAGGCGGCCAGGGTCGGGTTCAGCTCCCCGTCGGCGTACCTGACGGCCAGGCCGTCGTCCATGTGCCAGGTGCTCATACCAGCTCCTCCCTCAACAGTGCCTTCGCTCGCATCATCCGGGTCTTGACGGTCCCGGCGGGGATGCCGAGCAGCCGACCGGCCTCCCGGGTGGTCAGCCCGTCCAGCACCGTGGCCTGGACCACCGCGCGCAGTTCCGGGGAGAGCCGGCCCATCGCCTGGCCGAGCTCGCCGTACTCGATGCCGAGCAGCACCTGCTCCTCGGCCGAGACCATGACCTGTTCGTAGGCGGGCAGTGGCACCGCCGGGCGGCGGCGGAGCTGGTCCAGCAGGCGGCGGATACCGATTCCCCAGATCCAGGCCGCGACCTCTCCCTTGCCCTTCCAGGTGCGCGCCGTACGCCAGACGGCCACGAAGGTGTCCTGGACCGCCTCGTCCACCAGCGCCGGGTCGGCGCACCGGCGGGTGAGCCGGATGACGAGCCAGGGTGCGTGCCGGGCGTAAAGGACCTCAAGGGCCCGGCGGTCCCCGTCGGTGACGGCCTCGAGCAGTCGAGCGTCCGTCCAGCTCTCGTGCTCGCTCATGGGAGCCCTTTCAACGGTGTCATGCCTCTCTGTCGCATCCGATCGCCTCAGCGGTTCATGGCGTGGAACGAACCGAATGCGGTGTCGAGCCCGACAGGTGAGGCATGAGAAGGAAAATACTGGTCTCGCTGGTGGCGCTGTCCATGGTGTGCGCTGCGACGTCGTGTTCGCGGGGAGTGCCGCTCGACGGTCCTCCGGGCACCGGGAAGATCATCATCGACGCGGACATGGGCGAGCTGAACGACGACGCGCAGGCCATGTTCCTGCTGGCCGCCGCCGAAGGGGTGGAGGTGCTCGGGGTCACGACCGTGGGCGGCAACACCTGGCCGGAGGAGGGCACCGCGTACGCGCTGCGCCAGCTGGAGCTCATCGGCAGGACCGACATCCCCGTGGTGACCGGCGAGACCAACGTGCCGGCGCCGAGGGAGGACTACGACGGGGCCCTGGACCGGCCGCGGCCGGCCTCCCACCGCGCGCTGGCCACCCCGCCGCACGGCGGCTACGCGACGACCCGGCCCGCGGCGGGCAGCGCCTCGGACTTCATCGCCGACCAGGTGGGACGCCACCCCGGCGAGGTGACCGTCTTCGCGCTCGGCCCGGCCACCAACCTGGCGCGCGCCGTACGGGAGCACCCCGAGATGGTCCCCCTGGTCAAGGAGATCGTCTATCTGGGGGCCGACACGGAGGGCGAGGAGTTCAACCGCTGGTTCGACCCCGAGGCGTCCCGGGTCGTCTTCGCCGCTCCGTTCAAACGCGAGCTGGTCGTCACGCTGGAGGCGGCGCAGCGGCTCACCCTGGACGGGAAGACCTACGAGCGGGTGGTCACGGGCCCGGAGAGCCCGGTCAGGAAGCTCTTCAAGGAGATTCAGGGACCGCTCTTCGCCGGTGACCCGGGACACCGGGCGTTCGTCTGGGACGCCGTGGCCGCGGCGGCCTTCCTCCGCCCCGAGATCGTCTCGGACACCGACGGCCGCACCGTGCTGGAGGTGGACCCGGACCGGTTCTGGGACCTCTACGTCACGCGGATCGGCTCGGCCGGGTCGCCGAGCCGAGGGCTCGAACCCTGACCTCCACCGGTCGGAGTGGAACTTTCAGATGGCCGGGAACATGCCGGAGTCGATCGGGCCTGGTAGCCCCGTGGGGCCGGGGCGGCGGGCCCGAGTGCGCTTGCGCGGGGGAGGAACCGCTCTATGGTGCGAATTATGGGAGCGCTCCCACATTAATCCGCGACCGAAAGCGGTGCCAGCATGAGGCGAACGAGAGAACGTGGAGTGCGGCGGGCCGTCATGGCGGTCCTGGCCGCCCTCGGCCTGGTCCTCACGGCCGGGGCGGTCGCCGCTCCGGCGCACGCCGACACGACGATCTGCGAGCAGTACGGCGCCACCACCATCCAGGGCGGGAAGTACCACGTCCAGAACAACAACTGGGGCGACGACACCAGGCAGTGCGTCAACGTCACGGGCCTCGGCTTCTCGGTGACGGAGGCGAGCCACGACAGGCCGACCGACGGCGCACCGGGCTCCTACCCCTCGATCTTCGCCGGCTGCCACCGCGCCCAGTGCACCTCCGGCAGCGGTCTGCCCATGCGGATCAGCGACGGCCGGTTCAACGGCATCCAGACCAGCGTGCACATGACGTATCCGAGCGGCGGCGTGTACAACGCGTCCTATGACATCTGGCTCGACCCGGCTCCCCGGACGGACGGGCAGAACACCGGTGCGGAGATCATGGTCTGGCTCAACCGGGTGGGGCCGATCCAGCCGATCGGCTCCCGAGTGGGCACGGTCAGCCTCGCCGGGGCGAGCTGGGAGGTCTGGTACGGCAACGTCGGCTGGAACGTGATCTCCTACGTCCGCACCCTGGCGACCACGTCGATCGACTTCACCGTCCGTACCTTCGTCGACGACGCGGTCAACCGTGGCCACGTTCAGCGGTCCTGGTACCTCACCAGCGTCCAGGCGGGCTTCCAGCCGTGGGTCGGCCAGACCGGCCTGGCGGTGAACAACTTCTCCTACGGCATCATCGGCGGTGGAAGCTGCTCGGCCACCGGCACCCTGTCGTACGGGGGGAACAACATCTATGCGGTCGATCCGATCAGCGTGACCAACACCGGTCCCTCCACGATCAGCGGCTGGACCGTCACCGTCACCCTGCCGGCCGGGCACAGCCTCATCGGCTCCTGGGGCGCCACCGTCACCACCAGCGGGCAGACCGTCACCGCTCGCAACCTGAGCTACAACGGCTCCCTCGCACCCGGCGCCAGTGTGAGCTTCGGCTTCCAGGCCGTCCGCCCACCCGGCGTCCCGCAGTGGCCCTCGGGCTACACCTGCGTCGCCTCCTGACCGGGTCCGGGGCGCGGCCCACCCTGGCCGTGCCCCGGACCGTCCGATGGCCGTCGCCCCCGAAGTGGATTCACCCGCTTCTTCGGCCCACGGCCCGGTAGCGCGAACAGAGGACAGGCAAGAGACTGGTCCCGATGCGCACAGCGGCGGAGGCGGGATGACGACGGCACCCATCGAACCATTCGAGGCCGCGCGACCGGGGCGGCGGCCGGAGCTGGACGCGATCCGCACCCTGGTGGTGGTCGGGCTGGTGTTCTTCCACTCGGCGCTGGTGTTCGACACCCGCGACGACTACTACGTGAAGAACGCCGAGACCACCGAGGCGACCACGATCGCCGCCGGTCTCGGCGTGGTGTGGGCGATGCCGATGCTCTTTCTCATCGCCGGTCTCGGCTCGTGGCACTCGCTGCGCCGGCGCGATCCGGCGGGGTTCGCCGCGGAGCGGCTGCTGCGGCTCGGCGTGCCGCTGGTGTTCGCGACGCTCACCATCATCCCGGTGCCGCAGTGGCTGCGGCTGCGGGCCGACCCCGCGTACCACGAGTCGTACCTGCGGTTCCTGCCGCGCTTCTTCGACGTGCGCCTGGACCTGGCGGAGTTTCCCTTCGTCGTACAGGGCGAGCACTTCGAGGCCGGGCACCTGTGGTTCGTGGTGATGTTGCTCGCGTTCGCGCTGTCGCTGGCAGCGCTGGTCCGCTGGTTTCCCCGCGACCTCGGCCGCCGGATCCGCGACCGGCTGGCCACGACGGTCCGGCGGCGCGGCGCGGTGCTGCCGGCCGGCGTCCCGATCGCGATGGTCAGCGCGCTGCTGGGCCTGGAGGAGGCGTACGCCGGCTGGAACCGCTGGGCCTACCTGCTGTTCTTCCTGTACGGATTCGTGCTCGCCGCCGACGAGCGGTTCCGGGCGGCGATGCGCCGGGACGCGGTGACGGCCGGAGTACTCGGTCTGACCCTGTTCATGATCGGCATGCCGGGGTTCCTGATCGCGGGCAACGCTCCCGGAGGCGACCCCTTCACGGACATGACCGCTCTCTCGATCGGTGTCCGCACCCTGTACGGCATGGCGGGGTGGTGCTGGCTGGTCGCGATCCTGGGACTTCTCGACCGTCGTCGCGGGGCACCGGCCGCCGCGCGGGACACGCCGGACGGCCGGGGCCGGCGGCTGTACGGCTATCTGGCCACCGCCGCGTTGCCGCTGTACGTCCTGCACCAGCCGATCGTCGTGGGGGTCGCCTACGGGGTGGTCCGCTGGGAGGCGCCGATCGTGGTCAAGTACCTCGTGATCGTCGCGGCCTCGCTCGTCCTGACCGTGGCCGCGTACGACCTGCTGGTGCGCCGCACGCGGGTGACCCGGTTCCTGTTCGGGATGCGTGGATAGGCGCCGTTCACCCGGCCGGGCTCATTCGCCGTTGCGCAGGTCGGAGAGGCGTTTCGCCGAGTAGCGGATGTCCTCGAAGCGGACGGTGCAGCCCTGGCCGGTCGGCGACTGGGCGAGGAAGCCGACCTCGGGGTCTCCGTCGAGCGCGAAGTACCTGGTGAGATGCCAGAAGCCGGTGCCGGTGGAGACGTGGAAGGCGAAGGCGGAGCCGATCCGGGAGATCCGCAGCCGCAGGTCGTCGCCCTCGGCGGTGAAGGAGTTGCAGTCGTCGGACACCCCGCGAGTCACCACGGAGACGATCGTGGGTCTGCCCTGCGGGGACATCTCCAGGCAGAACTTCGCCCAGGTGCGCTCGTCGCCGTGCAGCACCAGGACCCCGGCGTCGTAGGTGCTCAGCAGGTCGACCCTGATCCGGGCGCTCAGCGTGAAGTCCCCGTCCAGCCGCCCGACCAGGGCGGGGGCGTTGGCGAAGCGGTCGGGGCCGCCGGGGTCGGTGAACAGGTCGGTGTTCGGGCCCGCCTCGATGGCCAGCGCGTCGTCCCCGTCGACGTTCCATCCGACCGGCTGGTTCAACCAGCGCAGCGGAGCGGGGAAGGCGGGCAGAACGACCGGCCGGTTCATCAGGTACCTCCAGCGTGGAGACCTCCGCCTTCAGGCGGGGGAGGAAACGCGGCACCTTGCCGCGTTTCTGGGTGGGTGGTGTAGCCGTAGCCGTCGGCTCGTTGGAGCAGGCGGACGTGGCGGTGGCCGATGCCCTGCACGGTGCCGTACCGGGTGGTGATGTTGAAACTGCCGGTGCTGCGGACCGCGACCCGCCCGGTGTGAACTCCGGCCTTCTTGCCGGTCGGGACGGTCGCGCGGACCAGGTCGCCGGTGGCGAACCCCTTGACCTGCTTGGTCCGGGGCAGTCGCAGCCGAGGGAAACCGTAGCGGTCGGTGCGGGTGCGGGCGTAGGCGCCGCGCCCGGTCGCCTTGACCACGAGCACGGTGGACGGCCAGGTGGTCACGGTGTCGAGGTCGCCGACGTGTAGCGCGTCCAAGGTGTGGGACTTGGCGGCGCCGGTGCGGGAGCGGTTCCATTTGGTGCGCCCGCCGGAAGCGGTGTGAACGGGCAGGCCGGTGGCCTTCAGTGCCTGCCACAGTGCCCAGCGGGTGGCATTGACGGCGGCGGCGTCGCGCAGCGGAGCCTTCGCCTGCCGGAGGATCCTCGTCAGGAGGGCGGGTCTGTCCTTGAGGAACTCCTGCACGGGGGTGGCGTTCTTGGCCTGGTTACAGCCGATGCAGGCCAGGGTGAGGTTGCTGATCCGCTCAGAGCCGCCCCGGCTGCGGGGGTGGATATGGTCGAGGTTGAGCGGTACGCCGCTCACACCGCAGTACGCGCAGGTGCGCCCCCACTTGGCCAGCAGGTATTCGCGGGCCTCGTACCCGGCCAGGGTGCCCAGCTGGTACTCCGCTCCTTCGAGCGGCCGCCCGGCCGACAGGGCGTGGGTGTCGAAGGAGACCTTCTCCACGTGGACGGCGGTCACGGGCGCCCACCGGGTCAGCCGCGCCACCCACGACAGGGTGGTCTCGACGCGGTGTCGCAGCGACGGCGCGAGCCACCCTGTCGGTTTGGTGCGGTTGAGAAACCGGGGGGATCGGTAGCGCAGGTTGCGCCCCCGGCGGCCCCGGCGCAGTGCGGCCCGCGAGGTGAGCCTGTCGCGGATCAGCGCGCCTCGGTGGTCGAGCTGGATCGCATACCGTCCGGCCCGGCTCCCCTCATGGCCGGTGAACACCGCCAGGCCGGTGTGCCTGGAGCCGGGGTCGATGCCGACCTGCACGCCTTCGATGGCCGAGGCCGCCGCGTCGCGGTCCTTGAGACGGATGACGAACGGGGTGTGGCGCACCACCACCGCCCGCCCGGCCGCCAGCAGGCGACGGGCACGGGCGGGATGGCAGGGGTCGAGCGGGTGGCCGCGGCGGTCCAGGACGAACACGACCGGGTGAACCTCACGGTTCGCTCCCTCCGGCGCCGAAGCGTCCTCGGGGTGACGCCGAACGGACCGGGTGCCGGTCGGTTCGATCTCCCCTCGCCCAGGTCGAACACCAGGTACCGCCTGGCGGCGGTGTCCGTGAGCCGTTTCGTGCCCACCCTCGGGCGTGTCTGCTCCCACGGATTCGAGAGCCTGGGGCTGAGGAAGCACCCCAAGGTCGGTCTGCGATCTTGTGTTCAACGTGGCCATCAAAACGCACCTCCTTGAGCTGATGGCCAGGGCTGGTCAACGCGGGGCTTCAAAGCGCATCGCTGCACCTCAAGCCCCCTCCTTCAGGAGGGGGTCGTTGACGGGATTCTCCTTCTCGTACGGGGCGGACTCGTAACCGGAGGCTCACCGGACGTCGAGTGCGATCCGCGTCCGGCAGGTGACGCCTGACTTCCGAGCAGCTTGTGGATCATCCTTGGCGTGCCCGATGGTACCGCTCCCGTAAGGGCACATGAAAGCACCTTGTCCACTCCTCGCGTTCACCGGCGAGCATCGGCCGGGAGAAGAGGGACCGGGTTTCCCCGCTCGTCGCCGGGTAGCAGGAGGGCATGCGCATCGGAAATACGGAGATCAGGGTCCTGGGCGGCTGGGCCGGGTGCCTGACCATGATCCTTGTCTCCGTGCTGCTCTCCGTCCTGCTGACGGTCCTGCTCAACATCCTGCTCCGCTGACCGTTCACCGTGGATGTCGCGGCAGGAGTGCCCCTGCGCTTTCCCGTGTTCTATAGTTCTTTGGAATATTGGCTACAACGGGCCTGCAGGAGGGCACGATGTCATATCCGGAGCCTCGTTACCTGGGCGAGACGGGCGAGAGCAGCGGGTTCTTCCGGCCGGCGAGTGCGGGACCGGACCTGGTGATAGGCGAAGGCGGGACGGAGGTGCGCTACCTGGGCACCGGCGCCTCGACGAACGGGCAGTTCGGTCTGTACCGCTGGGACATGGGCGCGAAGCCGTCCGGCCCGGACCCGCACTTCCACCGGACGATCTCCGAGTCCTTCTTCGTGCTCTCCGGGACCGTGCGGCTGTTCAACGGGAAGACCTGGACCGACGCGACGGCGGGAGACTTCCTGTACGTCCCGGAGGGCGGGGTGCACGCCTTCCGCAACGAGTCCGGCGAACCGGCCTCGATGCTGTTGCTCTTCGCGCCGGGAGCACCCCGCGAGGGCTACTTCGAGGAGCTCGCCGAGATCGCGGCCGACGGGCGCCGGCTCAGCGACGCGGAGTGGACGGACGTCTATCTCCGGCACGACCAGTACATGGTCTGACGGCCATGGCGGAGTTTCCCGAGGAACCGATCTACCGGCAGCTGGCCCGGATCGGCAGGACGCTGGCCAGTCCGGTACGGCTGAGGCTGCTCGACGTGCTCGACCAGGGGGAGCACACCGTCGAGCAGCTGTCCGAGGAGGCGGACATCCCGCTGAAGAACACCTCGGCCCAGCTGCAGCAGCTCCGCGCGGCCCACCTGGTGACGAGCCGCAGGGCGGGTACCCGGGTCTACTACCGACTGGCCGACGAGCGGGTCTCGCGCTTCCTGGGCGAGCTGCAGGACTTCGCCGCGGAAAGGCTCGCCGATCTGCGGGAGGCGGTGTCCGAGCACCTCGGCGAGGTCGCGGTCCTGGAGGCGGTGACCGCCGACGAGCTCGCCGCGCGTCTCGACGACCCCGGCATCGTGATCGTCGACGTCCGTCCGGCCGCCGACCACGCCCGCGGCCACGTGCCGGGGGCGGTGTCGGTTCCGCTGGCCGAGCTGCGGGACCGGCTCGACGAGCTGCCCAGGGACATCGAGATCGTGGCCTACTGCGGCGGCCCCTACTGCGTGGTCTCCCCGCAGGCCGTGCGCCTGCTCCGCGACCACGGCTTCTCGGCGCGCCCGCTGGCCGGCGGGCTCGCCCACTGGCGGCGCGCGGGGAGAGGGCTGCGGACCGGTTCCGCCGCGGCCCCGTAACGGGCCCGCGGCCGAATCGTCGGAGTGGATCACTGCCGTTCCCGGCATGTTCGGTTCGCAGCAGCAGGCTGCTCTGTCGACTGCCGGGACGAAGGCCGCCGCGCCCGGCGGGTTCCCTCGGATCACCCGCCGCGAAGAGGCCGGCCTATGACCGCCTGGGAGGAGATCCGCGGACTCATCGACCGCCGGACGCCCACGCCGTCGCGGTTACGGACCGTGCTCAGCAGGGTCTTCCACGCTGGAGCGTCCGATCCGACGCCCTCGCTCATCGGGTTCTGACACGCGGCCGGGCCGGGGGCCTTACGCTCCCAGTGCGGGAAGGAGGTGTCGTTCCTCGTAGGCGAAGTGCTCCTCCAGATCGCGGGCCAGCCGCTCCAGCTCCGCCCGGAGCCGGTCCGCGTCGGCCGTAGCGGTGCCGGAGGTGAGGTCGGCGAGCAGTGCCTGGAGATCCGTCAGGGCCTGCGCCACCAGGTGGTGTTCCCGGCGGAGCCGGTCGAGTGCCGGGGCGAGCTCGGGAAACTCCTTTTCGAAAACGGTGAACGCGCCGTTCTCGTTGGTGTGGTGCGCATGGAGTGCGCCGCAGAAGGTCAGGCAGTGCCGGGCCAGTTCCTCGCCCAGCCGGGGTGCCGGCGTCCCGGCGGCGTACGGCTCCGCATGCCCGGCGAGGAAAGCGTCGACGTCGCGGCGGACCGAGGCGAGTTCCCGGCGGAGCCGGTCGTGGACGGTTCTCAGGTGTTCGCCGATCGCCCGGTTGCGCGCCGGGTCGGCCGCGAGGTTCAGGCGGTGCAGGGCTATCACCGGGATGACCCGGGTGGTGCCCGCCTGGTAGGCGGCGAACGCCGGGTCGAGTTCGGCCTGGACCGCGTAGAGGCGGTCGCGTTCGTCGCCTTCGAGCGGCACCGCCTCGGCGGCGTACGTCTCGGTGCCGCCGTCGGCGGTGCCGATGGTGACCATGACCCGGGGGTCGGCCACCAGGTTGTGGTACCAGCCGGGGTTCTTCGGCAGGCCGGCGTTGGAGGCGAAGACCAGGACCCGGTCGCCGTCGCGCAGGTACACCGCGGGGTTGGTGTGGGGGCGGCCGCTCCGGGCACCGGTCGTGGTCAGCAGGACGAGCGGGGCGCCCTCGAACATTCCGCCCACCCGGCCGCCGTTCGCGCGGAACTCGTCGATGACGAGCCGATTGAACTCCGCCGGTGTGGGTTGCTGTTCTGCCATGGGGGAGCACCTCTTCGGTAGCATCAGCGAGGGAAGCGATTTTGCTTTGATAGCAAAACTACTTTTATATGAAAGCTATTGAGTGGGGTGGCGGATGTCAACCGATGATCGGGAGACGGACGGATCCGGGCTGGGCGTCGACGACACGATCCGGACGCTGCTGCTGCTGATGCCGCGGATGGTCGGGCGGGTGAAGCGGATCCGGATTCCCGAGGAGCTCCAGTCCTTCTCGCTCGCCCCCCGGCATCTGTCGCTCCTCGCCTACCTGCTGTTCGACGGATCGCTGGGCGTGAACGAGCTGGCGGCCCGGCTGGAGGTGGCGCCGGCGACGGTGAGCCTGATGGTCGGAGAGCTGAGCCGCAAGGGCATCCTGGAGCGGCGCGAGGACGAGAACGACCGGCGCCGGAAGATCGTGAGCATCGCCGACGCGCACCGGCCCGCGATCGACGGCTGGCTGGGGCGGGGGGCCACCGCCTGGCGCAGGGCGCTCGAACCGCTGACGGCGGACCAGCGGCGGATGTTCGTCGACACGCTGGCGGCGTACGAGCGTGGAATCACCGGGGAGCAGGACCTCGGGGACGGCGGACGCCCCTGAGGCACGTCGCGCGGCGGGTGGTCATGGTTCCGGCTCGTCCCGCGGTAACCGTGTTCACCCGCGGAAGCGCCATATCGCGGCGGTCATCCCGGAGAAGAGGGACCAGGCCGCCGACCGGGGCCATCCCTTGATCACGACTGAGCACGCGCCCTAGCCCCGGTGCCGGCGTACCATGCCCGCCGCGAGGGGGGCGCCCGCGAAGTCACCGGCCGCCACGCGGGCGGCGACGGTGCGCCGGACGAGACGGTCGGCCAGGGCGGGGGTGTGCCTGCCCACCATCATCTCGACCCGCCCCCGGCGGGTGGTCGCCACGTCACGGGGGGCCCGGCGGGCGGTGACCGCGCGGACGATCGCGTCGACCACGCCCTCGACGGGTTCCGGCCGGGACACCGCGTCCAGGGAGAGCCCGGCCTGTCTCGTGCTGTCGTGGATCGGGCTGCGGACCATGCTCGGGTAGACGGTCGTCACGCCGACATGCGTGCCGACCTCGAGACGGAGCGCGTCGGCGTAGGCCGCGAGCGCGCGCTTGGAGACGCCGTACGCCGCCGCCAGCGGCAGCGGCAGGACCGCCATCCGCGAGGCGATGAAGACCACCCGCCCCCTGGCGCGTACCAGGTGGGGCAGGACCGTCGCGGTCACCCGCCAGGCGCCGAGCAGGTTCAGCCGCAGCTGCGCCTCCACCTCGTCGCCCGGGGCGAGTTCGGCCGGGGCGGGCCCGCCCCGGCCGGCGTTGTTGATCAGCAGGTCGATGCCGCCGAGCAGGGCCGCGGCCTCCGCCACCGCGGCGTCGACAGACTCCTGGGAGGTGATGTCGCAGGCGATGATCGGTATGTCGGAGCCGTCGGGGCGGGCGGTGGGACGGGCGATGTCCAGGCCGACCACCCGCGCGCCCTGGGCGGTAAACCGTGCGCTCATCGCCCTGCCGAAGGTGCCCGCCGCGCCGGTGACCAGGATTCGGCGGCCGGCCAGCGCGCGCGCCGGGGACGGGCGCAGCTCGCGGTTCACGACGCGGAGGTACTGGTCGACGTCGATCCGCATGTGGGGCCTGCGCTGTCCCCAGCGCTCCCGCGCGGCGTCGAGTTCGGCCGAGGCGATCCGCCGCGCGCTCTCCGGATCGGGCAACCGGTGGGCTCCGGTCCGTACGGCGGCCACGAGGCGGCTCTGCGCCTCGACGACGGGCAGCGCCGAGCCGGTCGACTGCATCAGCCCGACGTAGCTGATCGAGTCGTCGCCGATGGGGAAGACGTGGCGGTAGAGCAGCAGGCTCGCCGGGTCGGGCACCGTGTCCGCGTCGAGGAACGGGGTCACGGCCCGGTAACCGGTGCACCAGACGATGTGGTCCACCTCGTCCGCCCGCCCGTCGGCGAAGTGGACCCGGGAGCCGTCCAGGCGCGTGATGCCCTGCCGCGCGAGAATCTCTCCTCTCGCGATCAGCCCGGGAACGGAGTCGCTGAGGGTCGGGTGGTCCTGGAGCACGCCCCGACGGGGCGCGGCCAGGCGCGGCCCGGCGGGTTTCCGGTCGGCGATCCTGAGCACCGCCTGGGAGACCACCTGGCGCACCCGCCAGGGGAGCAGGGCGGCGAGGGCGCCGTTGAGCTGGTCGGAGGGGCGGCCGAGCAGCCGTTTGGGCAGCACCCAGACACCGCGCCTGGCCGAGAGCAGCACGGTGGACGCGTGGCCGACGAGCTCGGCGGCGATGTCCATCGCGGAGTTGCCGGTGCCCACGACGAGCACCCGCCTGCCGGCCAGCTCGGCGGGGGTGACGTAGTCGTGCGCGTGTGACTCGGTGCCGCCGAACGTCCCCGGGTACGGCGGTTCGGGGTGGCGGGGCTCGTGGTTGTGGCCGTTGGCCACCACGAGATGCTCCACCGTCTCGGTGTACGGCCCGTCGGGGCCGGTCAGCGCCAGTTCCCAGCCGTCGCCGGTACGCCGGGCCGATTCGAGCGTGGTGGCGAACCGGAAACTCTCGCCGACCCCGAAGTGCTCGGCGTACGACCGCAGGTACTCCAGCATCTGGGCGCGGGTCGGGTAGTCGGGCCACTCGGCGGGCATGGGGAAGTCGGAGAACTCCGTGCGCGGCTTGCTGGTGTTGAGGCGCAGGCCCCGGTAGGACGCGGTGCCGGCGTCCAGCCGCCACAGGCCGCCGAGACAGGGGGCGCGCTCGATGCCGAGCACCGGCAGGCCGGCCTCGATGAGGGCCTTGGCCGCGGCTATGCCCGCGGCGCCGCCACCGATGACGGCGGTCACTCCCCGGCCCGGTTCCGCTGAGCTCATCCACTGCCTCCCATATTCCATCGGATGATGGAATATTAGCCGTCCACGGCGCCCGCGCCAGGGGGTGCGTAGAGCCGGTCGACGAAACGGTGGGCGTAGGCGCGGAACTCGCGCCGCTCGCGGTCCGCGGTCACCGGGTCGCCCCCGCGGGCGGTCAGGGCGGCCAGGGAGGTCACGTGGCCGTGGGCCGCCCAGACCAGGCCGCGCACGGTGATGTGCGGCGTCGGCTCGACGAGGAGGCCGCGGGTGGCCGCCGCCAGCAGGGCCCGCTCGATCTCGCCGTAGATCGGCAGCGAGTACGCCTCGTCCAGCGACAGGTGGAGGCCGGGGTCCAGCCACCGGCGCAGCCACAGGAACGTGGTCTGGGGGTGGTCGTCGAGGAAGTCCACGAACGCGTCCACCAGGTCGTGCATGGCGCGCACCACGTCGGCCGCCGGTCCGGAGCGCGCCGCGGCGAGGAGGGCGCGCACCGGCGGCGTGAGCGTCGCCCGCTCCAGCTCGAAGACGCGGGCGAAGCAGGCGTCGTACAGCGACGCCTTCGAGGGGAAGTGGTGGTGCACGCTGGAGACGTCGATTCCGACCCGGGCGGCGATGTCGCGCATGGAGGCGCCGTCGGCCCCGTGCCGGGCGAAGAGGTCGGTCGCCGCCGCGAGGATGCGGTCGGAGGTGGACGGCGCGGACCTGTCCCTGGGCGGGCGTCCCCGGCGGCGGGCCGGGGGCGCGGAGACGTCTTCCTCGCTCTTCCTCATGCCGGACAGTCTGGCCGCGATGCCCCTGCCTCGCAATCCATCGATGAATGGATTGGCAAGGAAAGCGGCGGGTCACCGGGAAGCAGAACTCGATCTTGTCCTGCGGTCCAGGCGAGGCACCCCTACAGTTGTGTGCCAATTGCCGGGCTCGGAGTTGATGGCGGGAGATCATGGGGGTTTGGGAAGGGGCGGCCGTGGTGCTCGCCGGGCGGTACCGGCTGGACGAGCTGATCGGCCGCGGCGGCACGGGCGAGGTCTGGCGCGGTTACGACCTGCGGCCGGGCTGGCCGGTGGCGGTCAAGATCCTGGCACCGCAGGTGGCCGACGCCGCGGTGCGCGAAAGGTTCGCCAGGGAGGCCAGGACCGCCGCGCGCGTCGTCCACCCCAACGTGGTGACCGTGCTCGACATGGGCGAGCACGAGGGCCGCCCGTACCTGGTGATGGAGTTGCTGACCGGCCGGGACCTCGCCGCCGAGCTGGCCGAGCGCGGGCCGCTGAGCGTGGCCGAGACGTGCCGCCTGGCGGGGCAGATCGCGCTCGGGCTGGACGCCGCGCACCAGGCCGGGGTCGTGCACCGCGACGTCAAACCGGCGAACCTGCATCTGGGCGCGGGCGGCGCGCTCAAGGTCGTCGACTTCGGCACGGCCAGGGTCGCGACCGAGGCCGCGATGCGGCTGACCTCGGTGGGCACCGTCATCGGCACGGCCGCCTACCTGTCGCCCGAGCAGATCCGCGGCGAGGCCGGAAACGCGGCCGCCGATCTGTACGCGCTCGGCTGCGTCTGCTACGAGCTGCTCTGCGGGCGGCCCCCGTTCGTCGGCACGGCGACGGAGGTGATCTCCCAGCACGTCGGCGCCCGGCCGGACCCGCCCGGCCGCCACCGGCCCGGCATCCCCGCGGAGCTGGAGAGGCTCGTCCTGGCGCTGCTGGAGAAGGATCCCGCCGCGCGGCCCACCGGGGCCGAGGTCGTCCGCCGGCTCCTGGCCGCGACGCCCCGCAGAGCGCCGCACGCGCCCGGGCCCCCGGCGCAGACCTCCGTGCTGCCCTCGGTGCCTCCCGCCCCCGCGGGAGGGAACGGCCTGCCTGTGGAGACGTGGGCGGGGCGTGCGACGAGGTATCTGCGAGAGAGCCCGCCCGGCCTGTTCCTGGCGATCCTGCTGGGCGTGGTGGCCCTGCCGGTGCTGGTGGCCCTGTGGGTGTCGGCCTCGCCGGATCCGGCGGGACAGCGCACCGCGGCGTCACCCGCGATCACGTCGGCGGCGCCCTCGGAGGCGCCCTCCCCGGCGTCGTCCGCACCCGTGTCGCCGACCCCCGCCGTGTCGCCGACCCCCGCCGTGTCGCCGACCCCCGCCGTCTCGCCGAGCGCGTCCGAGACACCGGCCCCCGCGCCCAGCCGGACCGCGCCGGCGGCGGACGGATGGCAGACACGTCTGGCGGCCCTGGCGCAGGCGGTCACCGCGCAGGAGCTACAGGGGAAGATCGACCCCAAGACGGCCCGCAAGGTCCGCGAGCGGATCGCCAAACTCGCCGGGAAGCTCCAGGAGGGCGACAACGGGAAGGCCCGTGACGAACTGCGCAAGCTCGGCCGTGAACTGAGCGAGGCGCGGCGGAAGGGCAGGCTCGCCTCCGACGGGCCGCTCGTCGACTTCCTCCGGACCTCGGGGCTCACCTTCCAGGTGGACGGCCAGGTGGACGGTTACCAGTCCGGGCCGCTTCATCACAGCAGCGACGACGATGACGACGACTAGGGCCGGTACGTGGTTGAGATCGCACCGGCCCTCACCCTGACAGGCCGCCGCCCTGGCGCGTGGCGAGATCACTGATGACGGGTGGTCCTCGATCGGGTCTCGCCCTCCCGGGCGGGCACGGCCTGATTCCGGGCCGGCGGTAACCGAAGGAGCCGGTCAAGGGATGGGCCGACCGGCAAGGCCCACCTGTCCGCCGTCCCCGGTCCCGGCGGCAGGGTGGAGACGGATCCACCCGCGGGTCCACCCTGTGGAGGTGCCGCTCCTGCCCGGCCGCTCCGTACCGTGACCGCCATGGACATGCGAACGCGTGACTCGGCGAGCGGCGGCGGACGGCGACGGGCCGGCCTGGCGATCACCCTGGTGGAACTGCTGCTCAAGGCGTCGGGAGGCAAGGTGAACGGGAAGTTCCTGGCGGCGGTGGCCGTGGTGGCGATCGTGGTGGTGGCCGGTTTCCTGCTGTTCCGGCTGCTCATGCTGGATGTCATCATGCAGGTCGTGGAACAACGCCGGTAGGCGTACGACGGCCTGGGGGGACCGATGGTCGACATCTGGCGGTGGGTCGTGCGGCTGTTCGCGGCCGACGACCCGGAGACCGGGTGGCTGATCCGGCTCCTGACGACGGGCTTCCTCGGCTGGACGCTGGCCACCGCCCGCCCCGTGGAGGCGGCGGGCTGGGTGGTCGGTCTGCTGGCCGCCTCCTTCACCTGCTGGCTGGCGTTCCTCGCGCTCGACCGGCGGACGCCCCGTGCCGCCCTCGGGCTGCTCGCCACCGGGGCGGTGCTCGCCGCGTCGGCGGCCGGCCCCGGCGACAGCGCCGCGGTCGTCTTCCTCGTCGCGTTCCAGCTGATGTTCGCCTCGGACCTGCGCCCTCGGCTGCGCACGCTGCTCGCGCTCGGGCTCCTGGACGCGGCGGTGGCCGTGGCGGGCATGGTCCTCTGGGGGCGGGCGCCCGGTGCGATCACGCTCTACCTGGCGTTGCTGGCGATCTGTCTGCTGCTGGCACTGCACCGCAGGCAGCACCGGATGCAGGCACTGCAGACGCGGCTGCTGCTGGAACAGACGAGGCGGGCACAACACGAGAGCGCCAGGGCGGCCGCGATGGAGGAGCGGGCCAGGATCGCCCGCGAGATACACGACGTGCTGGCGCACTCCCTGGGCGCGCTGGGCGTGCAACTGGAACTGGCCGAGGCGCTCCTCGCGGAGAAGGACGACAGGCAGGGGGCGGTGGCGCGGCTGCGCCGGTCCCGCCGCCTGGCCGCCGAGGGGCTCCGTGAGGCGCGTGCCGCCGTCGCCGCGCTGCGGGCCGACGTTCCGGAGCTGGGCCAGGCGCTCGCCACGCTGGCGGGTGAGCACCGTGACCATCACGGCACTCCGGTGAGCGTCCGGGTGGAGGGCACCCCGCGGCGGCTGTCGTCGCCCGCCGAGGTCTCGCTGCTGCGCACGGCGCGGGAGGCGCTGACGAACGCCGCCAGGCACGCCCCCGGCGCGCCGATCGACGTGGCCCTGTCGTTCCGGGGGCGATGCGTACGGCTCAGCGTCGCCAATGCCACTCCGGGGACGCCCGTCCGGGAGCGGGAAACCGCCGTCGCGGGGTTCGGGCTCGCTGGGATGGGGGAGCGGATCGCGCTGGTGGGTGGCACGCTCCGGGCGGGCGCGGACGCTCCGGGGCAGGGCTGGACCGTCACGGCGGAGGTGCCCGCGTGACCGGGTCCGCGGGGGCTCACGAGCCCTGCGCGGCGGGCGCCCGGACGGTCAGGGTGCTGGTGGCCGACGACCAGCAGCTCATGCGCGAGGGTCTGGTCGCCCTGCTCGGCCTGGTCGACGGGATCGAGGTGGTCGGCGACGCGGGCGACGGCGAGCAGGCGCTCCGGCTGGCCGCCGAACTGCGGCCCGACGTGGTGCTGATGGACCTCCGGATGCCCGTGATGGACGGCGTGACGGCGACCCGGCGACTCGCCCGCGACCATCCGGATGTGGCGGTTCTCGTCCTGACCACCTACTCCGACGACGAGTCGGTGCACGCCGCGCTGGCCGCGGGCGCGCGCGGCTACCTCACCAAGGACGCGGGCCGCGCCGAGATCGCGGCCGCGTTGAGGTCGGCCGCCGCCGGGCAGTCCACGTTCGACGCGACCGTGTCGCGTCGTCTGGTCGACGCCCTGATCAGGTCCGGAGCGGTTCCCCCGCCGGACGGGCTGACCGCGCGCGAGGTCGAGGTGCTGCGGTTGGTGGCCCGTGGTCTGCCGAACGGAGAGATCGCCGCGGCGCTGTTCATCGCCGAGACGACGGTGAAAACGCACATCAACCACGTGTTCGCCAAGATCGGCGCACGTAACCGGGCGGAGGCGGCCGGCTACGCGCACCGCCACGGGCTCGTGCCCGGCTGAGACGGAGCGTTCCGCACCCCGCGGCAGGCCGGCGCGCAGGCGAGACCTGGTGATCCCAACCTTCCGGAGCGCGGGACGGGGACGCCCGCCGTTCCCGGGTACTTCCGAGGTATGACCGCAGAATCGAAGGATCCGCTGGCGGATCTCAATCCGTTCGACATATTCGACACCGAGGCCGCCCGCCTCGACCGCTTCTTCTCCGGGCTCGACGCGGAGGGCTGGCGGCGTCCCTCGCGGGCGGCGGGCTGGTCGGTCCGCGACGTGCTCGGGCACCTGGCGGGGGAGGAGCTGTACAACCACGCCTGTCTGGACGACGACATCGACGGGTTCGTCGCGATGCTCGGGAACGAGGGTGTGGAGGGCGGTTTCAACGCCTTCAACGCCTGGTGCGTGGAGCGCCGCCGCGACGTTCCGGTCGAGGAGGTGCTCCAGGAGTGGCGGCGCGAGAACGGGGAGACGCGCGAGCGGATGCGCGGACTCGGCCGCGACGCCCTGCTGCCGACCCTCGCGGGACCGTACCCGGTGGGGCTGCAGACCTTCCACTACGACTCGGAGTACGCCACCCACGCCGACGACGTCGGCGCGCCCGTCGCGGAGGACGAGGAGGACGAGCGGACCTGGTGGCGAGCGAGGGTGGGCGCGTTCGTGCTCGCCGAGCAGGGTTCGAAGGTCCAGGTCGAGCTGACCGCCGACGGGATCTGGGTGCACGCCTACGACATGAGCGAGCAGCTGGGGCCCCCGGCGTTCGTGGCGGCGACCGTCGGCCGCCTGCCGGACGACCACCCCGTCGACCATCCTCTCGACCGCAGGCTCAGGGCCGCCCTGCGCTGTCTGGCCTGAGCTTTCGGCGCGCGTTCCCGCCGGGGCCTCAGTGGTCGTCCTGCCCCTGCCGCCCCTCGTCCCGGCCTCCGTTCCTGTCCTTGCGGCGCATCCGGTGCAGGGTGCCCGCCCGCGCGCGCTCCTCGGGGTGGGCGCGTACCCTGCGCAGGCTGAAGACGACGGTGACCAGCAGCACCAGGAAGATCACCAGCAGTGAGAGCGGGGTCGGGATCTCGGGGAAGGACTTGGAGACGTCCTCGTGCAGGAAGGCCAGGATGAGTTTCAGGCCGATGAAGCCGAGGATGACCGCCAGGCCGATCGACAGGTAGACCAGGCGCTCCAGCAGGCCCTCGATCAGGAAGTACAGGGCACGCAGCCCCAGCAGCGCGAAGGCGTTGGCGGCGAAGACGATGAGCGGGTGCGTGGTGACGCCGAAGACCGCGGGAATGGAGTCGAGGGCGAACAGCAGGTCGGTGCTTCCGATCGCGAGGAAGACCACGAACAGCGGGGTGACCATCCGTTTTCCGTCCTCGCGGACGACGAGCCTGCCGTCGTGCAGGTTCTCGGTGACCGGGAGCGCCTTCGAGACGAAGCGGATCAGGGGGTTGCTCTCGATGTCGGGCTCCTCGTTCCGGTGCCGGACGAGCTGGATCGCCGTCCAGATCAGCAGCAGGCCGAAGAGCAGGAATGTGAAGGAGAAGAGGCTGATGGCCGCCGCGCCGACCGCGATGAGGACGGCGCGCAGCACGAGGGCGGTGGCGATCCCGAAGAGCAGCACCTTCTGCTGGTTCTCCGGGGGCACGGAGAAGCGCGCCATGATGATGACGAAGACGAAGAGGTTGTCGACGGAGAGGCTCTTCTCCACCAGCCATCCGGCGAAGTACTCGGTCGCCAGCGCCGACCCGGCCAGCCACCACAGGACCAGGCCGAAGGCGATGGCCACGCCGATGTAGAAGACGCTCCAGGCGGTGGCCTCGCGCATGCCCACGGCGTGCGGCCGGCGCGCCGCCACCACGAAGTCGAGGACGAGCAGCGCTATCACCAGAACGACGACCGCGATCCACATGCCTATCGAATCGATCGCCATCCGTGTTCCCTCCAGCCGGTTGAGAATCCTCGCTTACCCTCAGGTAAGGGGGTCCACACCCGGAGGCCACCGGCCCGCGCGGGGACGCGGGCGGGTGCGGGGAGCGCGGGGTCAGCGGGCCGAACCGGCCCGGCGCTTGGTCCAGACGTCCAGGGCCACGGCGGCGAGCAGGACCAGGCCCTTGAAGAGCATGACCCGCTCGCTGGGCGCGCCGATCAGGGACATGCCGTTGTTGATCACGGCCATGATGAGGCCGCCGGTGAGTGCGCCGACCACCTTGCCCACCCCGCCCTGGACCGCGGCGCCGCCGATGAAGGCGGCCGCGATGGCGTCCAGCTCGAAGCCGTTGCCCGCCGTCGGGCCGGCCTGGTTCAGCCGCCCGGCGAAGATGATCCCGGCGAGCGCGGCGAGCACCCCCATGTTGACGAAGATCCAGAAGGTGACGGACTTCACCTTGATGCCGGACAGGCTCGCGGCGTTCAGGTTGCCGCCGATGGCGTAGATGTGGCGGCCGAAGACCGCGCGGTTGGTCAGCAGCGTGTAGCCCAGCACCAGGATCGCCAGCAGCACCAGCACCCAGGGCAGGTTCTTGAACCTGGCGAGCTGCACGATGACCACCATCACCACCGCGGCGGCGGCGCCGATCCTCAGCAGGAACACCGGCAGCGCGTCGACCTGCTGCCGGTAGCCGAGCCGCGCCTGGCGGGCCCGCCACTGGGTGCCGGCGATCCCGGCCACCGCGGCCAGGCCGACGAGCAGCGTCAGCAGGTCGGCGCCGCCGAGCGGGCCGAGGCCGACGTTGCCGAAGAAACCGGGCACGAAGCCGTTGGCGAGGGTCCGCACCTCGTCGGGGAAGGGTCCGATGCCCTGGTTGCCGAGCACGGTCAGGGTCAGCGCCCTGAAGACCAGCATTCCGGCCAGGGTCACGATGAACGCCGGTATGCCGAAGTAGGCGATCCAGTAGCCCTGCCAGGCCCCGATCAGCGCGCCCGCGACCAGCGTGACCAGGATCGCCAGCGGCCAGGCCACGTCCATGTCGACCATCAGCACCGCCGCGATCGCGCCGGTGAGTCCCACCACCGAGCCCACCGAGAGGTCGATGTGACCGGCGATGATGATCAGGATCATGCCGATGGCCAGGATCAGGACGTAGGAGTTCTGCACCATGATGTTGGAGATGTTCTGCGGGCTGAGCAGCTCTCCGTCGGTCAGGATGGAGAACAGCACGATGATCAGCGCGAAGGCGATGTAGATGCCGCTCTGCCGCAGGTTGACGGAGAGGCGGCCGGCGGGCGCCTTGGCGGGTACCGCCGGAAGGCCGCCGCTCGATGGCGCTGTCTCACGGGTCGGGACCTTCATCGTGCCCTTACTCCTTTTCCTTGGTCATGAGCTGCATGAGCCGCTCAGGGGTGGCCTCGGCCCGGGAGACCTCACCGGTGATGCGGCCGGCGGACATGGCGTAGACGCGGTCGCAGACGCCGAGCAACTCGGGCAGCTCCGAGGAGATGACCAGGATGGCCCTGCCCTGGTCGGCGAGCTGGTTGATGATCGAGTAGATCTCGTACTTGGCGCCCACGTCGATGCCGCGGGTGGGCTCGTCGAGGATCAGCACGTCGGCGTCGGTGAAGATCCACTTCGACAGCACCACCTTCTGCTGGTTGCCGCCGCTGAGCTTTCCGGTGACCGACAGCACGCTGGGAGCCTTGATGTTCATGCTCTCCCGGAAGCCGTCGGCGACCTGGTACTCCTTGTTGTCGTCGACCCAGCCGCGCCTGGCCAGCTTCCTCAGCGCGGCGGCCGACACGTTCCGCTTGATGTCGTCGATCAGGTTGAGGCCGTACCGCTTGCGGTCCTCGGTGGCGTACGCGAGCCCGTGGCCGATCGCCTCGCCGACCGTGCGGAGCTGGATCTCCCTGCCGTTCTTGTAGACGCGGCCGGAGACGCCGACCCCGTAACTCCGGCCGAACACGCTCATCGCCAGCTCGGTGCGGCCGGCGCCCATCAGGCCGGCCAGGCCGACGATCTCGCCGCGGCGCAGTGTCAGGTTGGCGCCGGAGACGACGACGCGGTCGTGCTGGGTGGGGCTGTGCACCGTCCAGTCCTCGATCCGCAGCGCCTCCTCGCCGATCTTCGGCTCGTGCGGCGGGAAGCGGTGTTCGAGGTCGCGGCCCACCATGCCGGCGATGATGCGCTCCTCGGTGACCTCCTCGCCGCTCATGTCCAGGGTCTCGATCGTCCGGCCGTCACGCAGGATCGTGGTGGAGTCGGCGATGGCCTGGATCTCGTTCAGCTTGTGCGAGATGATCACCGAGGTGATGCCCTCCTCGCGCAGCCCGCGCAGCAGGTCGAGCAGGTGCGCGGAGTCCTCGTCGTTGAGCGAGGCGGTCGGCTCGTCGAGGATGAGCAGTCTGACCTGCTTGGACAGCGCTTTGGCGATCTCCACCAGCTGCTGCTTGCCGACCCCGATGTCCATCGAGCGCGTCACCGGGTTCTCGCGCAGCCCGACCCGCTCCAGCAGCTCGGCGGCCTCGGCGTTGGTCCGGTTCCAGTCGATCAGGCCGCGGCTGGTCCGCTCGTTGCCGAGGAAGATGTTCTCGGCGATGGACAGGTACGGGCTGAGCGCCAGCTCCTGGTGAATGATCACGATGCCGTGCTTCTCGCTGTCCCTGATGTCGGAGAAGCGGCACGGCTCGCCGTCGAAGAAGATCTCGCCGTCGTACGAACCGTGCGGGTACACGCCGGACAGGACCTTCATCAGCGTCGACTTGCCGGCGCCGTTCTCCCCGCAGATCGCGTGTATCTCGCCCCTGCGTACCGCCAGGTTGACGTCCTGCAGGGCTTTGACGCCCGGGAACGTCTTGGTGATCCCGCGCATCCGGAGTATGTCGTCGGTCAAGCCGTCCGCCTCCTCGGCGTCTTCCGGGAGCCCCGCCACCCCCGCGGACGTTCGCGGGGGTGGCGCCGCTGCTCCTACTTGAGCTGGTCTTCGGTGTAGTAGCCGGAGTCGACGAGGACCTTCTTGTAGTTGTCCTTGTAGACGATCACGGGCTCCAGCAGATTGGACGGGACGACCTTGTTGCCGTTGTCGTAGTCGGTGGTGTTGTTCACCTCGGGCTTGCCGCCCTTGAGCACCGCGTCGGCCATCTCGACGGTGACGGCGGCCAGCTCACGGGTGTCCTTGTAGATCGTCGCGTACTGCTCACCCGCGATGATCGACTTGACCGAGGCGACCTCGCCGTCCTGGCCGGTCACGATCGGGTACGGCTGGCCGGCGGTGCCGTAGCCGCTGCTCTTCAGCGCCGACAGGATGCCGATGGACAGACCGTCGTACGGGGAGAGCACGCCGTCGACCAAGGTGTCGCCGGAGTAGGACTTGGTGATCAGGTCCTCCATCCGCTTCTGCGCGGTGGCCGGGTCCCAGCGCAGGATCGCGACGGTCTTGAAGTCGGTCTGGCCGCTCTTGACGACCAGGGTGCCGGCGTCGATGTACGGCTTCAGCGTCTCCATCGCGCCGTTGTAGAAGAAGGTGGCGTTGTTGTCGTCCGGCGAGCCGGCGAAGATCTCGATGTTGAACGGGCCCTTGGCGTCGCCGTCGGAGCCGTCCTCCTTCTTCAGCTTCAGGCCGACCAGCAGCGAGGTCGCCTGCTGCACGCCCACCTTGAAGTTGTCGAAGGTGGCGTAGTAGTCGACGTTCGGCGAGTTGCGGATGAGCCGGTCGTAGGCGATCACCGGGATCTTCTTGTCGGCCGCCTGCTGGAGCTGCGTGGTGATGGCGGTGCCGTCGATCGAGGCGATGATCAGCAGCTTGGCGCCCTTGGTGATCTGGTTCTCGATCTGGTTGACCTGCGTGGGGATGTCGTTCTCCGCGTACTGCAGGTCGACCTTGTAGCCCAGCTTCTCCAGGGCGCTCTTGACGTTGTCACCGTCGTGGATCCAGCGCTCGGAGGACTTGGTCGGCATCGTGACGCCGACCAGGGTGTCGGCGGGCGCCGCGGAGGCGGCCTCCGACGCGCCCTGGTCGACGGTCTTGACGCTTGAGCCACAGGCCGTCACTCCCATGGCGAGAGCCAGGCTCACCGAGAAGGTGACCAGCTTCGCGAACTTCATCGAATACCTCCAGTGTGGGGGTCCGGGGTCCTGGCCGGGGGGAGGGCCGCGGGAGAGATGGGAGGCGGCGCGTCCCGAGAGCGGCGGGTGCTCGGGCGGCGTGTGCCGCCACCGGGGCGCGTTCCTTCGGGGCCGTGCCCGCGGCGATGGGGGAGCGAGCCGTGACCCGGCTCGCTCCCCCATCCGTGAACAGGTCCGTGAACAGGTCCCTGAGCAGGGTCCTGAGCAATTCCGTGAGCGTTTTCTTGAGCGTTTTCGTAAGTGTTTTTGTGAGCGTTCACAACAGCGGCGCGGGACACCGCGGGGATCCGGCCGGCTGTGTGACGAGACATCAAATGCCGGAGTCGGCCGGCTGTCAACCCCCGGGTGGTCAGCAGTCCTCGCGTCATGAAGACCTTCCCGGAGGATATGTGAGCGTTAACAACGGGGTATGGGACAGTTAAGGGCGTGATGACGGTGCCGTCAAGTAGGCGTTAACGAATGGTTCCCGTGTAACCAGACTGCAATGTGGCGGGTGCTTGACGCGAGGTGTTGTTAGCGCTCACAGTCTGTCCCAAGCCACCAGAAGGAGCCGACCGTGAGCCCGAGCCACGAGCGCCGCCCGCCGGTGATGGCGGATGTCGCCACGAAGGCCGGCGTGTCGCACCAGACGGTCTCACGCGTGCTCAACGACCACCCCAACGTCCGTGCCGAGACCCGCGCCCGGGTGCTGGCGGCGATCCACGAGCTCGGCTACCGGCGCAACATGGTGGCCCGCGCCCTGGTCACGAGGCATACCCGCACCCTCGGCGTGGTCAGCTTCGACACGACCCTGTACGGGCCGGCGAGCACCGTGTACGGCATCGAGCAGGCCGCCAGGTCCGCGGGGTACTTCGTCAGCATGGTCAGCCTCAAGACCATCGACACCGCGGGAGTGCGCGACGCGCTCGGCTACCTGGCCGAGCAGGGCGTCGACGGCATCGTGGTGGTCGCGCCGCAGCGCTCGGCCGCCCCGGCGCTGGCCGACGTGCCCACCGACATCCCCGTGGTGGCCGTCGAGGGCGGCCACTCCGGCGACGTGTCGGTGGTCAGTGTCGACCAGGTCCACGGTGCCCGGCTGGCCACCAGGCACCTGCTCGACCTCGGCCACGAGACCGTCTGGCACATCGGCGGCCCGCCGGACTGGCTGGAGGTCGAGGGGCGGATCGAGGGGTGGCGCGACGTGCTGGTCGCCGCGGGCCGTCCGATCCCCGAACCGCTGCCCGGTGACTGGAGCCCGCGCTCCGGCTACGAGGCGGGTCTGCGCCTGGCGGCGGTGCCGGGTGTCACCGCGGTGTTCGTCGCCAACGACCAGATGGCGCTCGGCGCGCTGCGCGCCTTCGCCGAGCGGGGAGTGCGGGTGCCCGAGCAGATCAGCATCGTGGGGTTCGACGACATCCCGGAGTCGGAGTTCTTCACCCCGCCGCTCACCACGGTCAGGCAGGACTTCGGGGCGGTCGGGAGATGGAGCATCGAACTGCTGCTCAGGCAGATGGAGGCGGGCGCGGAATGGTCCCACGAGCGGCATGTCGTTCCGCCGAGGTTCGTGGCCAGGGCCAGCACCGCACCGGCCCACACGTGACGCGAACAAGTCCGCCCGTCGATGTTAGCGCTAACGGTCAGGCGAGCCCCGGCGATCCACACCGGCACCGGACGCCCGGCCGGTGGGACGGCGGACGCCGGCCCGTACGAAGACGATCCTCACGCGGGAGCGGGCCGGAGAGGCGCCGCCCACCCGCCGCAACTGACCTGGCGGGCCGCCTCGCGGGCGGCCCGTCTCCTGGGAGGAAAGGGAGTCGCATGGCCGCACCCGACCCGATCCTGCGGATGATCGGGATCAGCAAGGAGTTCCCCGGCGTCAAGGCGCTGACCGGCGTGGACTTCAGACTCCTGCCGGGGGAGGTGCACGCGCTGATGGGGGAGAACGGCGCGGGGAAGTCGACGCTCATCAAGGTGCTCACCGGCGTGTACGACGTCGACGCGGGCCGGATCGAGCTGGCCGGCGCGCCGGTCTCCTTCGCCGGCCCCCTGGAGGCGCAGCGGGCCGGGATCAGCACGGTCTACCAGGAGCTCAACCTCTGCGCGAACCTCTCGGTGGCCGAGAACATCTTCATCGGGCGCGAGCCGCGCCGCTTCGGCCGTATCCGGTGGGGTGAGACGCGCCGGCGCGCGGCCGAGCTGCTCGCCAGGCTCGACCTCGACCTGGACGTCTCGGCGCCGCTGTCCTCGTACTCGCCGGCCGTGCAGCAGATGGTGGCCATCGCGCGGGCCGTCGACATCTCCGCGAGCGTGCTCATCCTCGACGAGCCGACCTCCAGCCTGGACGCGGGAGAGGTCGCGCAACTGTTCCGGGTGATGCGGCGGCTCAAGGACGAGGGGATCGCCATCCTCTTCGTCTCGCACTTCCTCGACCAGGTCTACGAGATCGCCGACCGGATGACGATCCTGCGCAACGGCCGGCTGGTCGGCGAGCACCTCACCGCCGAGCTGAGCCAGGTCGAGCTGGTCGGCAAGATGATCGGCAACGAGCTCGCCGACCTGGAACGGCTCGACGAGAAGCCCAAGGACCTGGCGCGGACCGGCGACGTGGTCATCGAGGCGAGGGAACTCGGCAGGGCGGGGGCGGTGCAGCCGTTCACGCTCTCCATCCACCAGGGCGAGGTGGTGGGCCTGGCCGGGCTGCTCGGCTCCGGCCGCACCGAGATCGCCCGCCTGCTCTTCGGCGCGGACCACGCGGGAACCGGAGAGGTGGCGATCGACGGTACGCCGGTCTCGCTGCGCACCCCGCGCGCCGCGACCGCCAGGGGAGTCGCCTTCTGCCCGGAGAACCGGCGGACCGAGGGCCTGATCGCCGACCTCACCGTACGGGAGAACATCGTGCTGGCCCTGGCGGCGGCGCGTGGCTGGGCCAGGCCCATACCGCGCCGCCGCCAGGACGAGCTGGTGGAGAAGTACATCGGCGCGCTGCGCATCAACCCTCCCAACCCCGAACAACTCGTGCGCAACCTCAGCGGCGGCAACCAGCAGAAGGTGCTGCTGGCCCGCTGGCTCATCGTCGAGCCGCGGCTGCTCATCCTGGACGAGCCGACCCGCGGCATCGACGTCGGGGCCAAGGCCGAGATCCAGCGCCTGGTCGTCTCCCTGTCCGACGGGGGCATGGCCGTGCTGTTCATCTCCGCCGAGCTGGAGGAGGTGCTCCGTCTCAGCCACCGGGTCGGCGTGCTGCGCGACCGGCACCTGGTGGCGCAGCTGCCCAACGACGACGACCTCACGGTCGACGTCCTCATGGAGACGATCGCCAGCGGAGCCCGCCCATGAACCGTCTTGCCAGGCACCGCCTGCTGTGGCCGGTGCTCGTTCTCGTCCTGCTGCTGGCGACCAACGTCGTGTTCACCGACGGCTTCCTGTCGGTGCAGATGAAGGACGGCCACCTCTACGGCAGCCTCATCGACATCATCCGCTTCGGCGCGCCGCTGATCCTGGTGGCGGTCGGCATGACACTGGTCATCGCCACCGGCGGCATCGACCTGTCCGTGGGATCGGTGGTGGCCATCTCCGGGGCGCTCGCCTGCCTTCGGATCAGCGAGCTGGACGACCAGAGCGCGGTGGGCGGCGTCCTCGCGGCGATCGGCCTGGCGCTGGTGCTCTCCCTGGTGCTGGGGGTGTGGAACGGGTTCCTCGTCGCCGGGATCGGCATCCAGCCGATCATCGCGACGCTGATCCTCATGGTCGCCGGGCGAGGGCTGGCCCAGCTGGTCACCGACGGCCAGATCATCACCGTCAACAGCGTGCCGTACAAGCTGGTGGGCGGCGGCTACTGGCTCACCGTGCCCTTCTGCATCCTGGTCGTGCTGGTCGTGCTCGCGGTGACCGCCTTCCTCACCCGGCGCCTCGCCCTCGGCCTGCTCATCGAGTCGGTCGGCGGGAACGCCGAGGCCAGCCGCCTGGCGGGCATCCGCTCCCGGGGCCTGACCATCGTGGTCTACGCGTTCTGCGGCCTGTGCGCCGGCATCGCGGGGCTGATGATCAGCTCCAACGTGTCCAGCGCCGACGGCAACAACGCCGGGCTCTGGATCGAGCTCGACGCGATCCTCGCGGTCGTGATCGGCGGCACCTCGCTCGCGGGCGGCCGGTTCTCGCTCGGCGGCACCGTGCTCGGCGCGCTCATCATCCAGACGCTGACCACCACGATCTACTCGATCGGCGTGCCGCCGGAGACGACGCTGCTCTTCAAGGCGCTCGTCGTCACCCTGGTCTGCCTGCTGCAGTCACCGACCTTCAGGGAGAAGGTGTTCCACCGCCCGCGGCGCGGCGCTCCACCCGCCTCCGCGGACGCCGACACGAAGGTGAGGATCACGGTATGACCAGCCTGGGCGTGCTTTCGCCGAACCGGTCGACACCCCGCAAGTACCTGCCGGTCCTGGTGACCGGCGGGTTGTTCCTCGCGATGTTCGTGGTCGGCGGCATCCGCTACGAGGGCTTCGCCTCCGGGCAGGTGGTGCTCAACGTCTTCATCGACAACGCGTTCCTGCTGGTCGTGGCGGTCGGCATGACGTTCGTGATCCTCACCGGCGGCATCGACCTGTCGGTGGGGGCGGTGGTCGCGCTCGCCACGATGATCTCGGCGAGCCTGGTGACGGACGGCGGCTGGCCGCCCGTGCTGGTGATCCCGCTGGTGCTGGCGGTCGGCGCGGTGCTCGGCCTCGCCATGGGCTGCGTGATCCACTACTTCGACATCCAGCCCTTCATCGTGACGCTGGCCGGCATGTTCCTGGCCAGGGGGCTCTGCTACACCATCGGCACCGACTCGATCTCGATCACCGACCCGACGTACACCGGCCTCGCCCAGGCCAGGATCGACCTGCCGGGCGGCGCGTTCGTCTCGCCGAGCGTGCTCGTCGCGGTCGTGGTGATCCTCGCCGGGGCGTACGTGCTGCACTACACCCGGCTGGGCCGCAACGTCTACGCGACCGGCGGCGGCGAGCAGTCGGCGCTGCTCATGGGCCTGCCGGTGGCCAGGACGAAGATCGCGGTCTACACGATCAGCGGTTTCTGCTCCGCGCTGGGCGGTGTGCTGCTCTCCTTCTACATGCTGTCGGGCTACGGGCTGCACGCGGTCGGCATGGAACTGGACGCGATCGCCGCGGTCGTGATCGGCGGCACGCTGCTGACCGGGGGGTACGGCTACCTGCTCGGCACCGTGCTCGGCGTGCTCGTCCTCGGGCTGATCCAGACGATCATCAGCTTCGAGGGGACCCTCAGCTCCTGGTGGACCAAGATCTTCATCGGCCTGCTGCTCTTCGCCTTCATCCTGCTGCAACGCCTCGGTGTGGCGCGGCGCACCTGAATCCCCGGCTCCGGCGCGGGGATCCGCGCCGGAGCTCTCCCCTGTCGAGGTCCTGGAGATTGTGTGAACGCTAACAATGACCGCTACGTGGTCGGAGTCGACTTCGGCACGCTGTCCGGCCGCGCCGTGGTGGTGCGGGTGAGCGACGGCGCCGAGGTCGGCACGGCCGTGCACGAGTACGCACACCGGGTGATCGAGGAACGGCTGCCCGGCAGTGCCGTGCGGCTGGGCCCCGACTGGGCGTTGCAGTCGCCGGAGGACTGGCGGCAGGTGCTGCGCGTGGCGGTGCCCGGGGCGGTGGCGGCGGCCGGGATCTCCCCGTCGAAGGTCATCGGCCTGGGCACCGACTTCACCGCCTGCACCGTGCTGCCCGCCACCGCGGACGGTACCCCGCTCTGCGAGGTCGACGGGCTCGCGGAGCGCCCGCACGCGTGGCCGAAGCTGTGGAAGCACCACGCGGCGCAGCCGCACGCCGACCGGATCAACGCCGTCGCCGCCCGCAGGAAGGAGACGTGGCTGTCCCGCTACGGCGGGAAGATCTCCGCGGAGTGGGCGTTCGCCAAGGGCCTGCAGGTACTGGAGGAGGACCCGGAGGTCTACGGCCGCGCCGAGCGCTGGATCGAGGCCGCCGACTGGATCGTCTGGCAGCTCACCGGCGTGGAGACCCGCAACGTGTGCGCCGCCGGGTACAAGGCCATCCACACCGGCGGCGGCTACCCCTCGGCGGAGTTCCTGGCCGAACTCAACCCGGCCTTCACCGGTTTCACCGCCAAGCTCGGTCAGGAGCTGTCGCCGCTCGGTGGTCTCGCGGGCCGGCTGGACGCCCGCGCCGCGGCCTGGACCGGGCTGCCCGAGGGAATCGCGATCTCGGTCGGCAACGTGGACGCCCACGTCACGGCCGCCGCCGCGGACGCCGTGCGGCCCGGTCAGATGGTCGCCATCATGGGCACCTCCACCTGCCACATCATGCCCTCCGACGCGCTGGCGGAGGTGCCCGGCATGTGCGGTGTGGTGCGCGACGGGATCGTGCCGGGGCTGTGGGGATACGAGGCGGGCCAGTCGGGAGTCGGCGACATCTTCGGCTGGTTCGTGGAGACCTCGGTGCCCGGTTCCTACGAGCGGGAGGCCGAGCGGCGCGGGCTCACCGTGCACGAGCATCTCACCGAACTCGCCGCCGCGCAGCGGGTCGGGCAGCACGGCCTGGTGGCGCTCGACTGGCACAACGGCAACCGCTCGGTGCTGGTCGACCACGACCTCTCGGCCGTCATCGTCGGCCAGACCCTCGCGACGAGGCCCGAGGACACCTACCGGGCGCTGATCGAGGCCACCGCGTTCGGTGCCCGCGTGATCGTGGAGACCTTCGAGGACTCCGGGGTGCCGGTGACCGAGTTCGTCGCCGCGGGCGGCCTGATCAAAAACCGGTTCCTGATGCAGGTCTACGCCGACGTGCTGCGCCGCCCGATCTCGGTGATCGGCTCGGAGCAGGGGTGCGCCCTGGGATCGGCCATCCACGCCGCGGTCGCCGCCGGGGCCTACCCGGACATCACCGCGGCCTCGGCCGCGATGGGCAGGCGCGCCGAGGCCGTCCACCTGCCCGACGCCGGGCGCGCCGACGCCTACGACCGGCTGTACGCCGACTACCGCCGCCTGCACGACCACTTCGCCGACGGGGAGATGCTGCACGGCCTGCGGGCCCTGCGCAACGAGGCGAGCACATCGAAAGAACAAGGAGGACGTGTGACCGGACTACCACGAGTGATGGGGGCGGCCGGATGAGCGCCGTCGTCGGGAAGCTGCGGGAGACGGTCTGCCGGCTCCACGACGAGCTGGTCCGCTACAACCTCGTCGCCTGGACCGCGGGCAACATCTCGGGGCGGGTGCCGGGTGAGGACCTGTTCGTCATCAAGCCGTCCGGGGTGTCGTACGACGAGCTGAGCCCGGAGTCGATGGTGGTGTGCGACCTGGACGGCGAGCCGGTCGGGGGCGAGCTGTCGCCGTCCAGCGACACCGCCGCGCACGCGTACGTCTACCGGGAGATGCCCCAGGTCGGCGGGGTGGTGCACACCCACTCCACGTACGCCTCCGCCTGGGCGGCGCGGGGCGAGGCGATCCCGTGCGTGCTGACGGCCATGGCGGACGAGTTCGGCGGGGAGATCCCGGTGGGGCCGTTCGCGCTGATCGGCGGGGACGACATCGGCAGGGGGATCGTCGCCACCCTGAAGGGGCACCGCTCCCCGGCGATCCTGATGCGCAACCACGGCGTCTTCACCGTCGGCGCGGACGCCCGTGCCGCGGTCAAGGCCGCGGTGATGTGCGAGGACGTCGCGCGCACCGTGCACGTGGCCCGCCAGCTGGGCGAGCCGCTGCCGATCCCGCGGCCCGCCGTCGACAGTTTGTACGACCGCTACCAGAACGTCTACGGGCAAAGGAGTCCGCGTTGATCCTCCACGAGCGTGAGATCTGGTTCCTCACCGGAAGCCAGGGCCTGTACGGAGAGGAGACGCTGGCCCAGGTGGCCGAGCAGTCCCGGCGGATCGCCGAGCAACTCGGCGAGTCGCTGGCGTTCCGGCTGGTGTGGAAGCCGGTGCTCACCGACGCCGCGTCGATCCGCAGGGTCTGCCTGGAGGCGAACGCCTCGGACGCCTGCGTCGGGGTGATCGCCTGGATGCACACCTTCTCCCCGGCCAAGATGTGGATCGCCGGGCTGGACGCGTTGCGCACGCCGCTGTTGCACCTGCACACCCAGGCCAACGTGGCGCTGCCGTGGAGCTCCATCGACATGGACTTCATGAACCTCAACCAGGCGGCCCACGGCGACCGCGAGTTCGGCTACATCCAGTCCCGGCTGGGCGTGGCGCGCAAGACCGTCGCCGGGCACGTGAGCGACCCGGCGGTGGCCGCGCGCATCGGGGCGTGGGCACGGGCCGCGGCCGGACGCGCGGAGGTCGGCTCGCTGCGGCTGGCCCGCTTCGGCGACAACATGCGCGACGTGGCGGTCACCGAGGGCGACAAGGTGGAGGCGCAGCTGCGCTTCGGCGTCTCGGTCAACACCTACGGTGTCAACGACCTGGTCGCCGTGGTCGACGCGGCGGCGGACTCCGAGGTGGACGACCTGGTCGCCGAGTACGAGGACAGCTACAAGGTCGCCCCCGAGCTGCGGGCCGGCGGCGAGCGCCACGACTCCCTGCGGTACGCCGCCCGCATCGAGCTGGGGCTGCGCCACTTCCTCACCGAGGGGGGCTTCGGCGCGTTCACCACCAACTTCGAGGACCTCGGGGGCCTGCGGCAGTTGCCGGGGCTGGCGGTGCAGCGGCTGATGGCCGACGGCTACGGC
Source organism: Streptosporangium sp. NPDC049248 (assembly GCF_040678965.1). NCBI lineage: Bacteria > Bacillati > Actinomycetota > Actinomycetes > Streptosporangiales > Streptosporangiaceae > Streptosporangium > Streptosporangium sp. NPDC049248. The sequence goes on from NZ_JBFAQY010000021.1 coordinate 58,331, forward strand.
TTCGGCGGGGAGGGCGACTGGAAGACCTCGGTGCTGCTGCGCACCCTGAAGACGATGGCGGCCGGTCTTGAGGGCGGCACCTCCTTCATGGAGGACTACACCTACCATCTGGCCCCGGGCCAGGAGGTCATCCTGGGCGCGCACATGCTGGAGGTCTGCCCGACGATCGCCGCCGGGGTGCCCTCGTGCGAGATCCACCCGTTGGGCATCGGCGGGCGGGAGGACCCCGTCCGGCTGGTCTTCGACGCCGAACCCGGACCGGCGGTGGTGATCGGTCTGTCGGACATGGGGGAGCGGTTCCGGCTGGTGGCCAACGAGATCGACGTGGTCGCCCCGGCCGAGCCGCTGCCCAACCTGCCCGTCGCCCGCGCGGTGTGGCGGCCCCGCCCGAACCTGAGCACCTCCGCCGAGGCGTGGCTCACCGCCGGGGGCCCGCACCACACGGTGCTGTCGTCCGCGCTGACCGGCGAGGAGCTCACCGACCTCGCCGACATGCTCGGCGTCGAGCTGCTGGTCATCGACGCCGACACCACCCCCCGCCAGTTCGCCAAGGAGATCCGCTGGAACCAGGCCTACTACCGGCTGGCGCAGGGCTTCTGACCCGAAGGGCCCCGCCGATCGGCGGGGCCCGTTCCGCTGCTACGCGTATTGTCATCCGAACACACGAAACGCCCGGAAGAATTGTCGGCGACCGCGTATTTTCAAACGCGCGGTCGTCGCGTTTGTTTTCGGATGGCGACAACGGCGGGGTGCGGGCAAAGGGGCGTCCGATTCAACCGTCGGCGACGGGGTGGAGCGTTTTCCCCGAGATTTCGTCTTCGGGTGACGCGGCAGACTCGATCGGCAGAACGGTTGAGAGAAGCGCTTGGGAGGCCGAATTCCCGTCGGCTCCGCCGCTCGGAGACTCCTGCGCTGTTCAGGCGGGGTGTGAGAGGCGGTGGGTGCCGGTGAAGGAGTCCGGCGGCCGGTCGGACCGCCTTCCTTCGCGGGAATCCGGTCGGCCCGCCGATCGATTCATTCAATGGCGAAGCGCTTATGTCAACGGTGCTTCAATTGACTTAGGAGGTGATATTCGGCTCCGATCGCGGTGTTTGGGTGATTGATATTGACGGTGTATATGCGGCTATCTACCCTCACGATGTCCGGCACATTACAAGGGAGTGGCCGATGAAACGCATCCGAAACCTCGCCGTCGCCGCCGTCGCCATGGCGGCACTCGTTCTCGCCCCGCTTCCCGCCTCGGCGGCCGGCACCACGATCCACCGGGACACCGACATGGGCGCCGCCTATTCGGGCAAGATCCGGGCCACGCTCATCGATCCGGTGTCGGTCTCGACCACGCTCGCCACCGCCACCTGCAACACGGGCAACATCGACGGGACGGTCCAGTCGGACGGCACCGCGCTGGACATCGCGGTCTTCAACTTCAGCAACACTCCCGGCCCGGCCTGCCCGAACAGCGCCGGAGGCTCCTCCACCGTGTCCCCGGTAGGGGTCTCCACCTGGACCGGCGGCAGCGTCGTCTACAACAGGGTGATCCCCGGGCGGGACGGCATCGTGACCCTGAAGGGCGTCAAGGTCTCCTCGGTGTCCACCGGCTGGTTCGGCACCATCAGCTGTGTCTACCGGGGCTCCGGCGCCGGTAACAGCATCGCCCTGGACACCTTCAACCCCGACAACGCCAGCCGCCCGAAGCCGGCGATCGCCCAGGCCCAGGCCAAGGCCACCAACTACGCCCTCACCAAGGACAGCGGCAGCATCCTGTGCCCCGGCACGGCCAACTACACCGCCACCTTCCAGCTCATGGGGGAGACCGTCGCCAACTCCGGTGTCTTCGACCAGAAGCTGTACCTCACCAGCCCCTGAGAACGCCCTCGCCCCTGAGAACACCCTCGGCCCGCCTTCCGGTACGCATCCGGGAGGCGGGCCGCACCCGTGCGCGGCCGGCCCCCCGGCAGGTCAGGGCTCGTACCGCCTGGTAGACGCAGAGCAGCGCCCAGATCTCCTGGGCCACCGTCTCGGGGGTCCTGGAACGGAGCGTGACCGTCGCGCCGCTCCGGTCGGATCGCAGCCAGGCCAGCGCGCCGTCCATGACCCAGCGCTCCGCGTACCGCGCCACCAGCTCCGGCGCCGGGGCCCGTCCCGGGTCGAGCAGCGTGGTGACCAGCCGTTCCGTGCCGGGCAGCGGGATGACCCGCAGCAGGGCGTCCGCCCAGCCGGGCGGCCTGGACAGGAACGACCCGTCGCCGAGACGGCGCGCCACGGGGAACCCGCCCGCTTCGCCGGTCCGCCACAGCAGGTGCGTGCCGGTTCCCGCCGCCTTCCGCCACAGCTCGGCCCCTCTCGCCCCCGGACCGGCGAGCAGCAGCACGCCGGGCTCCAGGCGGCGCAGCAGCCTCGGCGCGAGCGCCTGCCGCCCCGCCCCCGAGCCGCCGATGGTCGCGTCGATCAGCGCGTGCGTCCCGCCGTCGACCACGGCCACCACCCGGACGCACGGCAGGCGGGCGCTCTCGTCCGGGTAGCCGAACGCCGCGTTGTCGCGGGTCTCCGGGACGGTCAGCGTGGTGCCGTCCATCATCACCGCCCGCAGTCCGGCCAGCCGCGACCCGGTGGCCCCGGGCTCCGGCAGCGGCACGGCCACCCGGCGGAACAGCACCCGCAGCGGCTCCGCGCCGAGCCGCGCGCGGGCCCGGCTGATCGCCGACACGCTGGGCACCTCCCAGCTCTTGGCCCAGTGCGAACGCCACGACAGGCCGTTCAGCAGCAGGCGCATGACCTCGTCGTAGTTCCGGTCAGGGAACATGCACAGGGCCAGCACGTAGTAGATCGTCAGGCGGGCGGGCAGTGCCCGCCGCCGCTGGTCGGCGCAGCCGCTGGCCAGCACGACCTCGTCGAGGAGCGGTACGGGGAAGGCGGAGGTGAGGATCCCGATCGCCAGATGATCGGCCAGCCGCCCATGGACCGGCTCAGTCTTCACTCGCCTAGTCATGCCCTTGTGTACTCGCTGTCAAGCCCTAGGCGGTCAAACGCTTTATTTCCTATACAAACCTATCTAAATCAGCTCAAAAAATGCGCACGAGGTGAGTGCCGTAGCCGGTTGCTGCATGCCGGATGTAGACCTCACGTGCAGCGTCAGGCCGAAGAACCACCGCAAGGGCGGGTGGCCGGTCTCCACCCCCGACCCCGCCGATGTCCACGCCCACGAACAGGCCGTCCTCGCCTCCGACCAGCTTGTCGGAGACGCCCGCGAGACCCTGGCGCGCATGCCCTCTCAGGCCCGCACCTCCAGGCTCCTGGCCGAAGCGCGCCGACCTCAGCAGGAGTCTCAGCGAGAATCTCAGCGAGGAGCGGCCTACATGCTGGCCGCCGAGAACGTCACCGCTATGCAAAAGGTGCTCGACATGCGCCCCCTCGACATGATCCGCGCCGAACGTGAGCAGGCGAAGGCACTCATCCCCCAGACCTGAGTGCCCCCGCCCGTTGTTGAACCCCTCACACGCCCATGGCGGTGAACACCGCCCACGCCACGGCCGCCCCGGCTGCCGCGCCCGCGACGGCTTGGGCGAGCGTGTGGTGAGAAATCCGCACCCGCGCCCACCCGATCACCGCCACCAGCGCCGCACCCACCGTGAGCGTCACCGCGGCCGAGAGCACGTACGCCAGCACGACCGCGACCCCGGCGGCCGTGCTCGTGTGAAACGAGATCTTCCACACCAAGGTGATCGGGCCCAGCACCGCCAGCCAGCCCAGCATCACCACGACCATCGCCGTCAGCTCGGCCGGATCCCCCTCGGCCACCAGCAACACCAGCAGCGTCACGACCACGGCGGCCAATGCCGCCAGCATCGGCTTGAATCGGCTCGACCGCTCCACTATGTGCCGCGAGTCCAACCGGCCCCGCCGCACACCGACCGCAATCACCGTGGCTGGCACCCCGCCGCACACCGCCGAGACCGCTGCACCCCACGCCGCACCCGCCCAACCGGCCGCCAGCCCGCCGACCACCGGCGGCAGGCTCAGCATCAGATGCTGCGGCGCGAACACCTCCGTCACGGCCCACGCGAACCCGTTCAGGCCAGTTCGGGCATCGGCTCCAGACGCCTCCACGCCCGCCACAGACTGATCAGCCACTGCGCCTCCTGTACGTCGTTTCCACCTTCGACCGCCTGACCGGCCACCAACCTGTCACCCGGGGCGCCGGTCTGCCTCACCGTGAGAGCCTCACGCAGCTGGAGCGCGCAGGTGTAGCCGCCCTGGGGCTCTCACTTGGTGCACCGCCATCAAGTAGGCAACCGCAACGCACGCCGCAAAGGATGGTGGGACGCCTGCGGCGACACCCTGCCCACCGAACTCGCCTCCTACATCGCCCCCGAAGCCGAAGCCGCGTCAATTCGCGGCTTCTCGGCGCAGATCATTCCCGGGATGCTCCAAACGGACGAGTACGCACGCTCCATTGCATTTGATCACCTTCGCGCGACCGCATACGAGGTCGAGGAGTCTTTCTCCTTTATTGGTCGGGGTCGGCGATCTCCCGGATGTGTAGTGGCTCGTCGAGGGTGCGGGAGGGCTCTTCCCATTTGGTCCGGTCGAGAGTGAGGATCGGGAGTACGGCCACGTCGGCTATGGCTGCCACGTGCGCGTCCCAGGGGGTGAGCCCTGTTCTGGAGATCATGGAGGCCAGGGCCAGGGCCTGATCGGTGCCGGCCAGTGGTGCGATCGTCACCTGGTCGAAGAGGTCGAGTCCTCCCAGCAGATCGTCGCCTTCTTCGCTTCGAACGTCGAGCGAGGCTCCGGTGATCGCCAGTGCCGGGATGACCATCGGTTGTTCCTGGGCGTCGTAACGCTGAACGAGTCCGATCAGATCGCTGTCGCCGCGGGCGATCTCCGTCAGGACGCTCGTGTCCAAGAGGTAGGGGGCCGGTCACCGGTCGGGCTCGCCCTGGCTCTCGACATGGGCCATCATGCGGGCCACGCGATCGGGGTCGGCGTCAGCGGCCTTCGCGTTCCAGAGTGCGCGGCGATGGCGCTCCCGCTGGACTTTCAGGGCGAGGGCCTCGTTGACGTAGGCGGACAGTGAGCCGGTGCCGACCCGCTGCCTGGCGTGATCGAGCAGATTGCGATCGACGGTCACGCTGATGGTCTCCGGTGTGGCCATGGTGACACGGTAGTACCGCACTAAGATCTTTTCCGCTGGCCGAGGTGCCGGGCGGAAAGTGGTCCTGTCACCGCTCCGGGCCGGGCCGCCGGGCGGAGGCGATTCTGCCGATACGGTACGGGATATCGGTCACATGCGGGCGACGGTCTTGTGAAATTCAGTGAACATGCCTGTTGGGCATGATCTCCATGCTGTCCTGCCGCTTTTTAAGCACCGGCCTCGTTCGTGAACAGAGATTGATCACTTGTTCACCAAACTCAGGTCTGATAGAACAAATGCCACATGTAGGTCGGGTGGACCGTCTCCCTCGCGGCCTATCCCTCGTGGCCCCCTGGAGGACTGCCGTGCCCGGCTTCTCTCGTCCCAACGGTCCGGGATCCCCGGCGCTGTCCCGCCGCTCGGTCCTGCAGCTCGGCAGCGGGGTCGCCCTCCTCCTGGCGACCGGGTGCGCCGCCGGCACCACGGGTGGCGACGGATCCACCGCGCCCGCGGCGAGCACCGCCCCCGGCGGGGCCCCGGCCGCCTCGAAGTTGCGGATCGCGGTGAGCAGCTATCTGAGCAGCTGGGACCAGGACTTCGTCGGGTTCGACCTGACCGCCCTGATGCTCTACAAGAACGTCTTCCCCTACATGATCGACTATGGGGTCGCCTCGGTCGGCGACGGCCAGATCCTCGACACCGAGGCCATCGCCCCCACCTTCGCCGAGTCCTTCGAGCCCGACGCCGACAACAAGGTCTGGACCCTCAAGCTGCGCAAGGGCGTCAAGTTCGCCAGCGGCAACGAGATGACCGCCAAGGACGTCAAGTGGTCCAAGGACCGCGCGTTCGCCGCGAAGGCCAACGTCGCCGGCGTCTACCGGCTGATCGGGCTCACCAAGGCCGACCAGATCGAGGTGGTCGACGACTACACGGTGACCTTCACCCAGGCATTCCCCAGCGCGCTGACCCGGCAGATCCAGGCCATCTCGCTGTACGTCTTCGACTCGGAGGAGGCGAAGAAGCACGCCACCGACGCCGACCCCTGGGCCAAGGAGTGGTTCGCCAAGAACCCCCCGACCGGCGGCTACTTCAACGTGGAGAAGGCGGTCCAGGGCCAGGAGATCGTGCTCACCGCCAACGCCGGCTACCCGGGCACCGACGGTGCCAAGAGCTCCGAGATCAGGCTGAGCGTGGTGCCCGCGGCCTCCAACCAGCGCCTGCAGCTGCAGAACGGCGACATCGACGTCGCCTTCGGCATCGGCCAGCGCGACATCAAGGACCTCAAGTCCACGAAGGGCGTCAAGGTCATCTCCGCGCCGAGCAACAACCAGCTCGCCATCCAGATGTCGGTGACCACCGCCCCCTTCGACGATCCCGCGGTGCGCAGGGCGCTCGCCCAAGCGGTGCCGTACGAGCAGATCATCGCCAACGTCTACGGCGGCGACGCGCGGGCGGCCAAGAGCGTCGTCCCGCTGGACATGCCCGGCTACTCCGAGACCGGCTACCCCTACGCCTACGACGTCGCCAAGGCCAAGGAGACGCTGGCCGCGGCGGGCAAGACCTCGATCACCTCCGAGCTGGTCTTCCAGACCGACAGCGAGGAGCAGCAGCAGATCGCCGTGCTCGTGCAGAGCGAGGCCAGGAAGGCGGGCATCGAGCTGAAGCTCACCCCGCTCGACCCCGCCACGCTCGGCGAGCGCAGGGCGAAGAAGAACATCCCCCTGCAGATCACCCTGGGCCAGCTCTGGGTCAACGACGTGGAGTACATGCTCGGCACCAGCTTCACCAAGGGGGCCAGCCTCAACTACTCCAACTACGTCAACCCCGAGATCGAGAAGATCTTCGAGGAGTCCCACACCGTCGTCGACCCGGCCGAGCGTGCCAAGCTCTGGCTGCGCGTGCAGGAGATCCTGGCCGAGGACGTGCCATGGGTCGTCATCTGCCAGCCCAACTTCAACCTCCCGGTCCGGGAGGAGGTGGCGGGGTGGGTCCAGCCGATGGACGGCCTGGCCCGGCTGCGCTACCTGAGCAGCTCCTCCTGATCCATGCGTATCATCCGGTTCGTCCTCAGGCGGCTCCTCCAGCTCGTCCCGGTGCTCCTCGGGGTGGTCGTGCTGACCTTCCTGCTCGTCAGGGTCCTGCCGGGTGACCCGATCCGTACCATCCTCGGCCCCAACGCCACGGAGGCGGACGCCGCCGCGGCGCGGGCCAGGTTCGGGCTGGACCGGCCGCTGTGGCAGCAGTTCCTCGACTATGTCGGGGGACTGTTCACCGGTGACTTCGGCACCTCCATCCAGAGCGGTGCCCCGGTGGGCTCGGAGATGGCCCTGCGGATCGGGCCGACCATGGAACTCGTGGTGATCGCGCTGGCCGTGGCGCTCGTGCTGGCGGTGGTGCTCGGCATCTGGTCGGCCAGGCACGCGGGCCGGTTCGGCGACCACACGGTCCGCGTCGCGGCGCTCATCGGCAACTCGGTACCGGAGTTCTGGCTCGGACTGGTGCTGGTCCTGGTGGGCTACAGCGTGCTGGGCTGGTTCCCGGCCCCCAGCGGCCGGGTGGACCCCGACACCGAGCTGAACCTGATCACCGGTGCCGACCTGCTCGACGCGGCGCTGACCGCCAACGGCCCGGCGTTCGTCTCCGCGCTGGAGCACCTCGCGTTGCCGGTGGCCACGTTGGTCATCGTCATCGTCGCGCCGCTGTTGCGCAGCGTCCGGGCCTCCGCGCTTGAGGTGCTGGCCTCCGAGGCGTACACGGCCGCCGCCGCGCACGGCCTGAAGGACCGGCTGCTGCTCCGCGGCTACCTGGTGCGGGCCACGCTGGTGCGGCTCCCCGCGCTGGCGGCCCTGGTGTTCGGCTTCTCCATCGGCTCGACGGTCCTCGTGGAGTACGTCTTCTCCTGGCAGGGCTTCGGGCAGTGGGCGCTGCGCGGCCTGCTCTACCGGGACTACCCGGTGGTTCAGGCGTCGGTGCTCGTGATCGCGCTGTTCTACGTGGTGGTCTTCCTCATCGCCGACGTCGTCCACGCGATCCTCGACCCGAGAGTGAGGATCTGATGGCCGAGGCTTCGGGAGTCCGGGAGGCGGGCGCGGACCGCCGCTTCGCGTCGTCCCTGATCACGGTGGGGTCCGTCATCCTGGCCGTGGTCGCGGTGGCGGTCCTGTTCGCGCCGCTGCTGAGCTCCTGGGGGCCCGAGGAGATCGACCCTCTCGCCTCCCTCGCCCCGCCAGGTGGCGCACACCTGCTGGGCACCGACCTCAACGGCATGGACGTGTGGAGCCGGGTCCTGCACGCCGCCCGGCTCGACGTCGGCATCGCCGTCGCCGCGGTCGCCCTGGCCGTGGTCGCGGGCAGCCTCGTCGGCCTGGTCGCCGGATACCGGGGCGGCTGGGCCGACGACGTGCTGATGCGGGTGCTCGACGTCTTCCAGGCGTTCCCCACCTTCATCCTGGCCCTGGCGGTGGCCGCGCTGCTCGGCGGCGGTACGGCGAACCTGATCGCGGTCATCGCCCTGGTGAACGCACCCGCCTACGCCCGGCTGGTCCGCGCCGAGGTGCGATCCATCAGGGAACTGCCCTTCGTGGAGGCGTCCCGCACCTCCGGCTCCTCCTTCTGGGGGGTGCTCTGGCGGCACGTACTGCCCAACAGCCTGACGCCGGTGCGGGTCATCGCTCCGCTGAACTGCGGCTGGGCGATGCTCACGCTGGCCGGGCTGTCCTTCCTGGGCCTCGGCGTGCCGCTGCCCACCGCGGAGTGGGGCGCCATGATCAGCCTCGGTTCCGGCGACGTCGTCGCGGGCCGGTGGTGGACCTCGGTCCCGCCCGGCCTCTTCCTGCTGATCTGCGTCCTGGGCTTCAGCCTCCTCGGTGAGGGCCTGCAGGAACGCGCCGACTCCACAAGGAGGTGACAGACGATGACACTCCTGTCGATCGAGGACCTCTCCGTCGTGATCCAGCGGCCGGGACGCCGGGTCGCCGCGCTGAGCGGGGTGAACCTGAGCGTCGAGCCGGGCGAGGTGGTCGGCCTGGTCGGTGAGAGCGGCGGCGGCAAGAGCATGGTGGCCCGCTCGATCGTGGGCCTGCTGCCCGGTGGCTCCCGGACGAGCGGACGCGTCATGTTCGACGGTGCCGACGTGCTGACAATGGACGCCGCCGAGCTGGAGGCGTTCCGCGGGCACGGCGCCGCGATCTGCTTCCAGAACCCGCGCGGCGCGCTCAGCCCCACCCGTACCGTCGGCCGCCAGCTCGTCGACCGGCTGGTCACCCACCGGTCGCTGGCCCCGGCTCCGGCCAGGGAGGTCGCCGCCGAGCTGTTCGAGTCGGTCGGCATCCGCAGCCCGAGGCGCCGCCTGGACGCCTACCCGCACGAGCTCTCCGGCGGCATGGCGCAACGCGTCATGATCTCGCTGGCCACCGGGTGCGCGCCCGGCCTGCTGATCGCCGACGAGCCCACCACCGGGCTGGACGTCACGCTCACCAGGGAGATCCTCAACCGGTTCCGGCTCGCCGCGAACGCGGAGCGGCGCGGTGTGCTGCTGATCTCCCACGACCTGGCGTCCATCGCGGAGGTCTGCGACCGCGTCGTGGTGCTCTACGCGGGGACGGTGGTGGAGAGCGGCCCCGGCCCGCAGGTGCTCCATGAGCCGGCCCACCCCTACACGCGGGCGCTGCTGCGCTCGGTGCCCGACATCGACGGGCGCCCGGTGACCGCGACCCCCGGCGCGATGCCGCTGCTGACCGAGGCGCCGTCATCCTGCCCGTTCGCGCCGCGCTGCGCGCACGCGACGCAACTGTGCACGGCGGACCTGCCCGTCGCCGGGCCCCTGGCCATGGACTGGAGCGCCGCCTGCTTCCACCCCCGCTCGGGTCCACTCGACGATCCCGCCGAGCCGCCGGTTCCGGCGGAGACCCCGCCCGCGGGAGCGGTCCCGTCCGCCGGTACGGCCACCTCGCCCGATGCGAAGGGGAGCGTGCTGCGCATCGAGGACGCGCACGTCGTCTACCGCGGCCGCTTCGGCGGCGGGGGTCACCACGCCCTGCGCGGGGTCAGCCTCAGCGTCGCCGCGGGCGAGCGGCTGGGCGTCGTCGGGGAGAGCGGCTGCGGCAAGAGCACCCTGGCCAGGCTGATGCTCGGCCTGGTGCAGCCCTCGCGGGGCAGGGTCGAGGTGGCCGGTCACGCCCTGGCCGAGCTGCGCGGCGCCCGGCTGCGCCGGCTGCGCACCCGCGCCCAGCTGGTCTTCCAGGATCCGATCGGGTCGCTCAGTCCCCGGCGGACCGTGCAGGACGCGATCGGCGAGCCGCTGCGCGCCGCCGGGGTGCCCGCCGCGGAGCGCGCCGCACGCGTCGCCCGCGCCCTGGAGCGGATGGAGCTGGACCCGTCGATCCTGGGGCGGCGCCCGCACGAGCTGTCCGGCGGGCAGGCGCAGCGCGTCGGCATCGCCCGCGCGCTCGTCGGCGAACCCGATCTGATCGTCTTCGACGAGCCGACCTCGGCGCTTGACGTCACGGTACAGGCGCAGATCCTGAAGGTGATCGCCGAGGTGAGCGGCGACAGCTCACGTGGCTCGGTCTTCATCTCCCACGACCTGGCCACCGTACGGGGGTTCTGCGACCGCGTCGTGGTGCTCTACCTGGGACGGATCGTCGAGGAGGGGCCGGTGGAAGAGGTCTTCGGCAATCCCGGGCACCCCTACACCAGGGCACTGCTGTCCAGTGCCCCCAGCCTCGGCTCCGGTTACGGCGGCCCGCAGGTCGAGTTGACCAAGGATCTGGAGGAGGCGGACGCGGCCGGGGGCTGCGCGCTCGCGCCGCGCTGCCCCTTCGCGACAGACGAGTGCGGCGAGCAGGAGCAGGAGCTCCGCCCGTACCACGCGAGCCTGGTCGCCTGCCGCCGCGCCGCCGAGATCCCCGCGCTGATCGAAAGGTGACACCCTCAATGCCCGACCCGAAGCACATCCGGCTGGCCGTCGACATCGGCGGCACCTTCGTCGACGCGATGGAGCTGAACACCCGTACTCACGAGGTGCGTTTCAGGAAGGCCTCGACCACCCCGGCCCGTCCCTGGGAGGGCGTGCTCGACGCGGTCACCGCGCTCGGCACCGACCTGTCGGAGGTGGAGTTGTTCATCCACGGCACCACCCTGGGTCTCAACGCGGTCCTGGAACGGCGCGGCGAGCCGACGGGGATCATCACCAACGACGGCTTCCGCGACATCTTCCTGATCGGCCGGGGCAACGTGCCCGCCGACCACATGTACGACTTCCAGTACGAGCGCCCCGAGAGCCTCGTGCGGCGCCGTCACACCGCGGGGGTACGGGGACGGCTCGACCACCGGGGCCGCGTGGTCGAGGAGCTCGACGCCGAGGGCGTCAGGGAGGCGGCCCGGGTCCTGGTCGAGGAGGAGGGCGTGGTGTCGATCGCCGTCTGCTTCCTGCACTCCTTCCTCGACCCCTCCCACGAGCGCCAGGCCGCCCGGATCATCCGCGAGGCGTATCCGGAGGTGACGGTCTCGCTCTCCACCGACATCGTCAGGGAGTACCGCGAGTACGAGCGGACCAGCACGACGGTCCTCGACGCCTACATCCGGCCGATCTTCGAGAGGTACGTCGACAGGCTGGAGCACGGGCTGGCCGAGCGTGGGTTCGGTGGGCAGTTCCTGATCATGAGGTCCGGCGGCGGTTCCATGACGTCGTCGGTGGCCAAGACCTCCCCGACGCACACGGTGCTGTCGGGTCCGGCGGGCGGCATCGTCGGCGCGGCGCACCTCGCCGCCGCCCTCGGCCGCCGGGACCTGCTCACCTTCGACATCGGCGGCACCTCGCTGGACGCGTGCGTGATCGAGCACGGGTCCCCGGTGGCCGCCTACGAGGCGCAGCTGGAGCATTTTCCGCTGCTGATCCCCACTTACGACATCCGCACGATAGGGGCCGGAGGGGGCTCGATCGCGTGGTTGGAGAGGGGATTGCTCAAGGTGGGTCCGCACAGCGCGGGTGCCGACCCCGGCCCGGTGTGTTACGGCCGGGGCGGCACCCGCCCCACTGTCACCGACGCGGCGGTGGTCCTCGGCTACGTGGACCCGGGCCGTTTCCTGGCCGGGACCATGGACCTGCACGCCGACGCCGCCCGCGCGGCGCTCGACGAGCAGGTGGCCCGGCCCCTCGGGCTGAGCACGGAGGCCGCCGCGGCGGGCGTCTTCGACGTGCTGCTGGCCAAGACCGTCGGCGCGGTCCGGCAGATCACCGTCGAGCGGGGGCACGACCCCCGGGGCTTCTCGTTGCTCGCGTTCGGCGGGGCCGGACCGCTGCTCGCCCCGCTGCTCGCGGCGGAGATGGGCATCGGCGAGGTCATCGTGCCGTTCGCGCCGTCCGGTTTCTCCGCCTGGGGCATGCTCAGCGCGGACATCGTCGACGACTTCTCCCGCACGGTGATGGCCACCCTGGACGACGCCGACCTCGACGAGCTGGAGACGATCTTCAAGGGCATCGAGGCCGAGGCCGTCGACTCCCTGGAGGCGCAGCGGGTCCCGGCCGAGCGCATGGTCCTTGAGCGCCAGTTCGAGCTGCGCTACCTGGGGCAGGAGCACTCGCTCATCGTCACCGCGGGCCGCGACCTCGACCGGGACGCGATCAGGCGGGCGTTCGAGGAGACCCACGTGGCGCGCTACGGCCACGCCATGGACAACCGGCTGCAGATCCTCAACCTGCGGGTGCGCGGCATCGGCCGTACCGACCGGCCGGAGCTGGTGGTGCGCCCGCCGGGCGACGGCGACGCGGGCCGGGCGCTGTTCGCCCGCAGGGACGCCTACGACTTCGGTACCCGCGCCACGGCGTCGTTCGCCGTCTACGACCGGGCGCTGCTGGAGCCGGGCGACGCGTTCGACGGACCCGCCCTCATCGACGAGGGCACCTCGACCACCGTGGTCCCCTCGGGGCAGCGGGTCGAGGTCGACGAGCACGGTTACCTGCTGGTCAGGCTTGTGGAGGTGGCATCGTGACCGAGCAACCGGGCAAGACCCTTGACGGGGCGACCGCGGAGGTGGTGCGCAGCTACCTGCTCGCCGCGGCGGAGGAGATGCGGGCCACGCTGATCCGCACGTCGTTCAACCCGGTCATCTACGAGGTCCACGACTTCGGCATGTCGATGTACGACGCCGACCTGCGGCTGATCGCCGAGGCCACCGGGCTCACCTTCTTCCTCGGCGCCAACGACTTCTCACTGCGCAAGGGTGTGGAGTACGTGGGGCGGGAGAACCTGCGTCCGGGTGATGTGGTGCTGCTGAACTATCCGTACTGGAACGCGGCTCACGCCTATGACGCGACGTTGTTCTCGCCGGTGTTCCTGGCCTCCGAGTTGGTGGGTTTCCTGTGTGTGCGGGCTCACTGGATGGATCTGGGGGCCAAGGATCCGGGGTATGTGCTGGATTCCACGGACATGCATCAGGAGGGGATGATCTTTCCCGGGACGAAGGTGTTCTCGGGGGGTGAGCCGAACCGGGAGATCATCGAGTTGATCCGGTTCAACTCGCGGATGCCGGATCTGGTGATCGGTGATCTGAACGCGCAGGTCGCCGCGTTGCGCACCGGAGAGCGCCGGTTCCTGGAGATCCTGGAGAAGTTCGGCCGCCCGACGGTGGAGGCCGCCGTCGGGCGGATGATCGAGGACGGCGAGGCGCGCACCCGCGCCGCCCTCGCCGAGCTGCCGCAGGGGTCGTGGACCGCGGTCGACTGGGTCGACGACGACGGCATCACCGAGGACCCGGTCCGCATGCAGGTCACCGTCACCATCGCCGACGGCACCTTCACCGTCGACTTCGACGGTTCCGCGCCGGCCACGCCCGGTCCCATCAACATGCCGTTCGGCGCCACCGAGGCGATCTGCAAGGTGGTCCTCAAGTCGCTCACCTCGCCCGACGAGCCGTCCAACTTCGGCACGACCGTGCCCCTGCGGGTGCGGGCCGAGCCTGGAACGCTCTTCCACGCCGTCTACCCGCAGCCGACGTTCACCCTGTGGACCGGCATCGTCGCGGTCGAGCTCATCCTGAAGGCGCTGGCGCAGGGCATGCCGGACAGGCTGCCCGCCTCCTCCGGAGGGGACGTGCCGGGGTTCATGATGGTCGGGGTCCACCCGGAGACCGGGCAGATGTTCGCGGTCAGCAACAACGACCCGGTCGGCTGGGGCGCCACCCCCTCCCACGACGGCATGAACGCCGCCACCCACGTCTCGGGCAGTACCGGGAGGATCACCCCGATCGAGGTCCTGGAGGCGCGGACCGGGATGTTCTTCGAGCGGATGGAGATGCGCGAGGATTCCGGTGGTGCCGGGCGGTTCCGCGGTGGGGTGGGGTTGCGAAGGGACATCCGGTTCGTGACCCCGGGGGAGTTCCTGTCGGTCATCAAGAAGACGCGGTCGCGGCCGTGGGCGCTGGAGGGCGGGCTGGAGCCCGAGCCCAACCAGGTGGTGATCTTCCCCGACACCGAGCGCGAGCATCGGGTCAGTACCAAGCGGACCAGGGTGCGGGTCGGTGACCGGATCAGGTTGCTGACCGCGGGAGGCGGCGGGCACGGGGATCCGTGCGAGCGCGACCCGGAACTGGTCCGCCGCGACGTCGCCGAGGGCTATGTCTCTCCCGACGCCGCCCGCAGGATCTACGGGATCGACGGTGTCTGAGACGATGTCTGAGACGGTGTCTGAGACGGTGTCCGAGCCGCCCGGCACGGCTCTGCCGCGGGTGGACGGCGCGACGGTCGAGGTGGTGCGCAGCCATCTCGCCTCGGCCGCCGAGGAGATGCGGGCCACGCTCGTGCGTACCGCCTTCAACCCGGTCATCTACGAGGTCTTCGACTTCGGCATCTCCGTCTACGACTCCGGCCTGCGCCTGGTCGCCGAGTCGACGGGGCTGAGCCGCTTCCTCGGCGCCAACGACTACTCCATCCGCAAGGGTGTGGAGTACGTGGGGCGGGAGAACCTGCGTCCGGGTGATGTGGTGCTGCTGAACTATCCGTACTGGAACGCGGCTCATGCCTATGACGCGACGTTGTTCTCGCCGGTGTTCCTGGCCTCCGAGTTGGTGGGTTTCCTGTGTGTGCGGGCTCACTGGATGGATCTGGGGGCCAAGGATCCGGGGTATGTGCTGGATTCCACGGACATGCATCAGGAGGGGATGATCTTTCCCGGGACGAAGGTGTTCTCGGGGGGTGAGCCGAACCGGGAGATCATCGAGTTGATCCGGTTCAACTCGCGGATGCCGGATCTGGTGATCGGTGATCTGAACGCGCAGGTCGCCGCGTTGCGCACCGGAGAGCGCCGGCTCCAGGAGCTGTACGCCCGCTACGGCACGGCGGTCGTCGAGTCCGTCGTCGAGACCGTGGTCGAGGCGGCCGCCCAGTCCGCGGCCGAGGCCGTCGCCCGCCTCCCGCAGGGGTCGTGGACCGCGGTCGACTGGCTGGACGACGACGGCATCACCGAGGACCCGATCCGGATGCGGGTCACCGTCACCGTCGCCGACGGCACCTTCACCGTCGACTTCGACGGATCGTCCGGCGCGACCGCCGGGCCGGTCAACCTCCCGTTCGGCGCGACCATCGCGACCTGCCGGGTCGCGTTCAAGGCGATCACCACCCCGGGGGAGCAGACCAACGCCGGGCACTTCGCCCCCCTGCGGGTGCGGGCCGAGCCTGGAACGCTCTTCCACGCCGTCTACCCGGCGGCGACCTTCACCCAGTGGACGGGGACCGTCGCCCTGGAACTGATCTACAAGGCGCTGGCGCAGGGCATGCCGGACAGGCTGCCCGCCTCCTCCGGAGGGGACGTGCCGGGGTTCATGATGGTCGGGGTCCACCCGGAGACCGGGCAGATGTTCGCGGTCAGCAACAACGACCCGGTCGGCTGGGGCGCCACCCCCTCCCACGACGGCATGAACGCCGCCAACCACCTGTGCCAGACCCAGGCCCGCAACACCCCCGTCGAGGTCCTGGAGGCCAAGACCGGGATGTTCTTCGAGCGCGTCGAGATGCGCGAGGATTCCGGTGGTGCCGGGCGGTTCCGCGGTGGGGTGGGGTTGCGAAGGGACATCCGGTTCGTGACCCCGGGGGAGTTCCTGTCGGTCATCAAGAAGACGCGGTCGCGGCCGTGGGCGCTGGAGGGCGGGCTGGAGCCCGAGCCCAACCAGGTGGTGATCTTCCCCGACACCGAGCGCGAGCATCGGGTCAGTACCAGGCGGACCAGGGTGCGGGTCGGTGACCGGATCAGGTTGCTGACCGCGGGGGGCGGCGGGCACGGGGATCCGTGCGAGCGCGACCCGGAACTGGTCCGCCGCGACGTCGCCGAGGGCTATGTCTCTCCCGACGCCGCCCGCAGGATCTACGGGATCGAGGCCGTCCGATGAACGACGTGGTCATTGTCAACTGCACGGTAACCGACGCCCGCGCCGGCGCCTCGAAGAGCGCCGAGGGGCGGATCGCGGACGCGGCGGTGTGGATCCGGGACGACCGGATCGCGGCCGTGGGTCCCCGCGAGCAGGTCCTGGAACGGGTGGGGGAGGCCCAGCGGCTCGATCTCGACGGCGCGTACCTCACCCCCGGCCTGGTCAACATGCACACCCACCTGTCCCTGTCGCTGCCCGGCCAGGGCGGCGACAACGTCAAGAACATGACGGCGCACGAACTCGTCCTCTACATGGCCGACGGTGCCCGTCGTACCCTGCGGTGCGGGGTCACCACGGTGCGGTGCGTGGCCGAGAAGGACCACGCCGACTTCGCGCTGCGCCGGGCCATCGAGTCGGGCAGGGCGACCGGGCCGCGCATCTTCACGGCGGGCCAGGCCCTGGTCTGCACCGGCGGCCACGGCCACGAGGCGAACGACACCATGGAGTGCGACGGAGTCGACGGGTTCCGGCGCGGGGTGCGCACCCAGGTCAAGGCGGGTGCCGACCTCATCAAGATCATGATCTCCGGCGGTATCGCCGGAGAGCACGAGAGCATCGACACCCCTCAGCTGTTCTCCGACGAGATGGCGGCGGCGCTGCAGACCGCGCACGCCTGGGGCCGGAAGGTCACCGCGCACGCGGGGCCGGCGGCGGTCATCGCCGAGGCCGTCGAGCTGGGCCTCGACTGCGTGGAGCACGGCTACCAGCTCACCCCCGAGGTCGCGAAGAGAATGGCCGAGCGCGGCACCGCCCTGGTGCCGACGCTGCTCGTCACCCGCTGCAAGGAGTTCTTCGACGAACTCGGGGTGCCGGAGTGGATGCAGTGCCGCTCGCTCGGCGCGGGCCCCCGGCATCTGGAGAGCTACGCCATGGCCCTCGACGCCGGGGTGGACGTCCTGCTGGGCAGCGACATGCCGCCGTTCTGGGACTTCGAGGGGACCAACGCCTCGGTACGCGAGCTGGAGTGCATGTCCGAGGGAGGTCTCGGCCCGGCGGGAGCGCTTTACGCGGGCACGCTCGGCCCGGTGCGCTGGCTCGGCGCCGACGCCGACCTCGGCACCGTCGAGGTCGGCAAGTACGCGGACCTCATCGCCATGGACGCGGACCCGCTCACGGACACCTCGGCCTTCCGGGGGGTCCGCTGGGTGATGAAGGGCGGCCGGGTCGTCCGCGACGACCGGTCGGGATGGGAGAAGCAGTGAACGCGATTTTCCCGGGGTCTGAAGACCGGGACATCTGGGTGAGGTACTGGTGAACGGCCCTATGAACGGTTCTGTGAACGACACGGAGACCGCCGCGATCGCGGCGGGCATCGACGACATGTACGACGCCTTCCTCGCGGCGGACCGTCGCCGGTTCGACAGCCACCTGCACGCCGAGGTGACCACCTGGGAGACGCACCTGCCGGGACCGCTGCGCACCCGGTCGGAACTCGACGCCTACCGCGACGAGAGGGACGGCTCGGGTGCCCGTCCCACACTCGACAGGCTGGCCGCCGAGAACAAGCGGATCGACGTGTGGGGCGACGCCGGGGTGGCGCGCTACGTGCTCGTCGCCGAGGCGCCGGGCGAACCCGCGCAGTACAGCCGGGTGACCGACGTGCTGCGCAGGACCGGCGACGACTGGCTCATCGTGCACCACCACTCCGAGCTGGTCGTGCCGTGAGCCGAGGAAGGGACCGACATGGACGACGGTGACGTGACTCCTCCGCTCCCCGAAGGGAGCGGCTCCTCGGTCGAGGCGGGCGACGGCCAGGCCCCGACCGCTTCGAACACGGAGATGGAGCTGTACGACCTGCGGGTCGTGGTCGACCGGATCGAGGGCAGATCCGTCTGCGGCATGGAGGTGGGCGACTGTTTCACGCTGGAGCAGAGCGCGCACCTGCGGCTCCCGGAAGGCAGGCACTTCTGCGTCTACGCGCTCGCCTCGGTCCTGCCGTTCCTCGCGGCCAAGCAGCGCGACCTCGCCCAGGGCGACTGGCTGGCGCAGGACTCCCACTTCAGCTGCCCCGACCCGGAGGAGCGGCTGGTGATGCGGGTCGAGCGGACCCGCCGCCGCCGGATGAACTCCGCCGACCTGACCTGAGGTGATCCCCGATGACCACTGTCGAGATCGGTCTCGGCCTGCAGAGCGACAAGCGGGCCGGCGACTACGCGCGGCTCGCGCGCCGCGCCGAGGAGCACGGCTTCGACGTGCTGAGCGTGTTCGGCGACCTGATGTACCAGCCGCCGATCTTCCCGCTGCTGGAGATGGCCGCCGCCACCGAGAGGGTGCGGCTCGGCGCGGCCTGCCTCAACCCCTACTCGGCGGCGCCGTACGAGGTCGCCGGGCAGCTCGCCGCCCTTGACCTGGCCTCGCACGGCCGCGCCTACCTGGGCCTGGCGCGTGGCACCTGGCTCGGTGCCGTGGGCATCGCCCAGCCCCGGCCGCTGACCGCGCTGGCGGAGGCCGTCGAGGTGGTCTACCGGCTGCTGGCCGGCGACGCCGGAGGGTACGAGGGGGAGATGTTCCGTCTGGCGCCTGGCACCCGGCTGCGTTATCCCGTACACCGCGCCCGGCCACCGCTGCTGCTCGGCGCCTGGGGGCCGAAGGGCGCGGCGCTGGCCGGGCGGATCGCCGACGAGATCAAGGTGGGCGGCAGCGCGAACCCGGCGATGGTCGGGGTGATCCGTGAGCGGGTCGCGGCCGGGGCGGCGGCGGCCGGACGCGACCCGGGCGAGGTGGGCGTCGTCCTGGGCGCGGTGACGGTCGTGGACGTCGACGGCGCCGCGGCCAGAGCCAGGGCGCGCAGCGAGGTCGCCATGTACCTCGCGGTGGTCGCCGACCTCGACCCGACCGTGGAGATCCCGGCCGACCTGCTCGGCCGGGTCAAGGAACTGGTCGACGACGGCAGGGACGAGGCCGCCGGACGGCTGATCCCCGACGACCTGCTCGACCTGTTCGCCTTCTCCGGTGACCCGGAGCAGGTCGCCGCGCAGGCACAGGCCCTCATCGACGCGGGCGCGCACCGGGTGGAGTTCGGCACGCCGCACGGCCTCACCGACGACCGTGGCGTGGAGTTGCTGGGCACCGAGGTGCTGCCGTTGCTGAACCGCGCGCCGAGGAGGGCGGCGGTGTCCATGGGTGACGCTCCGTCATCCTGAAACCGGATTCCCGCAGAACCTTTCGTCCGCAAAGCGCGCTGCCCGAATCGTCTCGCACTCTCAATTTCACTTGAGTTCAGCATGAGTGAACATTGGCGGGGAAGAAGGAGACGATGTGATGAGCGAGCGTGCCGGAGGTCCGGCGATCAGGACGTCGGCGTGATGGCCGCGCGGGCCGAGGACCTCCGCGATCCGAGCGCGGCCGGCTCGGCGGGATCCGGCCGGGGCGGTGCCGAGGGCTCCGGCGGTTCCGCCGGGCTCGGCGCGCCGCGCGCTCCCGGCGTGTTCGGCGAGGACGGCGAGTTCGGTGAGCGGGCGGCGCTGGCGGCCGACGCCGAGGACTCGGTCTGCCGTCGCGAGGAGTTCCTGCTGCCGCCCGCCCCCGCCTCCTGCGGATATTCCGAGGTCGCCTACTTCGCGGGCAACTCGCTCGGCCTGCAGCCCCGCGCCGTCCGCGCCGCGCTCTCCGCCGAGCTGGACGACTGGGCGCTGCACGCGGTCGAGGGGCACCACCGGGCGGCACACCCCTGGCTGCCCTACCACGCCGAGCTGCGCGAGGACGCCGCCGCGCTGGTGGGCGCGGCCCCCGAGGAGACCGTGGTGATGAACTCCCTCACGGTCAACCTGCACCTGATGATGGCCACCTTCTACCGCCCGGCGGGCGAGCGCACCCGCATCGTCATCGAGGACCACGCCTTCTCCTCGGACAGCTACGCGGTGCGCAGCCAGGCGGTCCACCACGGCCTCGACCCCGACGAGACGGTGGTCCGGCTGCGCCCCCGCCCCGGCGAGGACTGCCTGCGCACCGAGGACATCGTGGACTACCTGGCCCGCGAGGGGCACCGGGTGGCGCTCGTGCTCCTCGGCGGGGTCAACTACCTGACCGGAGAGTTCCTCGACATCCCCGCCGTCACCGCCGCCGGGCACGCGGCCGGGTGCGTCGTCGGCTGGGACCTCGCGCACGCCGCAGGGAACGTGCCGCTGGCGCTGCACGACTGGGACGTGGACTTCGCGGCCTGGTGCTCGTACAAGTACCTCAACGCCGGCCCCGGCGCCGTCGCGGGCTGCTTCGTGCACCGGCGCCACGTGACCGACCCCGAGCTGCCCCGGCTGGCCGGGTGGTGGAGCACCGAGCAGGCGACCCGCTTCGAGATGCGGCCCGAGCTCGTCCCGGTGCCCACCGCCGACGCCTGGCAGATCTCCAACCCGCCGATCCTGGCCATGGCACCGGTCAGGGTCTCGCTGCGGATGTTCGCCGAGACCGGGATGGCGGCGCTGCGGGAGCGGAGCCTGGCGCTCACCGGCTACCTGGAGCGGCTGCTCGCCGAGGTCGCCCGCGACCGCCCGCTGGAGATCGTCACGCCCGCCGACCCGGCCAGGCGCGGAGCACAGCTCTCCCTGCGGGTGATCGGGGGCGCTGACGCTGCGGACGCCGCTGCCGTCGCCGCCCGGTTGCACGAGACGCACGGCGTCCTCGCCGACGTGCGGCGGCCGGACGTCATCCGGCTGGCCCCCGTGCCGATGTACTCCACGTTCCACGACTGCTGGCGGGCGGCCGCCGCGCTCGCCGAGGAGGTGAACCCGGTATGAGCTCCCGTGGTGAGGTCGCCGTGGTCGGCGCCGGGCTGGTCGGCTGCCTGACGGCCTGCTACCTGGCCCGCCGGGGCTACCGGGTCACCCTGTACGAGCGCAGGTCCGACCCGCGCCAGGCGACGCCGGAGCGCGGGCGCTCGATCAACCTGGCGCTCTCCGAGCGGGGGATCGACGCGCTGCGCGGGATCGGGCTGGACGAGGCGGTGCTGAAGGCCGCGCTGCCGATGCCGGGCCGGATGGTGCACGCCCCGGACGGCACGCTCAGCTTCCAGCCGTACAGCGCCGGAGGGCAGCGGGCGATCAACTCCATCAGCCGCTCCGAGCTCAACCGCACGCTGCTGGAGGCGGCCCTGGCCATGCCCGGGGTCCGCGCCCTCTTCGAGCACCGGCTGACCGGGCTCGACGTCGACTCGGGGCGGATGGACTTCGACACGCCCGCCGGGCCCGTCACCCACAGCGCCCCGGTCGTGCTCGGCGCCGACGGCGCCTACAGCGCGGTACGCGGACGGCTGCAACTGCTGCCCGGCTTCGACTTCAGCCAGGACTACCTGGACTACGGCTACAAGGAACTGACGATCCCGGCACGCGACGGCGGGTTCGCCCTCGATCCCGGCGCGCTGCACATCTGGCCGCGCGGCAAGGCGATGATGATCGCGCTGCCCAACCCGGACAGGTCCTTCACCTGCACGCTGTTCTGGCCCAAGTCGGGGCCCGGCAGCTTCGAGGAACTGGACACCGCGGAGCGGTTCGAGGAGTTCTTCGCCGCCAACTACGCCGACGCCCGCGCGCTCATGCCCGACCTCGCCGGGGACTACGCGCACAACCCGATCGGGCACCTGGTCACCGTGCGGGCACACCCCTGGCAGGTGCGCGGCACCGGTGCCGTGGTCGGCCTGCTCGGCGACGCCGCCCATGCCATCGTCCCCTTCTACGGCCAGGGCGCCAACTGCGGCTTCGAGGACTGCGTGGAACTCGACCGCTGCCTGCAGGAGACCGGCGACGACTTCCCCGAGGCCCTCGCCCGGTACGGCGCCCGCCGCAAGGAGCACGCCGACACCATCGCCGAACTCGCGCTCGCGAACTTCGTCGAGATGCGCGACAAGGTCGCCTCCCGGACGTTCCTGCTGGGCAAGCGCGTCGAGCACGGCCTGGAGCGGTTGCTGCCAGGCCGCTACACCTCGCGCTACGAGCTCGTCTCGTTCAGCACCGTGCCGTACGCCGAGATCCAGCCGCGCATCTCCCGCCAGCGCCGGGCGGTCGCCGCCGGAGCGCTCGGCGCGCTGGCCGTGGCCGGGCTGGCAGTGTCGGCGATCCGCGCCCTGCGCCGGCACTGACCGCGGCTCCGCCGCCGCGGGTCCGCCCTCGCGAGGGTCCGCACCCGCGAGGCGAGAGCGCGAGCGGTGGAGAAGGTCAGAACAGCCGAGGGGTCACCACGGACACGACGGTGGTGACCCGGTCGGTGTCGTTGAACATGCTGTGCGGGACCGTCGACCTCAGGTGGACGCTGTCGCCCGGGTGCAACCGGTGCTCGACGCCGTCGACCTCGTACAGCAGCTCGCCCTCCAGCACGAAGGCGAACTCCTCACCGGCGTGCCCGTAGGAGTTCTCCCGCCTGCCGCCGGGCGCGATGTGCACCAGCAGCGGTTCGAGCACCAGGTTCGGCCCCCTGGCGGAGAGCATGCGGTAGGTCTGCTGGCCCGAGATGTACTCGGTGGCGGCCGTCGCGGAGCGGGTGAGCGTGAAGTGGCTCGGCAGCGGGGAGGCCGATGGCTGCCTCTCCTCGGTCTCTCCCTCCGGCGGGGTGTCGTTGAAGAACTCCGCCACGCTCCGGTCGAGCGCCGTGGCCACACTGTTGAGCGCGGTCAGGCCGATGGAGGAGATGCCCCGCTCGACCTGGGAGAGGAACCCGATGGAGAGCCCGGAGTGGGTGGCGAGACCGCGCAACGTCAGGCCGCGCTCCTTGCGGAACTGCCGCATCCGGGCTCCGACGGCGCCTTGGCGGTCCGGCTCCTCACCGCCATGACGCTCCGATGTGCCCACCCGCGGCTCCCTCCGTCAAGCGGCATGGCCGCCTGTTCGCTCTAGCTAAACATATTTCATAACAAGAGTCGTCCTTCGTCAAAAGGGAGTGGGAAATGGCAGACGGTGATGGGCAGGGCGGTGCGGTTTCAGTGGCTCCGCTTGAGCATCGCGTCCGCGAGCGCGTCGGCGGCCTCGCCGAGCCGACGGCCCACCGCGTCGAGCCGTGACAGCAGCTCGCGCCTGCGCAGGGTGTCCATGTTCAGCGGTTCGGCGAACAGTTCGGCGAGCCGGGCCTGGTAGAGCTGGCGGACCCGGCTGCACGCCTTGCGCGTGTCCAGCACGGCCATGGTGACCGAGCCCGGGGCGTCGATCATCTTCAGCACGGCGCCCTCCAGTTCGTCGAGGCCGTCGATCACCGCCTGCAGGGGCTCGACCGCGAACCGCAGGTCCTCCGGGCCGAACAGGTCGAGCTCGCGCACATAGTCGCGGAGCTGGTCCAGCACGTCGTCGATCGAGCGCGAGATCCGGAACAGGTCCTCCCGGTCGATGGGGGTCGCCAGCACCCGCCGCAGTATCCGCACCAGCTCGGCCCGCGCCTCGTCCCCCTCGTGCTCCACCTCCGCCATCCGGGCGCGCGCGGCGGATCGCTCGATCTCGCCGGCCGCGGTCGAGCGGGCCAGTTCGGCTCCCGCCCGCGCGACGGCGACCTGGCCCCTCACCAGTCCGACGATCCGCCGCCCCGACCGGCCGCGCAGGTCGTCCCAGGCGCGCGCGAACCTCCGGGTG
This sequence comes from Streptosporangium sp. NPDC049248, assembly GCF_040678965.1. Classification (NCBI taxonomy): domain Bacteria; kingdom Bacillati; phylum Actinomycetota; class Actinomycetes; order Streptosporangiales; family Streptosporangiaceae; genus Streptosporangium; species Streptosporangium sp. NPDC049248. The sequence goes on from NZ_JBFAQY010000021.1 coordinate 82,430, forward strand.
CGACCGTCCTTGCCGCTCACATCAGTCTCAGCGCGAGACCGCCGAGGCAGCCCAGCGCCATTGACGACGGCAGCGTGACCAGCCATGCCGTACCCACGTTCACGACGCCCTGCCATCGCACTCTCCTCATTCCCTCACTTGCCGCCGAGCCGACCACCCCTGCGGTGATCGACTGAGTCATGCTCACCGGGCTTCCCAGAGCCGAGCTGCCGAGGACGGCGCCGGTGGCCGCCGCCTCCGCGGAGACGATGTGCAGCGGGCGGGTGATGACCAGCCCGCGGCCCAGCCGCCCTCCGACACGGATCAGGCTGGTCAGCGCACCGGCGAGGAAGAGCGCCACCAGGGCGGCCATCCACGCCGGCGGGACCTCGATGGGACCGACCCCGCCGAGCCCGCCGCGGCCCACGCCGACCGCCACGCTCACCACCGCGATCATCTTCTGTCCGTCGTTCAGCGCGTACGCCGCGCACTGGGCCGTGTAGGCCAGCAGGTGGGTGCCGGACACCAGCCGCGACATGCGGCGGTAGGAGGGCACCCGGCGCGAGACGGCCCCCAGCAGGTAGCCCAGGACCAGCCCGGCCATGGGCGCGCAGGCCCCGATCGCCAGGACGGCGCCCAGGTCGGTCCAGGAGACCGGTAGTCCGGCACCGAGCCCCGCGCCGCCGATGCCTCCGATCACCGCGAGCGTCAGGCTGGTCGGCAGTCCTCTGCCGGTCAGCACCGCGACCACCGCCACCGCGACCACCACCCCCACCAGGAACGCCGCCGCGCCGCCGCTCGTGCCGAGCCCGGCCAGCCGCTCGGTGAAGGTGCGCGCGACGGTCACCCCCAGCAGGTAGGGGACGGCGAAGAGCACGACCACGAGGATCGCGGCGGCGGCCCATCCGGGGAAGCGGGGGAACCTGAGCCCGAGGCCGATGAGGGTGGCGCCGTCGTTGGCGCCGCTGACCAGCACGAAGAGGATCGCCACGGCGGCGAACGCCAGAGTCCATCCCATCAGAGGCGGTGCCGCCGGTCGTGCTCGGCGCCTTCTGGACACTCGCGTACCGGGTGGCCCGCCGTCATGTGCCTTCCCCGCCCCGGCCGGTGCCGGTCGCGCGGACGGTGGTTCCCGGCGGCACGCCGGGGTCGTGGAGGGGGCGGCCGATCGGCTCCTCGACAGGAGTGGAGCAGGCGCCTTTGTGACCAAGGTCCGGCAGAACCGCACGCATGATGAACTCCTCACCCCGGGAAGCTTCAGTTTCAGGTTAACAGAAGGTAAACAAACAGGGGCATGTGCCGCTGATCGGAAGACCTGTCGTAGCGGTTCACCAGGGGAAACCGGAAGGTGGGCGGCAGCGCGCGGGAAGGGCGGCGGGTTGTTACGATCGGTCGGTGCCTGACCGGGGGAGGCGGGGAGTGGGCGAGCGCCCGTACGTGCTGCTGAGCTGCGCGATGTCCGTCGACGGCTACATCGACGACCGTACGCCGCAGCGGCTGCTGCTCTCCAACGACGAGGACTTCGACCGGGTCGACGAGGTCCGCGCCGGCTGTGACGCGATCCTGGTCGGGGCGGGCACCGTCCGCCGCGACGACCCCCGGCTCCTGGTCAGGTCGCCGGAGCGCGGGCGGGAGCGGGTCGCGCGCGGCCTGCCGCCGTCCCCGGCGAAGGTGACGCTGACCGCCACCGGGGACCTCGACCCGGCCGCCGCCTTCTTCACCGCCGGCGACCCGGAGAAGATCGTGTACGCCGCGTCGCCCGCCGTGGCGAAACTCACCGTCCGTCTCGCGGGGGCCGCGGAGGTGGTCGACGCGGGAGAGCCGATCGATCTCGACCGGGTCCTCGCCGACCTGTACGGGCGGGGAGTGCGCCGTCTGATGGTCGAGGGCGGCACCTCCGTCCACACCCGTTTCCTGCGCCAGGACCTGGTGGACGAGCTCCATCTCGTCGTCGCCCCGTTCTTCGTCGGGGACCCCGCCGCCCCGCGTTTCGTCCTGGAGGGGGACTTTCCCCGGGACCGCCACCGCAGAATGGACCTGGCGGAGGTCCGCAGGATGGGCGACGTCACCCTGCTGCGGTACCTGCTGGCCTGACACGCACCGTCTACCGGGAGGTCCGGATGAACGACCACGACTGGCTGGGGCTGGCATGCGACCTGGCGAGGCTGTGCCCGCCCTCCGAGACGGCCTTCTCCGTCGGCGCCGTGGTCGTCTCCGCGGACGGTGAGGAGATCTCCCGCGGCTACTCGCGGGAGGGCGACCCCCACGTCCACGCGGAGGAGTCGGCGCTCGGCAAGATCTCCCCGGACGATCCCAGGCTGGCCGGGGCCACGGTCTACAGCAGCCTGGAGCCGTGCAGCGCGCGCAGTTCGCGCCCCAGGACCTGCACCCGTCTGATCCTGGACAGCGGCGTCCGGAGAGTGGTGCTGGCGTGGCGGGAGCCGCTGCTCTTCGTCGACTGCCACGGGGCCGAGGAGCTCGCGGAGGCGGGGGCGACCGTGGTGGAGATCCCCGAGTTGGCCGGGCTCGCCCGCCGGCCCAACGCGCACCTCCTGCCCGACATCCCCGGCTGACCGGTTTCCCCCGCTTTCCGCGCTTCGCGAACCAACGGGCCGTCGGACTCGTCTCAGGAAGCACGCCCTCCCGCAAGGCGGGCGTTCCGCAGACCGCCGACACATCGGCCGCGCCCGGCCCGGGACCATCGTGCCTGGCGTGGTCGCCCGTACAAAGGACGACCCCATCGATGAGCGACTCCCTCCGTCCTCCCTCCGGGGCCCCCGCGGACGCCCCCCTGCACGCCGCCGACCTGTTCGACCCGAGCGAGCTGGACGCCGCGATCGCGGCCGGTCACGTCCGTGGGCAAAGCCACCCGGACGAGCCGCTGCGGATCCTCAACTACACCGAGAAGGCCCAGGTGGAGCGAGCCTGGAACGCGGCGACCCTCGCCTGCCGCGGGCTGATCGTCGACGACGAGGGCCGGATCGTCGCACGGCCGTTCCGCAAGTTCTTCAACTACGGCGACCCGCTGGCCGGGGAACTGGACCTGTCGGCTGAGGCCGTGGTGGTCGACAAGCTGGACGGATCGCTCGGTGTCCTCTACCCGACCTCGTCCGGTCCCGCCGTCGCGACCAGGGGCTCCTTCACCAGCGACCAGGCCGTACACGCCACGAACCTGCTCCGCGACCGCTACGGCGACTTCGTCCCGCAGCAGGGGCTGACGGTCCTGTTCGAGATCGTCTACCCGGGCAACCGGGGTGTCTGCCACTACGGCGACACCGACGACCTGTTCCTCATCGGGGCTGTGGAGACGGCCACCGGCAGGGTCCTGGCACCCGGCGAGATCCAGGGCTGGCCCGGGCCGTCGGCCCGGGTGTTCCCCGTCGCGGCCCTGTCGGACGCGCTCGCCATGCCGCCCAGGCCGGGTGCGGAGGGGGTGGTGGTACGGCTGGTCGGGACCGGCCGGATGCTGAAGGTCAAGCAGGCCGACTATCTGAGGCTGCACCGTATCCTCGCCGGTCTCAACGCCCGCGTCGTGTGGGAGGAGCTTGACGCGGGTAAGAGCGTGGCCGACATCTGCGAGCGGCTGCCGGACGAGTTCCACGGCTGGGTCCGCGACCTCGCCGGACGGCTCGGCGGCCGTGCCGACGAGATCGTCAAGGAGGCCGAGTCGGCCCACGAGCGGATCGTCGCCATGCTGCCGGAGGGCTGGGGGCGCGGCGAGTACGCCGCCGCCGCGGCCCGCTCACCGATGAGGAAACTGCTGTTCCTGCTCCTGGACGGCAAGGACCCGCGTCCGGCGGTGTGGAGGTCGCTTCGGCCCTCGGGTGACGACCGCCCCATCCAGCTCGGCGAGGACACGGCCTGACGTTTTCCGGCTCTCGCCTACGCGAACCTCTCCGAGCGGCTGATCCCCCGGCGCGGCCCGCCGCGCCGGGGGTCCGTGCTTCCCGGGTGAACCCCGCAGATCCGCGAGGCCGGAGTCCGCCGATCGGCCATGGGTCTCCCGCCGGAGCTTCGGGGCTTTTGAGCCGCTGCCCTTTCGGAGGGGCGGATAAACCATCGGGCGGCCACTCAGCGCGATGTTCTTTAGTCATAAATCCCCTTAACTGAATTTATGTCCGGTTCTTCTGTCTGAAGGGCATCACTGTTGGTAGTCAGTAGATGTCGGACGGGAGGCCAAATTCAATGAGATTTATCGGCATAAAGGGGATTTTGGGCGATCTAGTGGTACCCCTCGCCGTCGACGCCCCCCGCGGCGCTCCCGAGCGACCCGGACCCGCCTCGGTGGACCCACCGGTGTCCCGGCGATGACCGGCACCGTGACCGGCACCGTTCTCGTCGCCCGTCTGGACAACGCGGGCGAGGTCCTGCTGGCGGGGCCCGCGATCCGTGCGGTGGCCGCGGGCGCGCGGCAGGTCGTGCTGCTCACCGGGCCGCGAGGCCGGCCCGCGGGCGAGCTGCTGCCGGGGGTGTCGCGGGTGGTGGAGTGGCGTGCGCCGTGGATCGACCCCACCGCGCCGCCGGTGACCGGCCCGCACGCGCTGAGACTGCTGCGGATCATCCGGGACACGGCCCCCGAGCAGGCACTGATCCTCACCTCGTGCCACCAGTCCCCGTTGCCGCTGGCCCTGGTGCTCAGGCTGGCGGGCACGCCGAGGGTCGCCGCCGTCTCCGCCGACGACCCGGGCTCGCTGCTCGACGTGCGGCACCTCGTCGACGAGGACGTGGACGTGCCGGAGAGCGAGCGCATGCTCGGGCTGGCCAGGGCGGCCGGATTCGAGCTCCCGCGCGGAGATTCGGGGGGACTCGCCGTACGGCACCCGTTGCCCGAGGTTCGCCACCTCACCGGGCCGCCGGGGTACGTGGTCGTGCATCCCGGCACCTCGGTCCCCGCCAGGGCATGGCCCGCGGAGAGGTGGGCGCGCGCGGTTCGGGACCTCGTCCGCTCGGGCCGCAGGGTCGTCGTGACCGGTGGCCAGGACGAGCACGGGCTCACCGCGCGGATCGCCGCGGGTGCCGGGCAGCACGGTCTGTCGCCGGGACCCGTCTTCGCGGGCGGCTGGACGGGCGGCTGGACGGGCGGCGGGCCCGCCCGGCTGCGCGGCTGGAGGGTGGACGAGCCCGCCTTCACCGCCGGCTGGGTCGACGGGACGTGTGCCGCGACGGGCGGCCGGAACTGGAACGGCCCCTCGGCCGCGCACGGCGGGCAGCGGGGAAGGTCCGTCGTCGACCTGGGCGGCAGGACCACCTTTCCCGAACTCGCCGCGGTGCTCGCCGGGGCGTGCGCCGTGGTCGTCGCGGACGCGGGGCCCGCCCACCTCGCGGCGGCGGTCGGCACGCCGGTCGTCAGCCTGTTCGCCCCGCTGGCCCCCGCGGGCCGCTGGGCGCCGTACGGCGTGCCGGTGGTGATCCTCGGTGACCAGCGGACCCCCTGCCGGGTGACCCGGGAGGGCGCCTGCGCCGTCACCGGTCATCCCTGCCTGTCGTCGGTGCCGAGCGCGCGGGTCGTCGAGGCGGTCGACCAGCTGACCCCCGTCAAGGAGACGATCAGATGAGCACCGCTCCGGCCCGGGAGAGTCTCCGCGAGACCGGTGCCGCCGGGCCCGAGGCGGACCGCCCGGTCATGGTGGTACTGCGCGGGCTGGGACTCGGTGACCTGCTCACCTCGGTCCCCGCCCTGCGCGCCCTGCGCCGCTCCCACCCCGGCCACCGGATCGTGCTGGCCGCGCCTTCCGCGCTGGCGCCCCTGGTGCCGCTGATCGGCGCGGTGGACGAGGTGTGCGACGTGTCGGGGCCCGGCCGTGTACCGCCGCTCGGCCGGCGCGTCGACATCGCGGTCAACCTGCACGGCGCCGGCCCGCGCGGCATCGCCGCGCTCCACCGCACCGCCCCGGCCCGGCTGCTGACCCACTCCCACCCCGCCTTCCCCGGCGCGCGCGGACCGGTCTGGCGGGACGGCGTGCACGAGGTGCGGCGCTGGTGCGACCTGCTCGCCTGGTACGACATCGCGGCGGACCCCGCCGACCTGGGGCTCCGGCGCCCCGCTCTCCGCGAGGAGGAGCCGCGGCCCGTCGTCGTCCACCCCGGGGCCGGGTACCCGGCCAGGCGCTGGCCGCCGGAGCGGTTCGCGCTGGTGGCCGCGGACCTGCGGAGGAACGGGTACGAGGTGGTGGTCACCGGGAGCGTGGGAGAGCGGGACCTCGCCGAGCGGGTGGCCATGCTCGCCGGGCTGCCGCCCTCGTGCGTGCTCGCCGGGCGCACCGGGCTGCGCGAGCTGGCCGCGCTGGTGGCCAGGGCCAGGCTGGTGGTCTGCGGGGACACCGGGGTGACCCATCTGGCGGCCGCGTTCGCCACGCCCTCGGTGGCGCTGTTCGGCCCCGTCGCACCCGCCGTGTGGGGCCCTCCGGAGACGGGACCGCATGTCGTCCTGTGGGCGGGCGGCCACGGCGACCCCTACGCCTACCGGCCCGATCCGGGTCTGCTGGAGATCGGTGTCCGGGACGTCCTCGGCGCCGCGGCGCGGCTGCTGGAGGTGGTGCCCCGGGTACGGCGCGGGTCAGGCCTGGCCGTGGGCGTCGGCCCGGACCAGGCGCAGGAAGGCCTTGAGCCCGGTGATGACCTCGTGGTTGTCGGTGAGACCGTCCACGGTGTCCTCGAAACGCCGGGCGAGCCCGGTGATCCGGCGCTCCAGGGCCTCGTCGCCGTCGCGCAGGTCGGCGCCGAGCGTTCCGACGTCCTCCCGGAGCCGCTCGGCCGACTCGGTCAGCGCGGTCACCTCGGCGGCCAGGCCGTCCACCCTGGCGGCGAGCGAGACGATGTCCTCGCGGGGGTGGCGGGCCTCGCTCATCAGCGTGGTGACCCGATCGCGCAGGTGGGACAGGTAGGCCCCGGCCGGACGGAAGCAGGTGCTCAGCAGGTAGAAGCCGGCGAAGTAGTAGCCCACCGAGGCACCGGATAGGTAGGTGATGACGGCCAGGATCACCGCGGAGAGGAGGTGACCGCCGATGGCGAACCGGCGCATCCGCCCGGCGATCTCCAGCGCCTCGGCCTCGTGCCCCTCCGGCACCTGGATGCCGCGCTCCCTGGACACGTGGATCTCGTGGACCACCTGGCGTGCCCCGAAGTAGAGGTTCCACGGCAGGGTGAGGAGCACGATCAGCCAGATCAGGCTGATCGCGCCGAGCCCGAGCGACAGGAACGTGGAGAGCGGGACGTCGGCGTACACGAGCAGCCACGCCGCGACCACCGTGCTGACGAGCGCGACCAGGAAAATCCACCATTTCATGAGCTGAGAATTTCGAAGATCGCCAAGCCGGGGGAGAGCGTACGCACTCAGCGGCGGCTGAGCACTCCTACTCAGGTTCGCGCCCGCCGTATCTCCAGACGACCTCCCCGTCCACCCGCTCGCCGGTCGGTACCAGTCCCGCCCCACGGGCCACGGCCGACGAGGCGGCATGGTCGGGATGGATGGTGGCGACGACGGCCGCGCCGCGTGCCCTGAGCCAGTCGACGAGGGCGACCGCGGCCTCCCCGGCGATGCCCCGGCCCTGCCAGCGGGTTCCCACCACCCAGGCCACGGCCGCGTGGTCGCGGGTCACCGTCGCCTGGACGTGGCCGACCAGCCGATCCGGGCCGTCGAGGTGGATCACCCAGTTGAGCCACGACTCCTCCCGGCCCGGTGGCGGTCCGGCGACCAGGCGGGCGTAGCGGTCGCGGAGTCGTCCGGGGGTCTCCGGAGAGCCGCCGATGAAGGTGTGCAGGGCCGGATCGCCGAGCACCTCGGCCATCTCGGCCGCGTGGCGCACCGCCAGCGGTTCGAGCGTGAGCCGGGCGGTCCTGATGGTTTCTGCGTCCATGGCCGGACGAGTGTCCCACGGCCGCCGATCGGTCCGGGCTCGCCGGGGCGCGGGCCTCCCCGGCGGAACCGCGGCGCCGGAGCCGCACGCGGTCAGGCCGGGCTGACGGAACGGTCGACGCTGCCGGGGGCCAGGACGTGCTCGATGACCATGACGGCGGCGCCGATCACGCCCGCGCGGTCGCCCAGCTCGCTGCCGGTGATCGTCAGATGCTGGGTGGCCAGCGGCAGCGACCTGCTGTAGATCACCTCGCGAAGGCCGGCGAGCACCTGCTCCCCGGCCTCGGAGATGTCGCCGCCGACCACGATCACCGAGGGGTTGAAGAAGTTGACGATCGAGGCGAGCACGTCGCCGACCTCGCGGCCCGCCTGCCGGATGAGCTGGACGGCCTGGGTGTTGCCGCCGCGCACCAGACGGACCACGTCGCGGCTGTCCTCGGCCGTCACCCCGGCCGCGCAGAGTTTGGCCGAGATGGCGGCGCCGCTGGCGACGGCCTCCAGGCAGCCGACGTTGCCGCAGCGGCAGACGGTATCGAGGGCCGAGGCCACCTGGATGTGGCCGATGTCGCCCGCCGCGCCCTGGGCGCCCCGGTGCAGGCGGCGGTCGCTGATGATGCCGCAGCCGATGCCGGTACCGATCTTGACGAAGATGAGGTGGTCGGCCTCGGGGCGGGCGGCCCAGTGCTCGCCCAGCGCCATGATGTTCACGTCGTTGTCGACGAGGACGGGCGCGCCGAGGCGCGAGCCGAGCCACTCCGGGACGGGGAAACCGTCCCAGCCCGGCATTATCGGCGGGTTGACCGGGCGTCCCGAGCTGTGCTCGACCGGGCCGGGGAGACCGACGCCGATGCCGCAGATCTCCTCGGGGCGGTGGCCGGTCTCGGCGAGCATCTCCTCGAAGGTGTGCTGTAGCCAGCCGAGCGTCTCCTCGGGGCCGCGGTCTATCGGCACCTCGGCCGCGCGCTCCGCCAGGACCGCGGTGCCGAGGTCGGTGACCGCCACCCGGGCGTGGGTGGCGCCGAGGTCGGCGGCGAGGACGACGCGGGCGGTGCGGTTGAACGTGAAGGCGACGGCGGGCCGGCCTCCCGAGGAGATGGCCTCCTCGGTCGGGACGATCCACTGCCGGCTCAGCAGTGCGTCGAGGCGCTGGGCCAGGGTGGACCTGGCCAACCCGGTCAACTGGATCAGCTCGGCCCGCGTCCTGGCCCGACCGTCGCGCATGATGTTCAGAAGCGCCCCCGCGCCGGCGATCGAGCCGTTCGCTTCGCTAAGCATGCGCACAGTCAACACTCCTTGTTTCCGCCACGTCAAAGCGACTTACGCCCTCCACCTGCTCCATTATGCCTATTGGTGATTTTCTTTTGCTTAGTCATCGACATAAGGGAGCCCGCGTGCCCGCGGGAGGTCAGGGCCGGGCGTCCCCGCCCGTCGCGCCGGGGGTCCGGCCGAGGCGCCTGAAGAAGGCGGCCACCGCGTAGGGGTCGACGGGGTCGGTGAGCAGCTCCAGCATCTCCTGCCTTCGCTCCGGGGCGACCTTGAACGGGTGGCCGAACACGTGCGGGCCCTCCCCGTCGCCCAGCAGCCGGGTCAGCATCAGGTCTCCCGGCAGCGCCTGCCCGGAGAGCAGCTCGTCGGCCAGCGTCACCCGCCCCCCGTCCCCGTCTCCGCCCTCGGCGGCGGCCACGGTGATCTCGTGCCCGGAGACGTCGAGGACCTCCCACAGGCGCAGCGGCGTCCGCCGCCACGACTCCAGCAGTGCCACCTCGTCGTCGCGCAGCCACTCGGCGCGCGCGTCCAGGAACTCGCCGACCACGTCGTTCTCGAACAGGGCCAGGTCCGCCAGGGCGGGCTCGGCCACCCGGACGCTCAGCGCGATCAGGTCCTCGATCAGCCGCCTGCGGGCCGGGCGGTAGGCGTACGCGAGCAGCTGCCGGTACAGGTGCGCGGCGCGCTCGGGCAGCGGGGCGCCGGGGTCGGTGCGGCACGCGGCGTACTCGGCCGCGTCGTGCACGGCCGGAGCCAGGCCGGGGGCCAGGGAGAGCACCTCGGAGATCAGCCCGGACGCCTCGAACGAGCGGCCCTCGCCCTCGGCGGACCTGGCGATCAGCAGCAGCGCGGCCGGTTCGGTGCGGGGCAGTGCCTCGACCAGTGCCGGGCCGAGCGGCTCGCGCTCCACCTCGTCGGCGATCCTCGCCAGCACCGTGTCGGAGCGGGACAGGTAGGTGACGGCCTTGGAGAGGTCGGCGCCCTCGCCGTAGGTGCGCAGCGCGCTGCGCACCAGGGCCAGCCTGATGATGTCCAGCGGCGCCAGGTCGGCGACCGACGCCGTGTCCCACGGCGCCCCCACGATGCCCACCCTGCCGCCGCGCACCTCCAGCGAGGCGTTGCGCAGCAGCGGGGCCAGCGGCGGCAGCGGGTCGGCGAACGTCTCCGGGGCCTTCATCAGCAGCTCCAGGACCACCACGTCGACCGGTACGCCCGGGCTGGGCTCCAGCCCCTCCGCGAAGGCGCGCAGCGCGTCGAGGGCCTGCTCGCCGAACTCCTGGACGACCCGCATCACCCGTTCCGCCGGAACGTCGTCCAGCTCGACGGCCGACAGCTCCAGGACGCCGTCGCGCAGGCGCAGCGCGATCACCTGCTCGGGCTCCAGGCGGGCCAGCCAGCCCTCGGGGCCGGTCAGGGCGGGCTCCCCGGTGTCGAGGGAGGTCAGCACCCGGCCGCCCCCGGCCAGCGGCACCCCGTCGCCGTCGGCCAGCCGCGCCCACAGCCGCAGGTCGTCGGAGGCCGGCAGCACCCCGCTCGCCAGCTCGGCCCGGGTGACGAGGTGCGTCAGCACCGCGCCCTCGCTCAGCGTCAGAAGGTCGCTCATCATCCCATTGTTCTCGACGTCCGGGCATGGCGACGCCGCCCTCCCCGCCACGAGGTCGCGCATGCTCGTGGCGGGGAGGGCGTCCGGGACACCTTCCCGGGATCTGCTCGGGATGGGCGATCCCCGGGGCCCGTGTGCCCGGCGTGTTCCCCGCCGGACTCGATCGAGCCCGGCGGGGAAACCCCTTACGGCCTGGTCAGGCCGAGGGTGTAGGAGCCGGAGCCGCTGTAGGCGTGCACCCGTACGCGGTAGGTGCCCGCGGTGCCGCTGTAGGTGAAGGCCTCATCGGGGTTGGGGGAGGTCCCGCTGGCCACGGTCGTCCAGGTGGAGCCGCTCAGCTTCTGCAGGTAGGCGTCGTAGTCGGTGCCGTTGGGCCCGTCCAGGCAGACGCGGTGGACGCCAGCGGCGGCGCTGTAGCCGGCGGTGCCGGGCTGGTAGGCGTTGGCGTTGGAGGTCAGCGAGCCGGTGTAGGAGTTCTGGTAGCCGCTGCAGCCGGGGGGCGGGGTCCCGTTGGTCACCAGGGTGAGCCCGTACGCCGACAGGATCTCGTTGATCGGCTGGTGGTAGGTGGTGCCGCCGACGGTGCAGTTGCCCGAGCCGCCGGAGGTGACGCCCTGGGCCTGGCTGCCGGAGATGTAGGAGCCGCCGGAGTCGCCGGGTTCGGCGCACACGGTGGTGCGGGTCAGGCCGGTGATGGTGCCCTCGGGGTAGGTGACGCTCGTGTTGTGCTGGCTGATGGTGCCGCAGCGGTACTGGGTGGTGGAGCCGGAGCGGCAGATGGAGCTGCCCACGACCTGCTGGGTGGAGCCGGTCACCGGAAGGATGCCCGCGCTGTAGCCGTTCACCACCCCGGTCGGGGTCCAGTTGGAGTTGACCGCGACCCACGCGTAGTCGTTGCCGGGGAAGGACGAGCCCTGGAAGGTGCCCTGGGCGACCTGGTTGTAGCCCTGGGTGGCGGTGCCGGCCGTGCCGCAGTGGCCGGCGGTGGCGAAGCCGCCCTGGCCGCCGCGGGTGACCGAGAAGCCGACCGAGCAGCGTCCGCCCATGTAGAAGGCGTCGCCGCCGCGGACGTCGTAGAGCGGCCTGGGCTTCTCCTGCGAGGCCTCGACGCGGACGAGCGCCTTGTCCACGCCGCTGCCGTCCACGAACGCCTGCGCCTCGGCGACGTCACCGGCCAGCACGACGACGCTGTTGCTCCGCACGTCGACGTACCAGGACGGGACCGACCTCGGCGCGGAGGCCACGAGCCGGTCGAGCCGCTCCTTGGCCATGTCGAGCGTGGCCAGGGAGTTCTTGAAGAGCTTGACCTCCGCGCCCGACTTGGCGAGCGAGGCGATCTTGGTGGAGTCGTTGGTGGCGACCACGAGGTCGGAGGTGGGGCCGGTCACCCAGGCTCCGGCGAAGGAGGTGCCGAGCCGCCCGCGGAGGACGGGCTCGACCTTGGCGGCGGCGGCCTCGTTGACCAGCCGGGCCGCGGCCTGCTCGCCGGTACCGCCGAGGTCGCGCCGGATGGCGTCGACCAGACCCGGAGACGGCTTGGCGGTGGCCTCCACCAACGTTCGGGCCTCGGCGAGGGTGTAGGGGGCGGCGGCGGTCTCGCCAGGTCCCTGATGGGCGACGGCGGGGGTGGCCACCATGGCGATGGCGAGTGCGAAGCCCGCTGTCACGGCACTTCTGCGGAGCATGGGTTCTCTCCTCATGTGGGGGGTGCCGTAAAAGTAACGGTATGCACATGAGGCTCACCTCTACCGAATGTCCCCTACCGTCACGTTATGGAGAGGTGCCCAGCCCGGGGTTGTCGACCAGCCAGGCGGCGTACCGCCTGCTCCGCCCGACCGCGTCGGCGTGCGCGGCCTTCGCGTGTTCGAGGATCGCCGCGGCGGCTCTGGCGGTGGCCGCCTCCGGGTGCCAGCCGAACAGCTGCCGCCAGCGCAGCGGGGCTCCGGCCAGCGGCACCAGCTTCAGCCCCTCGGCGGGCTGGAAGGTCGCCTGGCAGAGCGCGGCGGCGCGGCCGACCTTGGCCAGGTGCATGCAGGTGGCCACGTCGGTCTCGTAGATGGTCTTGGGGGTGAAGCCGGCGCGGGCGCAGGCCGTGGCGAAGCAGTCGCCGAAGCAGCTGTCGCCGGGGGTGACGGTCCACTGCTCGTCGGCCAGCTCGGCCAGTTCCACCTCCTCTCTGTCGACCAGCGGATGGTCCTCGTTGAGCAGTACGAAGACCGGGTCGGTGCCCACGGTCGACCACACCACCGGCCCCTCCACCGGGGGCGGGCTCTCCCCGCAGGCGCCGATGAACGCGAAGTCGATCCGGCCCAGCATCACCATGGTGGTGAGCTCCTTGGCGGACCAGGAGGTGTGGGTGCTCACGGGGGTGGACGGCCAGGCGGTGGCCAGGCGGTCCATCAGGCCGCCGAGTATCGGGCCGTTGGTGGCGCCCAGCCGGTAGCTGGGGATGTCGGCGTTCGCGTTGGCGAATCGAAGCGCCTCCTCCTGGAGTTCCCGGGCCGCGGGCAGGAGCACCATCGCGCGTGACAGGACCAGCTCCCCCAGGGGCGTGGGCCGCGCGCCGTTGTGATCACGTTCGAAAAGAGCTCCCCCGAGAACCCGCTCTATTCGTTTGAGCTGTGCCGTCAGTGCGGGTTGGGCCAGTCCGAGGTGGGTGGCGGCCTTGGTGACGCTACCGGCCTGCGCCACCGCGCGCACGATCTTGAGGTGTCGGAGCTCGAGATCCATACCGGGAACGTAAGGCCGCTACGTTATGCCTGCAATGCAAACGTGTCATGAAATATGACTCAATTTTGTCGAATCGTTCCAAAAAGGGTTCTGGTCCGGAAATTGGGGCATCTTGGGGCGACCGTTGGCGCCTGCCGGGGGCCGAATCCAGAAGATTCCGATTCCCATGGTGGACAGTCGGCGCCGCTGTCCGGCATCCGAGATTTCCGCGATTCGGATTTCACCCGCGTTTCGGGCGCCGGGCACGCCGATATCCGGCGTCCGGGATTCCCGTACGGGCGAAAGAGGCGGCCGCGCCGACGTCCGCCGTCATGCTCGGCGAGGGGGCCGCCGGGTCGCCCGGCGGGTGAATCGCTTCCCTGTCACGGGGCCGGGACCGGGCCGGTCAGGGCTCGGAGACGCCGCGGCGGGCGGCCTGCCGGGAGGCGATGATCCTCTCCAGCTGTGCCGTCAGGGCGGGCGCTCCTGGACGGTTGTCGATCTCGTCGTGCGGCACGACGGGTGGTTCGTCCACCCTGATGGCCCGCAGGTAGTCCTCGAAGCGGTCGAGCTTGCCCGCGTCCCTGGCGAGCCCCCTGGCCTCCAGCCGGGAGCGCAGCGCCGCGCCGTCCGAGCGGACCCAGAGGAGGTGTACGGGCGGCCCGCCCAGCCGCCCGACCCAGCGCTCCCACACCGCCGCGTCGTGTACCTGGGTGGTGAAGGGACCTTCCAGTATCACCGGGCAGCCGTGCGAGCGGATCTGCCGGGCGACCTCGGTCAGCCCGTCGTACTCGTACCGCTTGATGTGCTCGTCGTACCAGGGGCCCTCGCGTTCCCCGTCGTCGCGGCCGTGGGCGCGGAGGGTGGCGGCGACGAAGCCGCCGTAGACGGTGTCGTTGTCGAGCAGCGCGGGAGGTGGGTCGAGCAGCGCCGGCAGCGCCGCCGCGACCGTCGACTTCCCCGCTCCCGGGGGCCCGCTCACCACCCAGAGCGGTGCCGCCACGTCCGTGCCCACCTCGCTCTCAGTCCTTCCAGGCGCCGGCCACGCTCTCCGCGACGGCGGGCGCCTGGGCGAGGCCGGCCTGGAAGGCGGGGCGCCACAGGGCCGGGTCGAGGACGTTGACGCCGAACACGGCGACCGACGCCTCGTCGGGGACGATGTGCGCCACCGCCGCGTTCCCCAGCTCGGCCAGCTCGGCCTCGAAGCGCGCCCTCGGTGAGACGTGCGCCAGCGGTTCCAGGATGACCACGGCCGAGCTGCCCGCCGCCAGGTCGGCGTTGGTCGCCGAGCGCACCCCGCCGTCCATGTAGCGGCGCCCGCCGATCTCCACCGGCGGGAACACACAGGGGACCGCGCAGCTGGAGGCGACCGCGGACACCAGCGGCGCCCCCGAGTCGCGTTCCCAGACCACGAACTCGCCGGTCGCCGCGTCGACCGCGGTGATCAGCAGGCGGCGCTCCGGCCACTCCTTGACGGGCAGCCGGTCGCCGATCGTCTCGATCCTGGCGCCGGTGTCCTTGGTGGCCAGGGCCAGCTCGCCGACCCGGCGCCGGGCCTCCCGCGGCTCCAGGGATGGGTCGTACAGCACGCCGAAGGCGGCCATGACCGCCTCCATGTCCACCGCGGAGACGGTCGCGGACTCGGTGTCCGCCTGGACGCCGACCGAGCTCTCCAGGTCGACCTCGGTGGCGACCAGCGTTCCGACCACCGAGCCGGCCGAGGTGCCGACCACCAGGTCGGCCTCTCCCAGCTCCAGCCCCGCCTTGCGCAGGCCCGTGATGATCCCCGCCTCCCAGGCGATGCCCGCCACGCCTCCGCCGCCCAGTACCAGTGTTCTCGTCATGCGGCCTATTCTTACCCGAATATCCCTCTGGAGCCGAGGGGGAGGCGGCTGGGCGAGCTCCGGTGAACGGGCCGGCCGATAACCTCAATGTAAGTTGAGGTCAAGATAGACTGCCCTATGCCCAACAATCCGGAGATAACCGTCGGCCAGCTCTCCTCGCGCAGCGGGGTCGCCGTCTCCGCCCTGCACTTCTACGAGGCCAAAGGTCTGATCCGCAGCCGCCGCACCGCGGGCAACCAGCGCCGCTTCTCCCGTGACACGCTGCGCAGGATCGCCTTCATCCGGGTCTCCCAGCGGGTCGGGATCCCGCTTCGGACCATCCAGGAGGCGTTGTCCGCGCTTCCCGACGGGCGGACCCCCACCCGGGAGGACTGGGCGAGGCTCTCGGCGATGTGGCAGGACGAGCTCGACGACCGCATCAGGCAGCTCGAACGTCTCCGGCACGGGCTGACCGAGTGCATAGCCTGCGGCTGTCTCTCGCTGGACCGCTGTGCGCTGGCCAACCCGGACGACGTGGCCGCGGCGAGCGGGCCGGGCTCGCGGCTGATGGTCGCCCCCCGCCGGGAGAGCGCCCCCGGCTGCGGGTCGGAGTAGCCCGGGGACGGACGCGGCGGGCGGGACACCTTCCCGACCGCCGCCCTCTCCGTGCGGTACGCGGTGATCCGGCACGGGTTTGTTAGTTGTCTGTTCAAACTATTGACGGCGCGGGGTCCGGCATGTGAACCTCTGGGCGTTCATGCACGCGCATCATGGGCGGTTGAAGGTCAGGGCCCCGTCACCTGATCGTGCATGGCGGTTTGTCCGTTGCATTGCGAAGGGAAGCCGTACATGCGAAGAAGGCTGTTCAGCATGCTCACCGCCGCGGCGGTGGCGTGCGCGTCGGTCGGCGTGGCCGTCGCGGGCGGGGTCGCCCCGGCGTCCGCGTCCGGGACCGCCGCCACCGCCGCTGCCGCCGAGACGTACACCTGGAAGAACGTCAGGATCGACGGTGGCGGGTTCGTGCCGGGGATCGTGTTCAACCAGAAAGAGAAGAACCTGATCTACGCCCGCACCGACATCGGCGGCGCCTACCGCTGGGAGCAGGCGAGCAAGACCTGGACTCCGCTGCTCGACTGGGTGGGCTGGGACAAGTGGGGCTACAACGGTGTGGTCAGCCTGGCCACCGACCCGGTGGAGACCAACCGGGTCTACGTCGCCGCCGGGATGTACACCAACAGCTGGGATCCCAACAACGGCGCCATCCTGCGCTCCGCCGACAAGGGCGCGACCTGGCAGGCCACCGCGCTGCCGTTCAAGCTCGGCGGCAACATGCCCGGCCGGGGGATGGGCGAGCGGCTGGCCGTCGACCCCAACAAGAACAGCATCGTCTACCTCGGCGCGCCCGACGGCAACGGCCTGTGGCGCAGCACCGACAAGGGCGTGACCTGGGCCAAGGTCACCTCCTTCACCAACCCGGGTGACTACGCCGCCGACCCCTCCGACCCCAACGGCTACCTCAGCCACCGCCCCGGCGTGGTCTGGGTGACCTTCGACCCGAGCTCGGCGACCGCGGGCAACACCACGCAGAAGATCTACGTCGGCGTCGCGGACAAGGCGAACACCGTCTACAGCTCCTCCGACGGCGGAACCACCTGGAGCAGGGTGGCCGGGCAGCCCACCGGCTACATCGCGCACAAGGGCGTGCTGGACCACGTCAACCACACGCTCTACATCGCCACCAGCGACACCGGCGGCCCGTACGACGGCGCCAAGGGCGACGTGTGGAAGCTCAACACGACCACCGGCGCCTGGACCCAGATCAGCCCGGTCCCCTCCAGTTCGGCCGACGACTACTTCGGCTACAGCGGTCTCACCATCGACCGGCAGAACCCCGGCACGATCATGGTCGCCACCCAGATCTCCTGGTGGCCGGACGTCATCTTCTTCCGCTCCACCGACTCCGGTGCGACCTGGACCCGCGTCTGGGACTTCACCTCCTACCCGAACCGTAGCTTCCGCTACACGATGGACATCTCCTCCTCGCCGTGGCTCACCTTCGGGGCCAACCCCCAGCCGCCGGAGACGACGCCCAAGCTCGGCTGGATGACCGAATCGCTGGAGATCGATCCGTTCGACGGCAATCGCATGATGTACGGCACCGGCGCCACGCTCTACGGCACCGAGGACCTGAAGAAGTGGGACACCGGCGGCCAGTTCACCATCAAGCCGATGGTGAAGGGACTCGAGGAGACCGCGGTCCTCGACCTGATCAGCCCGCCCTCGGGAGC
This sequence comes from Streptosporangium sp. NPDC049248, assembly GCF_040678965.1. Classification (NCBI taxonomy): domain Bacteria; kingdom Bacillati; phylum Actinomycetota; class Actinomycetes; order Streptosporangiales; family Streptosporangiaceae; genus Streptosporangium; species Streptosporangium sp. NPDC049248. The sequence goes on from NZ_JBFAQY010000021.1 coordinate 99,953, forward strand.
TCCGCTGGTCAGCGGTCTCGGCGACATCGGCGGCTTCCGGCACACCGACCTCGACGCCGTACCGCCCATGATGTTCACCTCGCCCGTCTTCACCTCGACGACCAGCCTCGACTACGCCGAGACCAACCCGTCGGTCATGGTCCGCGCGGGCAACTTCACCGACTCCGACCGGCCGAACGACAGCCACGCCGCGTTCTCCACCGACGGTGGCGCCAACTGGTTCCAGGGCACCGAGCCGAGCGGGATCAACGAGGGCGGCACGATCGCGGCCGCGGCCAACGGGTCCAGGTTCGTCTGGGCGCCCAAGGACGTGGGCGTGCACTACTCGGTCGGCTACGGCAACTCGTGGACCGCCTCCACCGGGCTCCCGACCAATGCCGTGGTGGAGTCCGACCGGGTGAACTCCAACAGGTTCTACGGCTTCAGCGCCGGGAAGTTCTACGCCAGCACCAACGGCGGCGCCTCCTTCGCGGCCACCGCCGCGACCGGGCTGCCCACCGAGGGCAACGTCAAGTTCAAGGCCGTACCCGGCCGCGAGGGCGACATCTGGCTGGCCGGGGGATCGACGACCGGCTCGGGCATCTGGCACTCCACCAACGGTGGCGCGTCGTTCACCAAGCTCTCGAACGTCACGAGCGCCGTCAACATCGGCTTCGGCAAGTCCGCCACCGCCTCCGGCTACCAGGCGCTGTACGCGGTCGCCACGGTCGGCGGCGTCAACGGTGTGTTCCGCTCCGACGACGCCGGCGCGAGCTGGGTCAGGATCAACGACGACCAGCACCGGTACGGCAACGCGGGTGAGGCGATCACCGGCGATCCGCGCGTCTACGGCCGTGTCTACCTCGGCACCAACGGCCGAGGCATCCTGTACGCCGACAACGGCGGGGTCGTTCCGCCGGTCGACACCGTCCCGCCGACCAAGCCGGGCACTCCGGTCGCCTCGGCGATCACCTCCTCGGGGGCGACGCTCACCTGGACGGCCTCGACGGACGCCGTCGGGGTGAGCGGTTATGACGTCTACCGTGAGGCCGGGGCGACGGATGTCAAGGTCGGCTCGCCGACCTCGGCGTCGTTCGCGCTGACCGGGCTGACCTCCGACACCTCGTACACCTTCTACGTGATCGCTCGTGACGCCGCGGGGAACAGCTCCACCGCCTCCGACCCGGTGACCTTCAGGAGCCTCACCGGGCCGGTCGGCGGCGGCTGCACCGCGACCTACGCGGTGTCCAACTCCTGGCCTGGCGGCTTCCAGGGTGAGGTGACCGTGAAGAACACCGGCACCTCGGCGACCACCGGCTGGACCGTCAAGTGGTCGTTCCCGAACGGTCAGACGATCACCCAGCTCTGGAGCGGTGTGCACACCCAGACCGGCGCCGACGTCACCGTGAAGAACGCGAGCTGGAACGGGGTCCTGGCCGCCGGAGCCTCCACCTCGTTCGGCTTCGGTGCCTCCTGGACAGGTACCAACGGCGTTCCCGCCAACGTCACCTGCACCGCCCCCTGACGGCGCTTTCCGCGCCCACGAACGGTGTTTTCCTGACGGTCTGGTCACCCCGGAGGGGCGGCCGGTGAGGGAGACCTGCCGGTGCGGCCCGTCGCCGAGGCCGGGGGGTCCAGGCCGTCGGACGCACCGGCGCTTCCGGTGCCCCGTGAAGAACCACGGGGCACCGGGAGTCCGTACGGCCCCGCCCACGCCCCGAACGGGCGTGGGCGGGGCCGTTCCGCTTCCGCCGTTCCGCTGGACGATTCGCGGCTTAAGCGCCACCTGTCGTCCTATACGTTGTTTGCGGGTATGTCTGGGTATCCCGGCCGAGCCGCAGGCGGGGTCTCGCGGCCTCCACCTGAAGAACCCCATGGCCTCAGCCTTAAGGATGATGTAAGGCGTCAACGACGGCCGGGCCGCTTGGCAGAGCCTATTGTGAAAGAAACCGATTGTCCGGGGGAGAGCATGGCGATCTCAGACGGGGTGCGCAGCCCTCAGGACGAGACGGGACGCCCGTCGGAAACCGGCGCCGGCGACGCTCCGAACGAGATCGTTGACGCCGGCGTGCCGAAGGACGAGGCCGCCGCGCGGCCAGGTATCCACGGCTGGCTCGACGGGATCAGGTCCACCCGCGCCGGACGCCTCACCCTGAAGATCGTCATCGGCACCATCGGCGCGGTGCTGGTCATCGGCGGTCTCATCATGGTGCCCTTCCCCGGCCCCGGCTGGCTGGTCGTCTTCGCGGGGCTGGCGGTGCTGGCCACCGAGTTCCACTGGGCACACCGGCTGCTGGAGTTCGGCAAGCGGACCCTGTCGGCCTGGACGGCCTGGCTGGGCCACCAGGGCTGGAGCGTCAAGATCCTGGTCGTCCTCACCGCCGCGGTGACCGCCACCGCCATCGTCTACTACGGCCTCAAGCTCAGCCTCGACCTCGACCTGATCGTCGAGGCACAGAAGCTCCTCACCCGATAGCCCGCCTCCAACGCGAGGCGGCGCCCTCTTCGGCAACGGCCAGGGCTGCCGCTCTGACCGGCAATGGCGAGGTATGTCGGGGAAACGAGATCGGCACCCCGGGAGTTTTACCCGGACTCGGTCACCTCGTTATCATCCCTGGATGTGACTCTCCGTAGTGTCTCCACGTCCGATCCGCAGGGACGGATCGGTAGAGACGAATAAGGAGAGTGACGTTCGATGCGCGCCCTGTCCTCGATGTTGGTCCTGGCGGCCGCCGGAGCCGTCGCCCTGACCGGCACTCCCGCCCACGCCGATGACGTCAACCTGTCCGCGAGGGTGCAGCCCGGCGAGGAGGTGTTCCTCACGCCCGAGCTCGTCCCCGGGCGCCAGTACAACGGAAACGTGCTGGTCAAGCTGGAGAACAACAGCGTGCCCGTCAAGGTCAAGGTCGGCAACTGCCGTGGCCGGTACATCGGGTCGGTGCCGATCGCGGCCAACGACCACGCCGCGTACGTCGCCGCCAGCGCCCCCCAGCCCGCCCAGTGCATCCGCTACCGGGTGAAGAACATGGGCGACACGACGGCCGCCATCACGGGCACCGGCTACTTCTAACCGGTATTCACCGCGACGCTGTACTGACTGCGACGCTAACGCGTCGCGGCTCGGCCGCTCTTGCCCGGCTCCTTCCCTCGTCGAGAGGGGTCGCTCGTTCCTCGCGACCCCTCTCTCCTCAGTCCAGTCCCCGGCGCGGCCTCACGAGTCGTCCCTCAAGGCAGAGAGCGTGGAACACGTCCCCGGGGTGGTTCTTGGGACGGCTCGGCGGCTTGGTTCGAGGGGGTGTGGCCGGGTGCTGGGGGGATGTGGGAGCAGCCTCACGGGGGGCGGACGCGGGGGGTGATTTCTTGTTACGGGGGTGAGTGGGGGCGCCGGGGAAAATGTGCGCTTCGGTCAGAAGACGCTTTCCTGACATCGGAGTAGCGTCCGAAGTCAGGAGGAGTCCCCGTGAGCCTTGCCCGTGTCGTCGAACAGCCGCAGGCGGACATCCCCCGGGAGTTCGCCGAGGCCCTCCGTCCCTATCTGGACGTCCTGGCCGAGGAGATGATCGGCGAGATCCAGGCCAGCGTGCCGGAGTACTCCCGGCAGAGCGGCGCCTATGCCCGCATCGTCAGGCACGCCGTCGAGGAGGCGCTCGCCGGATTCGTGAACCGGGTCGGTGACCGGGGGGCGAGCCGGTCCCGGCTGCTGGAGGTCTTCCGTGCCGTCGGCAGCGGGGAGGCCGCGGAGGGGCGACCCCTCGACTCGCTCCAGTCCGCGCTGCGGATCTGCGCCAGGGTGGCGTGGCGGCGGCTGGCCGAGGAGTCCGAGCGGCTCAACCTGTCCCGGCAGCGCATGTGCGACATCGGGGAGGCGATCCTGGTCTATCTCGACGAGATCGCCGCCGCGGCGGCCGACGGCTACGCCGAGGCTCAGGTCCGGGTGGCCGGTGAGCTCGAACTCAGGCGCCGCAGGCTGCTCGACCTGCTCGTCGCCCACCCGGCCGCCGACTCCCGCGCCGTGGCCGACCTGGCCAGGTCGGTGCGCTGGACCATGCCGCGGACCCTGGCCTGCGTCGCCCTGGCGGCCCGCGCCCAGGGCGATCTGCCCAGGCCGGGTCTCCCGCCCGACGTGCTCGTCGACCTCGACCGCTCCGACCCCTGCATGGTCGTGCCCGACCCCGAAGGCCCAGGACGGCACGGCCTGCTGAACGCCATGGCGGCCGACTGGACCGTGGTGATCGGCCCCGCGGTCGCGGTGGGGGAGGCGGGTCTCTCGCTCAGGCTCGCCAGGGACGCGCTGGCCCTGGCCAGGCGCGGGGTGCTGGACGGTCGCCGGATCACCCGGGTGTCCGAGCACCTCGCCACCCTGATGATCTTCCAGGACGAGTCGCTGATCCAGATCATGGGCCGGACACGGCTGGAACCCCTGCTCGCCCTGCGCCCCTCCCAGCGCGACCGGCTGGCCGAGACCCTGCTGGCCTGGTTGCAGAGCGGCAACGCCACCGAGGTCGCGGCCAGGCTGCACATCCACCCGCAGACCGTCCGCTACCGCCTCCGTCAGGCCACCGAACTCTTCGCCGACCAGCTCGGCACCTCCGGCGACCGCTTCGAGCTGGAGGTGGTCCTCCGGGCCCGCGCCGCCGGTCTCACCCCCGCGCCGGGCTGAGGTGGTCCCACACTCACCCGGCACCCGGGGCGGACGCCCCGTCCTGCGGGACTTCGTCGCCCGATTCGGCGTCTCTCCTTGCGATGATCGTTCTTAGACACGGGATGTCTGGGACATGGTCGTTCTGCCGGGTTGTGATGAGGAGAGCGTGATGTCGGCGCAGCCGCGCCCATGGCCTGGAATCCAGGAGGTGACGGTGCGGACGCCCTCTCCGCCGGGCTTCTGGGAGAAACGGATGCATGACTCCTCATTACTATGAAGCAGGGCGCCGTTTTAACAGGACAAGACGGGGCAAACGGTGCCACGCCAGTCTGAGTCCGCCTGAATCCTGTGCGTTGATGCGGGCCCGATCATGAGGATGCATAGGGTGATCACATGCCTGCCACGCTGAGTACCACGAAGACCAGGGCCGCACTGCGCACCTCGGCGCGCATCTCCGCGGAGATGCTGCTGGTCCTGCTGATGAGCGCGGTGACCCTGTGGATCCTGGGCCAGATGTGGTCCGTGGTCTGGCCGCTCGTGGTCGCCCTGCTGCTCACCACGCTGACCTGGCCGGTGACCCGTTTCCTGCGCCGGCACGGCTGGCCTCCCGCGCTGGCCGCGTCGGTCGTGACCCTGCTGTTCCTCCTGGTCGCCGCGGGCATCGTGGTCCTGATCGTCGTGCCCGTCGTGTCGCAGTCCGGAGAGCTGGCCACCGGCGTGGTCAACGGCATCAAGCAGGTGCGCGCATGGGCCGCCGGGCCGCCGCTGAACATCGGCAACGACCAGGTCACCAGCGTGCTCGACACCGCGATCGCCCGCCTCCAGGACAGTGTCGGCGGCATCGTCAGCGCCACCGTGACCGGGGTGGGCACCGTCGTCAACGGTCTGGTCACCACCGTCCTCGCGCTCTTCCTGATGTTCTTCTTCCTCAAGGACGGCCCGCGGTTCCTGCCGTGGCTGACCCGCCAGCTCCCCGGCCGCCTCGCCGGGGACGTGCCGACCGTGGCCGCACGCGGCTGGGACACCCTCGGCGCCTTCGTCCGCTCCCAGGCGTTCGTCGGCCTGCTCGACGCCGTCTTCATCGGCCTCGGCCTGTGGATCGTGGGTGTGCCGCTGGTGTTCCCGCTGGCGGTCCTGACCTTCGTGACGGCGTTCGTGCCCATCGTCGGCGCCCTGTTCGCCGGCCTCGTCGCCGTGCTCATCACGCTGGTGTCGAACGGCCCGACGGACGCGCTGATCGTGCTGGCCATCATCGTCGCGGTCCAGCAGCTGGAGGGCAACGTGTTCCAGCCGATGGTGCAGAGCCACGGCCTGGGCCTGCACGCGGGGGTGATCCTGCTCGCGGTGACGCTGGGCGCCAGCCTGGCCGGCATCGTGGGCAGCCTGCTCGCCGTACCGGTCGCCGCCCTGATCGCCATGGTCTGGAACTACCTGCGCGAACAGCTCAGCGACCCACCCCGGGAGCCCGAAGCCGCCGCGGCCGTACCGGCGCGGGAGCCCAAACCCGACGCGGCCGCACCGGCGGAGAAGCCCGCCTGATTCGAAGACGAGCACCCAGACGTCGGGTATGCCGCCGTCCTCGCCAGGAGGGATCGGGCCGAGGACCGACGGCCGGGATCCTCCCGCCGGCGAGTCGGATGGGCCCTGGGGTGAGAACCCGGCGAATGTCCGGCCTACGGGTGCTCCCTGCTCGCGATCAGGGCGGCGACCCCGTCCAGGATGCGGTCCAGGCCGAAGGTGAGGGCGTGGGCGGGGTCGGAGATCGCATGATGGGCCTGGCCTGCGGCCTGGCCGACGCGGGAGGCGACCGGGAAGCGGGCCTCGTCCATGATCTTGTCGAGCAGCGGGGCGTTGGACAGCCACCACTCGACGTCGGTCATCCCGCTCTCCCGCTGGACCCGTGCCTGGTTGGCCGCGGCCCTGGCGGTGCTCTGCACGTGGCTGAGGACCAGGGCCAGCACGGAGTCCATCTCGACGTCCGTCAGGCCGACACCGTCCAGCGGGCGCAGCTCGGCCTCGTACTTGAGTGAGGCGTTCGGTCCCAGCGTGGAGCGGGCGTCGATGACCTGCAGCAGCCACGGATCGCGCCGGTAGAGGTCCCAGTTGCGCGCGGCGACGAACTCCATCGCGCCCCGCCATCCGCCCGCCTGCCGGGACGGGGCGTCCACATCGGCGTACAGCTCCCCGTACGCGGTGTCGACCATGAGGTCGACCAGCTCGCCCTTGCCGGGGACGTGGGTGTAGAGGGACATGGTCCCGGCCCCCAGCCGCTCGGCGACCTGGCGCATCGAGACCGCTTCGAGCCCCTCGGCGTTGGCCAGTTCGATCGCCGCCAGGACGATCGAGCGCACGGTGAGCCCGGAGCGCCCCGGCTTGCTGTGCGAGCCCCACAGGAGCGCCAGGCTGCGTGCCGGGTCGGCGTCGGAAGCTTTCTTCGCACTCAAGGGAACAGTCTCCAGATTTTCGTCGTTGGGACCACCGTAGCCGAGTCGTACGATGTACGGTACGGTCTACGCCACGAAGGCGTGACGGCGCCGGGCGGGAAGACGGGCGAAAAGGGGTGAAACAGGTGGCTGTGCGAGCGACGGAGTTCGCGATCGCCGCGTACGACGTGCGCAAGAACTACGCGGGTGCCTCCGAGGGGGCGGGTCTCAACGGGTTCGACCTGCGGGTGGCGGCCGGAACGGTCTGCGGCCTGCTCGGGCCCAACGGTGCGGGCAAGACCACGGCCGTCAGGATCCTGGCCACGCTGCTGCGCCCGGACTCGGGCCGGGCGAGCGTCGCGGGATTCGACGTCCGCACCCAGGCGCGGCAGGTGCGCGAGCGGATCGGGCTGGTCGGCCAGTACGCGGCGGTCGACGAGATCCTCAGCGGGCGGCAGAACCTGGTGATGTTCGGCAGGCTGAACCACCTGCCGGCCGCCGGGGCACGGAGGCGGGCCGACGAGCTGCTGGAGCGCTTCTCGCTGGCGGATGCCGGGGCCAAGCCGGTCGGCGCGTACTCCGGCGGCATGCGCAGGCGTCTCGACCTGGCGGCGAGCCTCATCGTCGCACCCCGGGTGCTCTTCGTGGACGAGCCCACCACCGGCCTCGACCCGGCCGCCCGCCAGGAGGTGTGGTCGGCCATCCGCGACCTGGTCGGCTCGGGCACGACCGTGCTGCTCACCACCCAGTATCTGGAGGAGGCGGACCGGCTGGCCGACCGGATCACCATGCTCGGGGCGGGCCGGGTCGTCACCGAGGGCACTCCCGAGGAGCTGAAGTCGGCCATCGGCGGCGACTGGCTCGACCTTGTCCTCGCCGATCCGGCGGACGTGGCCAGGGCGGAGGCGCTCGCGGTGCGGGTCGCCTCCGGCGGGATCCTGGTGGACGCCGAGTCGCGCCGGGTCAGCATCCCGGTCGCCGAGCGCACCCGGGCGCTCGTCACCATGGCCACCGCGCTCGGCGACGCCGGGATCGAGCCGGTCGACGTCACGCTGCGCCGTCCCACGCTCGACGAGGTCTTCCTGCACCTGACGGGCGGGGCCGAGAACACGGCCACCCGTACCGGGGCGTCCGCGTGAGCGCCGCGACCGCGCTCTTCGGCGGCGATTCGGTATGGGCACCTCCACAACGGGCGGCCGCCCTTCCCGACGGGGACACCCCGGCCGGTACGACGACCCCAACCCCCGATACGGAGGCATCCGCGTGAGCACGACGACCTCTCCCCTGCCCGACACCTCCCCGCTCTCCCGGTTCGGCTGGGCGCTGGCAGACTCCTGGACCATCACCCTGCGCGATCTGAGCCACTGGGTCCGAACCCCGGGAACGGTGGCCGTCGGCTGGCTCTTCCCGGTCATGATGGTGCTGATGTTCGGCGGCCTGTTCGGCGGCGCCATCGGCGTCCCCGGCGGGGGTGGCTACTTCGACTTCCTGATCCCCGGCATGTTCGCGATGACCATGCTCTTCGGCCTGGAGAGCACGATGATGGCGGTCACCACCGACGCGGCCAAGGGGGTGACCGACCGGTTCCGCTCGATGCCGATGAGCGCCTCGGCGGTCGTCATGGGCCGCGGGATCGCCGACATGCTCAACTCGACGGTCGGACTGGCCATCATGATCGGGGCCGGGCTGCTGCTCGGCTGGCGCGCCGAGGGCGGCCTGAGCGAGGCGCTGGCCGCGGTGGGCCTGCTCCTGCTGCTGCGCTTCGCCCTGCTCTGGGTGGGGATCTACATCGGCCTCGTGTCGGGAGGGCCGGAGGTGGTGACGTCGGTGCAGATCCTGGTCTGGCCGGTCGGCTTCCTGTCCAGTGTGTTCGTCGACCCCGCCACCATGCCCGGCTGGCTCGGCGCGATCGCGCAGTGGAACCCGCTCTCGGCCACCGCCACGGCCACCAGGGGGCTCTTCGACAACCCAGGCTGGGCGGGAGAGTCGTGGATCGTGCAGAACGCCACTCTCATGGCGGTGCTCTGGCCGCTGCTGCTGATCGCCGTCTTCCTGCCGCTGTCGGCGCACAGGTTCCGCCGGCTCGGCGGCTGACGGAGCCGGCCTCCCGGCCGCCGGCCCTCCGTGCGGCCGGGGGAGTCCTGTTTCCCGATGGATCACAACGTTTGCCGCCGGGAGAGGGTGCTCCGCGTTTTACATCGCCGCTCCGCGTTTTACACCGCGGTGACGGGATTCGCCGGGGCCTGTAACTGACGGTAGTGAGTCTGAGGGCATGAGTGAGACGGAACGGGAACGATCCGCCTCGGGGTGGACGCTCAACAGGGAACTGCTCAACGTCGGCGCGATCATCGTCGCCGCCGGTGTGGCCCATCTCGTCATGGGCCTGATCGGGCATGAGAAGCACGGGCCTTTCATGCTCCTGCTGCTCGGCGGGGTGCTCGTCGCGGCGGCGCTCGGTCACCGGTTCTACGAACATCGGCGCCATCGAGTCCCCGTGGCCGGGGAGTGTCTGAGGTGCGGGGCCGCGCCGGGGGAGGGGACATGACGTGGCACCGTCCAAGGAGAGGGCGGCCCTTCACCACCACCGGCCTCTCTTACACCTGTTCTAACCGATTCGGTCTAGATCGGGATCTTGAGGGATTTCCGGCTTAGGATTCCGGCGTGTCCGTGACTCCTGGGATTTACCGGTTCCTCGGCTGCCTTGTCGTGCTGGCTTCGGTGATCGTGCCGCTCCCCGCGGCCGCGCACGCCGAGGCCGCACCCGTCGACACCGTGCTGCCCGGCACCCGGGTCACCGTGCGGGAGGACGCCACGGACCCGCTCAGGGTGACGTCGTACTCCTCCGGAAAGATGACCTACCTGCGCAGGGGTGACGGGTTCACCCGGCAGGCCGCCTACCAGGAGATCACGGTCGCGCCGAAGGGGGCCAGCGCGCTGGCGGTGCCCACCTCCTACAAGAGCGGCTACGACTCGGTCGTCCTGCTCGACCTGGCGACCTCCAAGGGGACCAGGATCCGTACGGTGCGGAAACCGCTCGTCGCGCACTACGCGCACTGGAGCCGCGACGGCCGCAAGGCGGTGCTGACCACCGAGCGGAAGAGCGGCTCGGCGTGGGCGACCTCGGGGTTCGTGGTCGTCGACGTGTCCGCGAAGAGCGCCAAGACGGTGACCGTGGCCGATGTCGACAAGGCCGCGCGGTTCCGCTGGAGCTCCGACGGCACCGAGGTGGTGGCCGAGTACCGGGGCGGCGCCCGCTTCTACGCGCCGGACGGCACGGTCCGCCGCACCCTGGCCAAGACCGGCAGGCCCGCCGGCGGTGAGGACGCCTTCACTCCCTCGGGCAAGGGCCTGATGACCTGGTGCCCGTCCAGCCACACCGAGCACGTCTGCGTCTGGGATCGCCTTTCGGGCAGGCTCGCGGCCAAGGTGCCCGGCATCCGGCCGAAGGCCCTGTGGGGATGGTGGGACGAGAAGCACTTCATCGCGGTCGTCCCCTCCGGGAACCACTACCAGGTGGTCCTGTCGACCCTCAAGGGCAAGACCACGCGGGTGCTGGCCGCCTTCTCCACCGAGGACTGGAACAACAAGCTCTATCTCGGATACACCCGGAAGTGACCCCCGTGCGGCCCGGCCCGAGGGCGGGCCGGTCACGGGCCGGGGACCTCTTTCGCGCCCAGGCGGACCTCGCGCCGGAAAGCGGTCCGGCCATCCGGCGGAGACGACCAGGTCCGGGGGAACCGGGCGATGGAGATGTCCTCGTGGAGCTCACGTGGAGCTCAGAGGTAGAGGCCGGTGCCGTTGTCGGTCTGCGGGGTGGCGATGGCGTGCAGGTCGCGCTCGCGCATGACCAGGTAGATCTGGCCGTGGACCTCGACCTCGTACTGGTCCTCGGGGTTGAACAGGACCTTGTCGCCGACCTTGACCGCCCGGACGTTCTGGCCCGCGCCGCAGACCTCACCCCAGACGAGGCGGTTGGCCATCTTCACCGTCGCCGGGATGACGATGCCGGCCGTGCTGCGTCGTTCCTCTGACTCCTGCTCGACCTTGACCATGACACGGTCGTGGAGCATCTGGATCTCGAACTTCGGGTCACCCACGTCATGAAGTTTATGGGAACAGCGGAGCCGCGCCTGCTCGTCCGCGGACTCCGAGGGGGCGAAGGCCGACCGGTGACCACATCGGTGGTCGAATCACCTGCGAAGTAGGATCTCGCGGTATGACGTCCCCCGAGCTGGTAAGCGATTTTCTCGACTGGTACCTGGCGGAGAATCCCATCTACGCCGCCCTCGCGGGCGCGCCGGGGTACGACAGGACCCTCGGTGACTTCACCGAGGCCGGCATCCTCGCCAGAGGGCGGGAGGCACGTCGCCGGCTGGAACTGCTCCAGGGGGAACGGGGCTCCGGAGACTTCGAGGACGAGATCGACCGGGAACTCGTCATGTCCACTTTGCGTGGCGAGATCGCGTACGAGGCGTGGCCGCTCTGGCGGCGTGACCCGGCCGCCTACGTGGGCCCGATCTTCTCCTCGATGTTCAGCCCGTTCCTGCAGCGGCTCTCCGGTGAGGCCGAGCTGGTGGACGCGGCCGTCGCGCGGCTGGCCGAGGTGCCGGGCGTCATCGCCGCCTGCCGGGCCAACCTCGACCCCGCGCTGGCGGCCCCGCTGCTGATCGAGCGAGGGCTGGGCCAGGCGCGGACCGCTCGCCGCTTCCTCACCGAGACGGTCCCCGGCCAGGTGTCCGACGAGGCGCTGCGCACCCGGCTGGCCGCGGCGGCCGAGCCCGCGGCGGCGGCCTTCGACGAGCTGGTGGAGTTCCTCGAAGGTTTCCGGGCGGAGGGCACCTGGCGGATGGGGGAGGAGCTCTACTCCACGCTGCTGCGCGAGCGGGAGATGCTCGGCTACGGCGCCGACGAGCTGCTCAGGCGAGGGCAGGAGGCCTACGACGGGCTGGACGCGCGGATGCGCGAGGTCGCGGCCCGGTTGGACGGCGGCTCGGGCGACTGGCACGCGGCCATCACCGAGCTCCAGGACGACCACGCGCCGACGCTGGCGGACATGCGGGCCGAGTACGAGGCCGAGACGGAGCGGGCCAGGAGGTTCGTCCGCGAGCGCGGCCTGGTGACCTTCGCCGAGGGCGAGGAGTGCCTGGTCGTCCCGTCGCCCGAGTTCCAGCGGCCCATCCTCGCCGTCGCCTCCTACATGCCGCCGCCGCCCCTGTCGACCTCCAGGATCGGGCACTTCTTCGTGCCCTTCACCCCGTCCTCCTTCACCGGGGAACAGGTCCGCCAGCGGCTGCGCACCAACGCCAGGGCCCAGATGCCCTCCATCGCCGTCCACGAGGCGTACCCCGGTCACCACTGGCACCTGTCCTGGATGGCGGGCAACCCGCGCCGGGCCCGCAGGCTGTTCCGCACCCCGTACTTCACCGAGGGCTGGGGCCTGTACGTCGAGAAGCTGATGCACGAGCAGGGCTACTTCACCACTCCGGCCCAGGAGCTCGCCCACCTGGACTTCCGGCTCTTCCGCGCGGCCCGCATCATCGTGGACACCTCGCTGCACTGCGGTGACATGACGATCGAGCAGGCCGAGGAGTTCATGACCACGAGGTCCTCGCTCACCCCCGGCACGGCCAAGGGGGAGGTCAACCGCTACTGCGCGTGGCCCACCCAGGCGCCCTCCTATCTGACGGGGGCACTGGAGATCGACCGCATCCGCGACGACTACCTGGCCGCGGGCCGCGGTGACCTGCGCGCCTTCCACGACGCGCTGGCGGGTTCCGGTGGTGGCCTCCCGCTGGGCCTGGCCCGCCGGGTCGCGCTGGAGGCCTAGTCTCTAGGGGGACCCGCGTCTACGTCCTGACGGGAGTGCGGCGGCGGGTCTCGGGGACGATCAGCGGGGTGCCGCTCTGCGGGTCCTCGATGATCTCGCAGCGTAGCTCGAAGACCTCCCGTACCAGGTCGGCCGTGACGATCGTGGAGGGGTCGCCCTCGGCGACGATCCGGCCGTCGCGCATCACGATCAGATGGGTGGCGTAGCGGCAGGCCTGGTTCAGGTCGTGCAGCACGGCGACCAGGGTCCTGCCCTGCTCGTGCAGGTCGGCGCAGAGGTCGAGCACCTCGATCTGGTGGGCGATGTCCAGGAAGGTGGTCGGCTCGTCGAGCAGCAGGATCGGGGTCTCCTGGGCCAGCGCCATGGCCAGCCAGACGCGCTGGCGCTGGCCGCCGGAGAGCTCGTCCACGCAGCGGTCGGCCAGCTCGGTCACGTCGGTGGACTTCATGGCCGCCGCCACCGCGGCCTCGTCCTCGCGGGACCACTGGCGCATCATCCGCTGGTGCGGGTAGCGGCCCCGGCCCACCAGGTCGGCGACCGTGATGCCGTCGGGCACGATCGAGCTCTGCGGCAGCAGGCCCAGCCTGCGCGCCACCTCCTTGGAGGGCAGCGAGGTGATCACGGATCCGTCCAGGTGGACCGCTCCCGCGCGGGGCTTGAGCATCCGGGCCAGGGCGCGCAGCATCGTGGACTTGCCGCACGCGTTGGGGCCGATGATCACGGTGAACGACCCGTCGGGGATCGTGACGTCCAGGTCCCTGGCCACCACACGCTTGTCGTAGGAGAGGGTCAGGCCGGTGCCGTACAGTCTCAACGTCGTTCCCTCCGCAGGAGAAACACCAGGTATACGCCGCCGATCGCGGCGGTCATGATTCCCACCGGCAGCTGGACCGGCGCGAAGAGGCGCTGCGCGGCCAGGTCGGCGCCGACCAGCAGGGTGGCGCCGGTCAGCGCCGAGGTGACCAGGGTGACGCCGGGGGAACGACTGATCCGCCGGGCCAGCTGGGGAGCGGCCATCGCCACGAAGATCACAGGTCCGGTGGCGGCGGTGGCGACACCGCACAGCAGCACGCCGACGGCGATCGCCGCCGCGCGCACCGGCTCGACGCGGATGCCCATGGCCCTGGCCGAGTCGTCGCCCATCTCCATCATCCGCAGCGGGCGCGACAGCCAGGCGCAGGCGGGCAGGAGCACGGCCATCGCGCACGCGACCGGGATCGCGTGCTCCCAGCCGCGCCCGCCGAGGCTGCCGGTGATCCACGCCCCGGCGGTGGCCGCGTCGCCGATGTCGGCGCGGGTCAGCATGTACCAGTCGGCGGAGATCAGCAGTGCGTTGACCCCGATGCCGACCAGGATCAGCCGGTAGCCCTGTATCCCGCGCTGGAAGGCCAGGGCGTACACGGCCAGCGCGCCGGCGACGCACCCGGCGAGCGAGGCGCCCGCGATGTGCCAGGCGCTGCCGCCCAGCACCACGGCGGCGATGCCCCCGGTGGCCGCCCCCGAGGTGAGGCCGACGAAGTCGGGGCTGCCGAGCGGGTTGCGGGTGAGGCTCTGGAAGATCGCCCCGCTCAGCCCGAACGCGGCACCGACCAGCAGGCCGGTCACGATCCGCGGTGCCCGCAGGCGGTTCACGATGAGCTCGGCGACCGGGGGGCCCTCACCGAACAGCGCGGCCACGATGTCGCCGATGGGGACCGTGAACTCGCCGACGGACAGCGCGACCAGGCTGACGACCAGGCCGAGTACGGCGATGGCGGTGCCGGTGACGAGGCCGCGCGGGGAGAGCCGCAGCGACCAGGAACGCACGCGCAGGGCGTTCAGCGGGGGCCCGGTGGGACGGCCGCTCTTCCTGGCGGGGGCCGGCGGTGGGGCGATCACGAGAGATCCGTGCGGTGGGCCTCTGAGGCCCGTGCCGGCTTCATATGTGGGTCCGTGCGGTGGGCCTCTGAGGCCCGTACCGGGAGGGTTTCCTTCATAGGGCGGCGAGCCTCCGGCGGCGGGCGAGCAGGATGAAAACCGGGGCGCCGACGAACGCGCACATGACGCCCACCTGCACCTCGGCGGGGGCGGCGACCACCCGGCCGAGGATGTCGGAGCCGAGCAGCACCACGGGGGCGAGCACGACGGTGTACGGCAGGACCCAGCGCTGGTCGGGGCCGGTGAAGGCGCGTACCGCGTGCGGCACGGCCAGGCCCACGAACCACAGCGGCCCGGCGGCGGCGGTGGCGGCCCCGCACAGCAGGGTGACCGCGAGCGCGGTCAGCCCGCGGGTGCGGGCCATGTTCACGCCCAGCGCGCGTCCCGCCTCGTCGCCCAGTGCCATGGTGTTGAGCGGCCTGGCCAGCAGCAGTCCGAGCACCAGGCCGGCCACGAGGAACGGGGCGAGCCGGATCGCCACGTCGGCGCTGATCCCGGCCAGCGAACCGGTGAGCCAGAACCGCATCCGGTCGAAGGTCGCGGTGTCGGCCCGCAGGATCGCCGAGGCCGCGGCGTTGAACACCATGCCCAGCGCGACACCGGCGAGCGTGAGCCGTACCGGGCCGCCGCCCGAGCGTCCGGCGGAGCCGAGCGCGTAGGCCAGCACCGCTGCGGCGGCCGCGCCGGCGAACGCGAACCAGACGTAGACGGAGGGGTCGCTCAGGCCCAGCAGCCCGATGGCGACCGTCACGCCGAGTGCCGCGCCCTGGTTGACGCCCAGCAGACCTGGATCGGCGAGCGGGTTACGGGTGAGGCTCTGCATCAGCGCGCCGGCCAGGCCGAGTGCCGCGCCCACGCCGATGCCGATCAGTGTCCGTGGCACGCGCAGGTCCCTGATGACCGTGTGGTCGGTGGACCCGTCGGGGGCGAGCAACGCGTCCAGCACCGTGGACAGTGGGACCGAGCGAGATCCCACCGCGACGCTGACCAGCGCCAGCAGCACCAGTACGGCCAGCGCGGCCGGCAGCCCGGCCGCCAGCGTGGCCGCACGCCGTTTCGCCGGCGGCGACGTGCCGTCCGGTTCCCCGGCCGTCCTGGACGCGGCCGTGGCCACACCGGCCCTGCTCACCGGTCCCCCTCCCTGTCGGTATAGCTAAGGTAAGGCTAATCTAATGAAATAGCCATTTAGGTAAGCCTATCTTTTGGAGAGCGAAATGTCCCTACCTGTCCTTCCGCGGCGGGGATTCATGGCTGTCGGCCTCGGCCTCGTGTTCGCCCTGGCCGCCTGCGGGAGCGGCACCGAGACGGCTCCCGCGGCCAGTGGCTCTCCGGCTGCCTCCTCGTCGGCGGCGGGTCCGTGGACCTTCACCGACGACCGCGGAAAGAAGATCGAGCGGCCCGAGCGCCCCGCCCGCGTCGTCGCCCAGGTCGGCGCCGCCGCCGCGCTCTGGGACTTCGGGGTCCGCCCGGTCGCTGTCTTCGGCCCGCACAGGCTCAAGGACGGGACCAGGGACCCCCAGGTCGGCAACGTCGACATCACCAAGGTCGAGTCCATCGGCAACGTGTGGGACGAGTTCAACGTCGAGAAGTACATCTCGCTCCAGCCGGACCTGCTGGTCAGCGGCATGTACACCGGAGACACCCTCTGGTACGTGCCGGAGAAGTCCACCTCGACCATCGAGCAGGTGGCGCCCACCCTCGGCGTCCGCCTGGTCGGCAAGTCGCTGCCCGAGATCATCGGGAAGTACGGCGAGGTGGCCGCCGCCCTCGGCGCGGACCTCAACGCCCCCGAGGTGACCGCGGCCAAGGCGAGGTTCGACGCCGCGGCCAAGGCGCTCGTCACCCCCGAGACCAAGAACCTGAAGATCCTGATCATGTCGGGTGGCCCGGAGATGATGTGGGTGGTCAATCCCGACGACCACGCGGACGTGCGCTACTTCAAGGAGCTGGGCCTGGACGTCGTGGTGCCGGACAAGGTCGACGAGGCGGGCTTCTGGGAGACGCTGAGCTGGGAGAACGCCGACACCTACGAGGCGGACGTGATCCTGGTGGACGCCCGCACCCAGTCGATGCGGGTCGACGAGATGATGAAGAAGCCGACCTTCGCCAAGTTGCCCGCGGTCAAGGCCGGGCAGGTCTACGCCTGGCACGCCGAGGAGCGCTACAGCTACCAGGGCTACGCCGACGTGCTGGAGAAGCTCCTGGCCGACCTGGTCAAGGCCAAGAAGCTCTAGCCCGGTGGCCGGGAAGGTCAGCCGGACCGCGGCCGTGGGTCCGGTCGCGGATCTGGGAGGCACCGGCCCACGCGCTCGGCTCCGCGAAGCGGCCGGCGGGCGGGATCAGGTGTAAGCGCCGCGGACCTCGATGATGTCGGCCAGCGGGAACTCCAGGTAGTCGCCCGCCTCCTCGCACCACGCGTCGAGCACGCCGCTGCGCAGCTCGCCGTGGCTGATGGTGGCGGTCAGGCCGTCGGTCAGCGTGATCGCCGCCCGCACGCCCCGATCGACGACGAAGCCGAGCAGCGACTGCTGGGCGGTCGGCAGGCGGGAGGCCATGCGGCCGATGACCGCCCACGTCCTGCCGCCGGACTGGGCGGCCTGGCCCTCGGCGACGAGCAGGCGCTGGGCGTGCTCGCGGGGGTCCGGCGGCGGCTCCACCAGTGGGTACGGGGGCTGTTCGAACTCGGCCACTCTGCCTCCGGGCAGCAGGATCAGCCGCCCGTTCCGCGGTTCCTCGACGCGGGCCCTGCGGATGGTGATCTCCCCGGTGTCCTCGATGGGCACCGGCGCGTAGCCGTTCTCCCGCAGCGCCGCCAGGGTCCTGTCGGCGGGCATCGCGCTGGCCAGCACGGTCGGGGCGAGCAGCCGCAGGCCCAGCCTGCCCAGCCGCCGATGCCCGGCGATCTCGGCCAGCAGCACCGGGTCGGAGGCCTGCACGATGCAGGCGACGGTGGTCACCGTGACCTCGCCGTGCCGCCTGGCCACGTCGTGAATCAGGTACTCGAGGGGCTGCGGCACCCTGCCCACCTCGGCGAGGTCCGTCAGCAGACCCTCGGCGGTGTAGCCGGCGTCCATGGCCCGGCGCACGCTGGCCGGGGTGAACCGCCAGACCGAGGCCGCGCCGCGCGACTCGCGCTCGGCGGCCCGGTCGAGCAGTTCGGCGAGCTCGCCGGCGGGCGGGCCGGTCACCACCGCGGTGAGGTCGGCGCCGAAGAGCGCGCTCCGCCGCACGCTGGCCAGCGCCCTGGTGGAGCACTCGACCAGCACGGGGTCGTTCTCCACCAGGGGTGCGGAGTCGTCGATCTCGTCGCCGGGGAAGGCGTCCAGCCCGGCCATCGCGCGGCCGAGGTCGGTGATCGTGTCGAGGGCGACCAGCCCGAGCATCCGGGCCTCCTCCAGCACGGCGGGAGCGCATTCGGCCAGCAGCGACCGGTCCAGCAGCGGGGCGTGCCAGTACGCGGACTCGACCAGCCCGGCCAGGTCGACGCACGCGGTGCTGGCGGGCAGGCGGGCCAGCACGCCGAGCACCGCCCGCCGGGCGCGGGCGACCATGGCCCCGGCGGGATCGTCGCCGAGCACCGTGCCGTACTTGCCGTCGACCTTCCGGAGCGACGAGCGCTCCATCCGCCACCACGCCGACAGCAGCACCCTGAGCCTGGCGGCCGCGTCGTCCAGCCGCCAGCGGTCGAACTTCTCGGTGGGCACCAGCCCGCCGGCGGAGTCGTCCCAGGCCAGCAGCCGGGCCACCGCGCAGACCTCCAGCAGCAGACGGGTCTCGTCCTCGTCGCAGCCGGTGTCCTTGGCCACCCGCCGGACCTCGCGCACCCCCACCCCGCCCGCCTTGAGCAGCGGCAGCGGGAACTTCGCGGTGTTCTCCAGCATGGCGGCGCAGCGTTCCACCACGTGTGGCGCGGCCAGGGTCATCAGGTGGTCGACGGCCTCGGGGTCTACGGGGAGCGTGGCCAGGTCGGGCGGGACGGGGGTGAAGGGCGGGTGGTAGTCGGGGCCGCGCAGCGCGAGCGCCACCTCACGGGGCATCTCGGCCACATTCCAGCTGGGGCGGAAGAGCAGCCCGTGGTCGGTGGCCCACTTCTCGGGAGACCCCGGCACCACGAACTCGCCGCCGTCCACGTCGCGGACAGGACCGTCCCAGGCGAACTCCTCAAGCAGCCGCCTCGCACCCTCGGGAGCCTTCTCCAGCAGTGCGGTCACCCGGTGCGGGTCGGAGAGGATCTCGGTGACCCTGGCGACCGTACGCCGCTTCGGGCCGTGCGGCAGGCCCAGGGTCCTGGCCAGCTCGCGCAGCGCGTCCGCGCTGACCGTCCAGGAGTTCAGGTAGTTGGGGAGCGGCTCACCGAGCCCGCAGGGGGCGGTCCACCAGCGGGCGAGTCCCTCGGCCACCCGGATACGGCCCTCGGCGTCCGGCCACGCCAGGGCGTGGTCGAACAGCAGGTCGAGCCAGGGCGCCACCTCGGCCTCGGACACGCCCATGAAACGGGCCACCGCCTCGGGCCCGGCCTGCTCGCCGAGGGTCAGCGCGGCCTGCGCCACCTCCAGGGAGGGCAGCGGCAGGCCGCGCATGACCTCCATCACCGCGAACCCGTTGCCCAGCCGCTGCGCCAGGGTGTCCAGGCGGCGCGGCCACGGCGGGGCGATGGCGTCCGGCCGGTTGGCCAGAACTCGGGCGAGCCGTTCTTCGTCGAGGGTTTTCAACCAGCCGAGCAGGTGATCGTCCATCTCGCAGCTCTCTCAGGAATCTCGCGCGGGGACTCTCCGTGAGCCATAAACATCCACGGTAATGCAGAGGGCATCTCTGACGGCGTCTACCGCGCAGAATGCGACGCGTTATATGAGGTCCCCATCCGGTTCTAACCGGTCCCGGGGCCGCCGGGAGGGAGGAGTGGCGGCCCCGGGACCGATTGGCGCCCTTGAGGGGAAGAGGCGGCGCCGTCCGGAAGAGGTCGGTGGAGGTGGTGAAGGAGCGGGGCGTGGCGGGCGTTCGTGGGTCTACGGGCGGTCGAGGGGGGCGGGATCCTCGCGAAGGGCGGTCCGCAGGACGGCCCAGACAATCTTGCCGTACGGGGCCAGCGGTGCCCAGCCCCAGCGGAGGCTCAGTGACTCGACGATGTGCAGTCCGAGGCCGCCGATGTCGAGCGGCGAAGGATCGCGGAGCGCGGGGAAGCCGGCTCCCGGGTCGTTGAGCGTGCAGGTGACCAGATTGCCCCGTCGGATCAGCGAGAGCCGGATCGGCTCCCTGGCGCGTGACTCGGCGAGCCGGAGGCCGTGTCTGAGGGCGTTGGTCGCCAGTTCCGAGACGACCAGCTCCATGTTCTCGCCCAGCTCGCCGAGGTCCCAGCCGGTGAGGGTGCCCGTCGCGAAGCTGCGGGCGGAGTGGACGGACTCGGCGTGTGGCGGGAGCACGAAGGTGGCGCTGGCCATGGCTGCGGGGGATCCGGAGAGAAGATCACGCGCGGAGTCGGGCCACCAGCCTGCGGGGGGCCACCAGTCGAGCGCCGTCCATGACGTTGACGTTCGGGGGGGCGCGGTTTGGGCGGACTGCACAGTCGCAATCATGGTGCAAACTCCCGTGCAGGTGCAAGAGCGAATGCACGTGCATAAGGTGTGTGCAACCGCTACCGTTACCGGTGATTGGGTAATTTTGGACGAAAGGGGATCTTGATCGTGGCCAGGGACTCTTCGGCCGCGAAGTGACAGACTGTCGATCAGGAAAGCGAGCGAGGAGCATCACGTGTCCATGGATCCGCCCGGTACCGGTTCCACTGTCCGGCGCATCATGCTCGGCGCGAGTCTGCGCCGGCTGCGTGAGGAGAAGGGGCTCGCCCGTGAGGCAGCGGGATTCCACATCCGTGCCTCAGAGTCCAAGATCAGCCGTATGGAACTCGGCCGCGTCGGCTTCAAGACGCGTGACGTGGAAGACCTGCTCACCCTGTACGGCGTACTCGACGACGCAGAACGGCGCGGCCTGCTGGAGATGGTCCGCGAGGCGAACACCCCCGGCTGGTGGCACAAGTACGGCGACCTGTTGCCGAACTGGTTCACCACCTACGTGGGGCTGGAGGAGGCGGCGAACATGATCCGCACCTACGAGGTGCAGTTCATTCCCGGCCTGCTGCAGACATCCGCCTACGCGCGCACCGTGATCCGGCTGGGCTACCCGGACGTGCCGGAGGCGGAGATCGAGCGTCGTGTGCATATGCGCATGCAGCGGCAGGATCGCTTAACGAAGAAGGACGGCCCCCGGTTGTGGGCGGTCATCGACGAGGCGGCCCTGAGGCGTCCCATCGGAGGTAAGGAGACGATGCGTGAGCAGATCCAGCACCTGCTGGAAGTGTCCACGCTTCCCAACATCACCCTCCAGGTGATGCCTTTCCGATTCGGCATGCACGCGGCTGAGGGTGGCGCGTTCAGCATCTTGCGGTTTCCCGAGTCCGACCTGTCGGACGTCGTCTACGTCGAGCAGCTCTGGGGTGCCCTCTACCTGGACAAACGTGAGGACATCGATCCATACCTCACGGCCATGGAGCAGTTGTGCGTGGAAAGCACCACGCCCGGGGGCACCGCCGAGATCCTCGGCGACCTTCTCAGAGAGATGTAAATGGAGCAGACCTACAACGGCATGCCGGCCACTGACCTTGCCGGGGCCAGCTGGCGCAAGAGCCGCTACAGCAACTCGACGGGTAACTGCGTCGAGCTTGCCGAACTTTCGGATGGCAGCATCGCGGTCCGAAACTCGCGTTTTCCCGAGGGGCCTGCCCTGATCTACACCAGGGACGAGATTCGTGCCCTGGTGCTCGGGGTGAAGGATGGGGAGTTCGACGGTTTAACGGTGTAACACCGTTTTTACCTCAGAGCCGCCGGGTTAACCGAGCCGCGCCGGTGGTGTAACCGGGAGAGTGGAACGGCACGGAAGAGTTTGAGATCACAGCGATTGGGGGCTCAAGCCGTGCTCGACCAGATGACCTTGTACCCGGTGGCCGACGACGTGCTGTTCGCGCCAGGCGGGCGCGTCGTGATCCGCACTTACGGCGTTGCCTCGGCGGTGACGGGGGAGGGTGCGCCCACTCCGGTGTCCTACCGCACATGGGTCACCGGAGTGCGCGACCAGCCACGTTACTGGCGCTGGGGTCACTTCGAGGACGCCTGCCACGGCCATCGCAAGGTGCTCGAATGGCTGACCGGCCGGGGCCCGCAGCCCGCCGCCGCGGCCGCCTGAACGGGATCTCCGCACCACGCGAGGCCCCTTTCCCCGACCGGTCCGAAGCCATGATCCACCTGGCCGTGAACGATCTCATGGCCCGTCGTCTCACCGGCGAATCCGCCACCTGGTGAGGCTTTGCGCGTCCGCGGCAGGAGATCGTCTCCACCCGCGTCCTCCGTCTTGCGTCTCCTGCCGGCCGGACTCCGGCGGCAGGGCCGCCCGGAGGGTGCGTCTCCGCAGGCGGCGGATGTGGGGCCGCTGAGTCGCCGACTTTCCCGTACGGGTGCGGCCTGGGCGCTCACCCGGCATGACCGCTGTTTCCGGTGCCTTCTGTCGCCGTGGCGTCTTGGGCGGCACACCCCTCCTGGGGCTCCAAGCCAAACCCAAGCATGTTTCAAGGTTTTCGCAGGACCTCCCACTAGCGTGATCGCTGCTTCCCGAAATGACGGTGAGAGCGCTCGGATCCTCTGTCGCCTCCGCATGGGAGCCGGTGCGCGAGGCCGTGGCCGCACCCGGCTTCGCCGAACGGGCCTCCCGGTTCGACGCGACGGAGGGCGAGCCGCGCCCCCGTCCCGCCGGGAGACCCGCTGACATGCGGTTCGAAACACACAACGATCACCAAGGAGGTGCGGGGATGCCAGAAGATCGGCTGCATACCCGTTTCCAGGCCGTGGCCGGAGCGCACCCCTCGCGCCTGGCGGTGCGGGGAACCGGCGGCGAGCTCACGTACGGGGAACTGGAAGCCCTGGCTCTGCGGGTCGCGGGAGAGCTGCGCAGGCTCGCGGGGGATCGGCTCGTCGCGGCGAGGGTCGCTCGGAGCCATCACGCCGTCGCGGTGCCGCTGGGGATCATGATGGCCGACCGCGCCTACGTCCCGATCGACCCCGCGTACCCGGAGAGACGCCAGGACCAGATACTGGCCGACGCCGGTGTGCGTCTCATCGTCACGGACCTGCCGGTGGCCGGCGAGTCCGTGCTCGCCGAGATCGGCCCCCTCTGGATCGTGGAGCGGGCGTCGGCGGGGGCCCTGGAGGTCCCTCCGGACACCGCCTACGTCATCTACACCTCCGGGTCCACCGGCGCTCCCAAGGGCTGTGTCGTCTCCCACTCCAACGTGCTCGGCCTGATGGACGCCGCCGGTGAGGTCTTCTCCTTCGACGTGGACGACGTCTGGGTCCTGTTCCACTCACTGAGCTTCGACTTCAGCGTGTGGGAGATGTGGGGCGCGCTGCTGCACGGTGCCCGCCTGCTGGTTCCCGCCGCGGAGGTCGTCGTGGACCCCCAGGCGATGATCTCCACCCTGCTCTCCGAACGTGTCACCGTCCTCAACCAGGTGCCGTCGGTGTTCGGCTACCTGGTCAGGGAGCTGGCACGTTCGGGCACCCGCCTGCCCGCACTCAGATACGTGGTCTTCGGTGGTGAGGCGGTGTGCCCGCCGGACCTGGAACTGTGGTGGAGCGCCGGCCTCGGCGGGGCCCGGATGGTGAA
Source organism: Streptosporangium sp. NPDC049248 (assembly GCF_040678965.1). Taxonomy (NCBI): domain Bacteria; kingdom Bacillati; phylum Actinomycetota; class Actinomycetes; order Streptosporangiales; family Streptosporangiaceae; genus Streptosporangium; species Streptosporangium sp. NPDC049248. The sequence continues at coordinate 123,447 of NZ_JBFAQY010000021.1, forward strand.
CATGTACGGGATCACCGAGACCACCGTTCATGTGACGCACTGCCTTCTCTCCCCCGAGCTGCTCGCCCGAGCGCCGGAGTCCGCCACGCCCATCGGGCGGCCCCTGAGCCATCTCTCGGTCAGCCTGCGGGATTCCACCGGAGCGGAGGTCGGCGTCGGCGAGCCAGGGGAGATCTGGGTCTCCGGGGGCGGGGTCGCCCACGGCTACCTGGGACGCGCGGATCTCACCGCGAGCCGTTTCGTCACCGGCCCGGCCGGATCGCGCCACTACCGCAGCGGCGACTGGGGAACGCGTGACGGGGAGGGAAACCTCTACTACATCGGCCGCAGGGACACGCAGGTCAAACTCAGGGGGTTCCGGATCGAGCTCGGTGAGATCGAGTCGGTGCTCAGCGGGATGGCCGGGGTGAGAGGCGTCGCGTGCGTGGTGGAGAAAACCCCCATCGGGGAGCCCCAGATGGTGGCCTACGTCGACTCCGCGTCGCCGGGGGCGGTCACGGAGGCCGATGTGAAGGGGTACGCGAGACTGTCGCTTCCACGTCACATGGTGCCGCACAGGGTGAAGCTGCTCGACTCGTTCCCCCTGACCGGTAACGGCAAGCTCGACAGGGCGGGACTCGCCGCCCATCACGCCGTCCAGCGGACGCGACGTCGCTGAGGCGCGGCGGGTTCCGCAGGAAGTGCCCGCGGGTGGCCGGGACGACCTCGCCGTCCAAACCGGATCTCCACGCTGTACGGCATGATCCTCCTCGACTAGGGTTCCACCAAGCAATCGCTTGGGTCGAGGAGGCGCTTACCGTGCGGCGAGGCATCTACCTGATCGAAGAGGTCGACTTCCGGCCGATGAACTCCCGCAGGCCGCTGGAGTACCTCACCTGGCTCACCCGCTACAAGAAGGAGGACGAGGCCCTCGACACCCCGGAACTGACCCAGGGGCTGTCGATCAGATCCAGGGACATCGACCTGGTGGGCGCCTTCTACGCCGTCGGCATCACCGGCCACCCCCAGTTCAAGGCGGTCACGCTCTGGGACTGCCACGGCGGCTGGGACGGCGGCTGGCGGCAGATGATGAACATCTACGACGGCGTCGACGGCAGGCTCTTCCTCTCCGACATCGACGACCTGCGTTTTTCCGCCTTCTCCCGGCCGCTGGGCGCGGTGCGCGGCAGTCCGGCCCTCGCCGACATCACCGCCGAGGGCTACGCGGCCCCGTTCTACCTGTTCGAGAGCGCCCAGGTGCGGCCCGGGGCCGCGCTGGACTACCTCGACGCCGTCCGCGAGGAGCGCGCGCCCGTCCTCGCCGACCACGGCCACCGCCCGATCGGCCTGTACGAGGTCCTGTTCTGCGACACCGAGGTCGTCACCGTCTGGGGCATGACGCTGGACGACCACCTGGCGCTTCAGCGGTCCAGGGACGCGGCGCTCGGCCTGGACGACGAGGTGGAGCCGGACGGCCGGCTGCTCGACTGGAGCAGGCGGGCCAGGGAGTTCCTGGCGGGCCCGTGGCGGGAGACCCTGCTGGCGCCCTTCCCCGGCTCCCGGCTCTCCCCGATCTAGGCGGTGGGGAGGACCGGGGCGTTCCAGGTGAGGACGACCGGCTCGTCGCGCTCGAAGCCGAGCCGGGAGTAGGTGCCGGTGTCCAGGCGGAACAGGCGGCCGTCGGTCGGTGGCAGGCCGAGCCAGCGGGCGCACAGCACCCGCAGGTAGTGCCCGTGGGCGACCAGGACCACGTCGCCGTCCGCGGCCAGGGCGCGGGCGATCACCCGGTCGGCGCGGGCACCGACCTGCTCCGCGCTCTCGCCGGGGTGCTCGGCGTCGCCGGGGACGACGCCGTCGCGCCACAGGTGCCAGCCGGGGCGCCTCTCGCGGATCTTCAGGGCGGTGATGCCCTCGTAGCCGCCGTAGTCCCATTCCCACAGGTCGGGATCCGTCTCGTAGTCCTTGATCCCGGCGAGCTCGGCGGTGTCCCGCGCGCGCCGAGCCGGACTGACCAGGACGAGGCCGAACGTCCGGTCCGAGATCAGCGGGGCCAGTGCCCGTGCCTGCTCCTCGCCTCCGGTGGTCAGCCGTAGATCGGTGCGCCCGGTGTGCCGGCCGTTCCGGCTCCACTCGGTCTCGCCGTGCCGCAACAGAATCATCTGGTCCATGATGCCCAATCATGCCGCCGGCGCCTCGTCGCCCACGCCCCGGGGCGCGGGCGGCGAGGCGCCACGGGTCAGCGGCCCGCGAGCTCCTCGGCGACCGGGATGAAGGCGTCCAGGTCGCGCTCGTGGTGGAGCACGAAATAGGACAGGTCGTGGGTGTCGCGCCAGTGGCGGAGCTTGTCGACGACGTCCTGGCGGGTGCCGAGCAGCACCTGCGGCGTCTCGTCCTGCCGGGAGGAGTCGGCGGCGCTCCACGGCTCGTCCCGCTTGCGGACGCCGAGCTGCTGCACGCTGGTGCCGAGCTCGATCCGGTCGTAGCGGCCGGCCGCGGCCCGCCGTACCACGTCGATCTTGGCTAGGAAGGCGTCCAGACCGCCGTCCGCGCCGTCGGGGCCGGTCCCGTCGGCGCGTACCCGCATGCCGAGGTTGATCACGTCGGCCTCGCGGGCGGCCAGCCCGAGCATGCGCGGGCCACCGCCGCCGAGCAGCAGCCGAGGGTGGGGGCGGCTCAGGGGCTTGGGGGTCTGGTCCAGGGCGGTGATCCGGTAGTGCCTGCCGTGGAAGGTGAAGGGGCCGTCCGCCCACAGGCCCTTGAGCACGGTGATCGCCTCGGCCAGCCGGTCCACCCTGACCCCCGGCGGCTCGAACGCCAGCCCGGCGCCGGCGTAGTCGGCGGCCATCCAGCCGGTGCCGAGGCCCAGCTCCAGGCGGCCCTCGGAGAGCAGGTCGACGGTGGCGGCCTCCTTGGCGAGCACCGCGGGGTGGCGGAAGTCGTTGGCGAACACCAGCGTGCCGACCCGCAGACGGCTGGTGGCGCACGCCGCCGCGGTCATCGCCGCGACCGGCGCGAAGCGGGGGCCGACCAGATGGTCGGGGACGAGCAGCACGTCGAAGCCCGAGCCCTCAAGGCGGCGTGCCGCCTCGGCCCAGGCCCTGGCCGAGGTGGCCTCGCGGATCACGGCGGCGAACCGGAACGGGCGATCCATCGGCATCCCCTCTGTTCAACCAAGCGCTTGCTAAGCATAGAGGTGCCGCCCGGGCACGGAAAGGCGACTGTTGTTACCAAGCGCTTGCTTTAGCGGGCGGGAGGTTCGACACTGAGCCAATGGCTGACGACAACCTGGTCCGCGAGGTGACCGACGACGAGGTCGCCTTCTTCGCGGACAACGGCTGGGTAAGGCTGCCACGCCTGGTCGAAGGCGGCTACGTGGCCCTGCTCCGCGACCGTGCCCGGGAACACCTCGCCGAGCGCTCGCGGGTGGTCGCCTCCAAGGTCGACCAGGCGTTCGGCCAGTCCAGGGACATCGCCGAGACCGACGAGCACTTCCGGGACCTGGCCTTCGCCCCGGCCCTCGGCCGCGCCGCCACCCGGCTGCTGCACGGGGTGGCCGGGGTACGGATCCAGGTGACCAACCTGCTGATCAAGGAGCCGGACGGCGGGCACGGCGCCACCGAGTTCCACCAGGACTTCCCGTGGATGCCGATGGACCGCTCGGCCATGCTCACCGTCTGGCTGGCCCTGGTGGACGTGCCCGCCGACATGGGCTCACTCCGGTTCCTGTCCGGTTCCCACCGGTACGGCCTGCTGGGCCGCTCCTTCGCCAGGGACGGCGACGACCAGTTCAGCCAGCATCCGTGGCTGAAGGAGCTGGAGACCTCCCCGCCGCTGGACCTCGCGGCCGGAGACGCGACCGTGCACCACGCACTGACCGTCCACGGGGCGGCCGCCAACCGCAGGGACAGTGCCAGGCTGTCGTTCACGGTCACCTACTTCGACGCGGACGCGCTCTACACCGGCACGCCGTACGGGCAGACCGACGGCCTGGGGCTGGTCGTCAACCAGCCGTTCGAACACCCGAGGTTCCCGGTCGTCGCGCACGCGTGAACGGGGCGGCGAAGAGCGAGGAGTGGTGAGCGGACATGAGTGACAGCCCCGTCCCGAGCGTCGAGACGATCACCGGCCCCATCGGGGATCCGGGCGCGACGCTCATGCACGAGCACATCTTCGGGCTCAGCCCGGAGATCCTGTGGAACTGGCCGGACATTCCCGAGGGCTGGGACCTCGAAGCGCGCGCCCACGAGGCCGCGGCCAAGCTGAACGACCTGAAACGGCACGGCATCGACACGGTGGTCGACCTGACCGTGGTCGGCCTGGGCCGCTACGTGCCCGCGGTGCAGCGGGTGGCCGAGCTGACCGAGGTCAACATCGTGGTCGCCACCGGCCTCTACACCTACGACGCGCTGCCGCCCTACTTCGGCAACCGCGGGCCGGGTTCGCTGTTCGGCGGCGCCGACCGGCTGGCCGAGTTCTTCGTCAGGGACATCACCGAGGGAATCGGCCGTACCGGGGTGAAGGCCGGCGTCCTCAAGTGCGCCACCGACCACCTCGGCATGACCGCCAACTGCGAGCGGGTCTTTCGCGCGGTCGCCGAGGCGCACCTGGAGACCGGGGTGCCGATCTCCACCCACTCGCACAGTGCCTCGGGCGGCGGCCTGGAGCAGCAGAAGCTGCTGGCCCGGCTGGGCGTGGACCTCTCCAGGGTCGTCATCGGGCATGCCGGAGACGCGACGGACGTCACCTACCTGGAAGAACTCATCGCGAACGGCTCCTACCTGGGCATGGACAGGTTCGGCATCGAGACGATCAGCTCGTTCGAGAACCGGGTGGCGATCGTCGCCGAACTCGCCGCGCGCGGCCACGCGGACCGGATGGTCCTCTCCCACGACTCCTACTGCTTCAACGACCGCTTCGACGCCGACGTCGTACGGCGACGCCACCCCAACTACCACCTGCTCCACATCTCCAGGGACGTACTGCCCGAGCTCCGCAGGCGGGGCGTCACCTCCGAGCAGATCGACCTGATGCTCATCGCCAACCCCCGCCAGATCCTCGCCCGGCGCGAGCCGTACCGAGAGGCAGGTCATGATCACCGCTGAGGACTTCGACGTCAGCGCGGCCTGGCACGTCGCCGCGCCCTACGACTTCCTGCGCAGGCTCCGCGACGAGCGCCCGGTGTTCCACAGCGAGCACCTGGGCGCCTACGTCATCAGCCGGCACGAGGACGTGCGCGCCGCCTACGGCGACCCCGGGCGCTTCTCCTCCGAGGGCTCGCTGACGATCTCCCGCAGCCTCGCCGGCGAGACCAGGCGGATGCTGGGCGAGCACGGCTCGTTCCTGTCCAGCTTCGTGGCCAACGTCGACCCGCCCACCCACACCCGGCTGCGCCGCTCGGTCTCGCGCGCCTTCACCCCGCGCGCCGTCGCCGCGATGGAACAGCGCTTCCGCGACCTGAACGAGGAGGTGCTCGACCGGGTGATCCCGAGCGGCGGGGGAGACCTGGTCGCGGAGATCGCGCACGTGCCCTCGATCAAGCTCACCGCCCGCTTCATCGGCGTCCCCGAGGAGGACGAGGCCTTCGTCAAGGAGCACGTGAAGGACTGGTTCCAGCTCTTCCTGTCGCCGCAGCCGCCCGAGCGCCAGCTGGTGCTGGCGGAGAGCTTCCTGACCTACCTCGACTACGTCGACAAGCTGGTCGCCTCCCGCGCCGCAGAGCCGCGCGACGACTTCGTCTCGCTGATGACCTCGCTGATCGGCACCGAGCTGTCGCACCGCGAGGTCGTCGAGCTGATCTCCACGATCCTGCTCGGCGGCAACGACACGGTACCCAACCAGCTCGGCAACAGCGTGTTCAGGCTGCTGCGCGAGGGGATCTGGCCGGTGCCGCCCGCGCTGGTGCAGAACGCGGTGGAGGAGTGCATGCGCATCGACGGCGCCAGCCTCGGCTCCTTCCGGTATGCCGCCGTCGATGTGGAGATGCGCGGCGTGACCATCCCGAAGGGCTCGCTCTGCCTGCTCTCCACCGACTCCGCGGCCCACGACGAGCGCGTCTTCGACGAGCCGGACGAGTTCCGGATCGACCGCGGCAACGCCGACGCGCACATGACGCTCGGCTACGGCATCCATTTCTGCGTGGGAGCCGCGCTCGGCCGCCTGCAGCTCCGTACCGCGCTGGAGGTGCTGGGCCGCCGTCTCCCGGGGCTCCGCCTGGCATCGGGCGGACCGCCCGTCACCTACCGCACGTCGCTGGTCGGGCGGGGTCTGACCGCGCTGAACGTGGAATGGTGACGCGCTTCGACGGCCGGGTGGCGCTGGTCACCGGTGCCGCCTCGGGAATCGGCGCGGCGACCGCGCGCCGGCTGGCCGCCGAGGGCGCCTGCGTCGGGGTCGCCGACCTGTGGGCCGCGGGCGCGCGCTCGGTGGCCTCGGCGATCAGGGCCCGCGGCGGTACGGCGTGCGCGCTCCACTGCGACGTGTCGAACGAGGCGGAGGTGAAGGCGGCCGTGGCGCAGCTGACCGGTTCGTTCGGCGGGCTGGACGTGCTGCACTCCAACGCCGCCTGCCTGGACCGCGACGTCTACGGCCGCGACCAGGACCTGCTCGACCTGGACGTCGGGATCTGGGACCGCACCATGGCCGTCAACCTGCGAGGGGCGATGCTCATGGTCAAGCACGCGGTCCCCGCGATGCGCGACGGCGGCGCGATCGTGCTGACCTCGTCGGTGTCCGGGCTGGTGGGCGACGCCGACCACGCGGCCTACGGGACGTCCAAGGCGGCCCTGACCGGATTCACCCGCTACGTCGCCACCATGTACGGCTCGCGCGGCATCCGCTGCAACGCGGTCGCCCCCGGCCTCGTCATGACCGACGCGGCGCGCGGGGCGATGTCCCCGCGGCGGCTGGCGGAGAAGGCCGCCGAACGTCTGCTGCCCTGGGCGGCGGAGCCGGACGACGTGGCGGCGCTGGTCGCGTTCCTCGCTTCGGACGAGGCGCGGTGCGTGACCGGCCAGACGATCGTGGTCGACAGCGGGACGACGGCGCACCGTCCGGAGCACGCGATCAGGGCCTGGGAGCGTGCGAAACTGGATCCGTGACGTTATCTGTGGGTCTGGTAGGTGCCGGACCGTGGGCCGAGATGGTGCACGCGCCGATGCTGGCGGCTGGTCCGAACACACGTCTGGCGGGCGTGTGGGCTCGTCGCCCCGAGGCAGCGGCCAGATTCGGCGCTCCCGTCTTCGAGCGGATCGAGGAACTCTTCGACAACTGCGAGGCGGTCGCGTTCTCGGTGCCGCCCGCCGTCCAGGCGGAGCTCGGCGTGCTCGCCGCCAAGGCGGGCAAGGCACTGCTGCTGGAGAAACCGCTCGCCGCCGACCTGGACGGCGCGCGGCGGCTGGCCGAGGCGGTCGCCGAGGCGGGCGTGGCCTCACAGATGGTCCTCACCTGGCGTTACTCGCCCGCCACCCGGGCCTTCCTGGCCAGGGTCACGGCCATCGAGCCGTTCGGCGGCCGGGCGGCCAACATCTCGGGGGCGATGCTCGGCGGGGACTTCGCCACCTCCTGGCGGTTGGAGCGCGGCGCGATCCTCGACGTCGGCCCGCACATGATCGACATGTTGGACGCCGCGCTCGGCAGGGTCGTCGGGGTCCGCGCCCACGGCAACCCGCTGGGCTGGGTCGGCCTGCTGCTGGAGCACGAGACCGGCGCGGTCAGCGAGGCGTCGCTGTGCATGAGCGTGCCGGGCGAGAGCCCGCCCTCCGACGTCGAGATCTACGGCCGCCTCGGCCGGGAGAGCATGGACGACACCCGGCTGGGCTCCGACGTCTTCTCCCTGATGCTCATGGAGTTCGAGCGGACCGTGCGGCGCGGTGGCGGCCACCCCCTGGACGCCGCGCACGGCCTGCGCCTGCAGGAGATCATCGCCGCCGCCGAGGAGCAGCTCGGCTGAGAGGCGCCCCCGCCGAACGACGGCCCGCCGGACGGGCGCGGCCTGTCAGGGGGACGGAGAGCGGCTCTTTCGAAGAGCGGGCCGGAGGTCTGACGGGCGGTCCCGCCGGAGCGCGGCCTGTCGCGGGACGGCTCGCCGGTAGCGTTGTGCCTGGAGAGCGGTCCTTGGCGCGGCCTACCCGAGGAGCCACAGAGCGGTCTGTCCGAAGCCTCGGCATAGAGGCTGTTCGGGGGAGTTGATAGCGTTCGTCCAACGCGTGGTGTGAGCGAAGTCCGGTGTGAGTCCGGCGCTGTCCCGCAACTGTCATGGCCCCTCGTGGGTCGAGCCAGGTCGCCTCCGCCGCGTCGTCGACGCCGACCCTCGTGGAAAAGGGTGACCCGTCCTTGTCTGGGTCCCTCGGTTCCGGTAACTGAAAGGACCTCCCTTGAGGCCCGTACGCAGCGCCCTCGCCGGCGCCCTGCTCGCCACGCTGACCCTCGCCGGATGCGGTCAGACATCCCCCGCGACCCCGCCTTCCACCACCTCCGCAAGTGCCGCCGCGACTCCCTCGGCGGCGGGCTTCCCGGTCACCGTCGAGGCGGGCAACGGCTCCGTCACCATCGAGAGCAGGCCCGAGCGGATCGTCTCGCTGTCGACCGCCGCCACCGAGAGCCTGTTCGCGATCGGCGCCGGAGCACAGGTCGTCGCGGTGGACGACCAGTCCAACCACCCCGCCGAGGCGCCGAAGAGCGACCTGTCCGGTTTCAAGCCGAACGTCGAAGCGATCATCGCCCAGAAGCCCGACCTGGTCGTGCTCTCCAACGACATCGACGGCATCGTCGCCGCGCTGGGCAAGGTCGGCGTCCCGGTGCTGCTGGAGCCCGCCGCCACCAAGCTCGACGAGGCCTACGACCAGATCACCGACCTCGGCGCCGCCACCGGCAACGGCGAGCGGGCCACCGAACTCGCCGAGCGGATGAAGAAGCAGATCGACGAGCTCGCCGCCGCCGCGCCGAAGAACGCGAAGCTCACCTACTACCACGAGCTGGACGTCACCCCCTACGCGGCGACCTCCGCCACCTTCATCGGCCAGATCTACGGGCTGTTCGGCCTGACCAACATCGCCGACAAGGCCCCCGACGCGGCGGGCGGCTACCCCAAGCTCTCCGCCGAGTTCGTCGCGCAGGCCGACCCCGACCTGATCTTCCTGGCCGACACCAAGTGCTGCGGCCAGTCGAAGGACACCCTCGCCAAGCGTCCGGGCTGGTCCAAGCTGTCGGCCATCAAGAACGACCGGGTCATCCTTCTCGACGACGACATCGCCTCCCGCTGGGGACCGCGCGTCGTGGACCTCGCCCAGCAGGTCGGCGAGGCCGTTCAGAAGGCCGCGGCCAGCTAGTTGACAGATCTCCCCCGCTCCTCCGGCGTCCCCGGCGGCACGGCCGGGCAGGCGGCCCGGCTCAGCCCGGCGGTGACGGCCGTGGCCGTGGCCCTGCTGCTGGCGAGCATGCTCGCCGGGCTGCTGGTCGGTGCCGCGGACATCGCGCCGCGCAGCGTGCTGATCCAGCTGCTCGACTGGTTGCCGTTCGTCTCGGCCGACTCCGGGCTGGCCCCGGTCGAACTGAGCCTCCTGGCCGAGATACGGCTGCCCAGGGTCCTGCTCGCCGCGATCGTCGGCGGTCTGCTGGCCGTCGCGGGAGCCGGCTACCAGGGGGTCTTCCGTAACCCGCTGGCCGACCCCTACCTGCTGGGAGCCGCCGCGGGCGCCGGTCTGGCGACCACGGCGGCGATCGTTCTCAGCAAGGGCGACGGCGAGGCGATCGGCATTCCCGCCGCGGCCTTCGTCGGCGCCGTCGGCGGCGTCCTGCTCGCCTACGCGCTGGGCAACGCGGCGGGCCGGGGCGGCGGCACCGCCACGCTGGTCCTCGCGGGTGTGGCGGTCACCTCCTTCCTCACCGCCGTCCAGACGTTCCTGCAGCAGCTCAGGGTGGAGGAGCTCCAGCGCATCTACGCCTGGATCCTCGGCAACGTCGGCGGCGGCTGGGGGCAGGTCACACTGGTGGCCCCGTACGCGGTCGTCTCGGTGACGGTCATGCTGCTGCACGGCAGGCTGCTCGACGTGCTCTCGGTCGGTGACGACGAGGCGGTCACCCTCGGCCTGAACGCCGCCAGGGTCCGCCTCGTCGTGCTGTTCGCGGCCTCCCTGGCCACCGCGGCGGCCGTGGCGGTCAGCGGGCTGATCGGCTTCGTCGGCATCGTCGTGCCGCACGTGGTCCGCCGCCTGACCGGTTCCTCGTACCGGGTCGTGCTGCCGATCTCGCTGGTCGGCGGGGCCGCCTTCCTGGTCCTCGCCGACCTCATCGCCAGGACCGTGCTCGCCCCCGCCGAGCTGCCCATCGGGGTGGTGACCGCCTTCTTCGGCGCGCCGTTCTTCGTGGCCGTACTGCGCATGACCCGCCGGGTGGAGACATGAGCGGCCAGGTCCGTCCGTACGGGGCGCACGCGACCGTGGCCCGTGCGCCGCGCGGAGGGGAGATCCGGTGAGTCGTCTCGCGGTGAGCGACCTGTCGGTGGTGCTGGACCGGCGGACCGTGCTGTCCGGCGTCGGGCTCGACGTCGATGACGGCGGCTGGCTGGCCGTCATCGGCGCCAACGGCGCGGGCAAGTCCACGCTGCTGCGCGCCCTGGCCGGGGTGCTGCCCTGTGCGGGCGAGGTGCTCGTCGACGACGTGCCGGTCAGACGGCTGCGGCCCAGGGACCGGGCCAGGCTGCTGGCCTACGCCCCGCAGTCCCCGGCGCTGCCGGTCGACATGACGGTGTTCGACTACGCCCTGCTCGGGCGTACCCCGTACATCCCCTACCTGGGCCGCGAGGGCCGCCGCGACCGCGAGGTGACCGCTTCGGTGCTGGAGCGGCTGGACCTGTCGCACCTCGCCGTCCGGCGGCTCGGCCGTCTGTCCGGAGGCGAGCGCCAGCGCGTGGTGCTCGCCAGGGCGCTGACCCAGCAGGCCCCGGTGCTCCTGCTCGACGAGCCCACCACCGCCCTCGACCTGGGACATCAGCAGCAGGTGCTGGAGCTCGTGGACCGGCTCCGGCTGGCCGACGGACTCACTGTTGTCACGACATTGCATGATTTGAGCCTGGCCGGCCAGTACGCTGACTCGATGATGTTGCTCTCGGGCGGCCGGATGGCCGCCTCCGGCACCCCGGCCGAAGTACTGACCGGAGAGCTGATCGGTGAGCACTTCGAGGCCCGCGTCCGCGTCGCCACCGGCCCCGGTGGCAGGCCCGAGGTCCATCTGGAGCGTCCTTGACCGGGTCCGAGATCCGTCCGGGCGTTCCCGGGCGTACGCGAGGTTCGTCCGAAGGGCTGCTGAGCGGGCCCGAGATCCAGCCGGACGTCCGCGAGGTCTCGCTGAGGCTGAGTCACCGCGAGGAGGACGGCGCCCGGCTGGCCTCGCTGCTCTGGGAGTTCGGCCCCGGGTGGCGGGCGATCTCCTCGGCCATGGTCGGCGGCGGCATCGGCCCGGCCGCCTGGGCGCTCAACGCGCAGGTGGTCGGTGGATACTCGCGGATGGACCCGGTGGACCACCTGCTGGAGCTCGCCCCGCCGGGCCCCGGGGTCGGCATGCTCACCGCCGCCTCGGTCGAGCACTTCACCCGGGCCGACGACGGGGGGGTGGAGGTCATGGCGACCGTCGGCCTGCGCGTCCCGACCTGGGCCGCCGCGCCCGAAGGCGTGCCGGACCCCGAGCTGGCCCCCGTGTACCTGCCTGGCACGATCAACATCGTCGTCGTCGTACCGGTCGCGATGAGCGACGCCGCCCTGGTCAACGCGGTCATGACGGTGACCGAGGCCAAGACCCAGGCCCTGCTGGAGGTCGGTTTCCCCGGTACCGGGACTGCCTCCGACGCGGTCTGCGTGGCGGTCCCCGACCACGGCCCGGAGGAACTCTTCGGCGGCCCCCGCTCCACCTGGGGCGCCCGCGTCGCCCGCGCCGTCCACACCGCCGTCCGAGAGGGCGCCCAGCAGTGGGCAAACCGTGATGTCCTGACCACTTAAAGTAATGGAATTGTGGGAAGTAGCATGTGAGCGAGGGCGAGACTCCCGACACTGAGCAGGTGACCACGATGGCAACGAAGGAGCCGGCGGCCAGGCGGACGGTTCTCCAAGGAGAGCCGCCGTTCACTGTCGACGACCTGCTCAAGTTTCCCGACGACGGGAACCGCTACGAGCTCTTCAACGGGAGCCTGCTGGTGAGTCCTTCCCCTGTCCCCCTGCATCAGTACGCGAGTCTGCGTCTCGCGCGCATTCTCGAAGACGCTGCGCCGCCAGAGTTCCAGCCGCTGCAGGAGGTGAACCTCCGGGTGGGTAGCCGTGACTTCTTCATCCCTGACCTTGTTGTGGTGCCGACGGAGACCGTCGATGAGAGAGGGCTGATGTTCGCGCCACGTGACATCCTCTTGGCCGTCGAGTTGGTCAGCCCGAGCACGCAGGCGCGAGACCGCCACCTCAAGAGGGCCGCCTACGCCGCTGCGGGCATTCCCGCCTACTGGCGGATCGAGTTGTCCGAAGGCCCGTCCGTCCACGTCCACGAACTCGCCGGGGACGACTACAAACCCGCCGAAAGATACGAGGCGGGCGAGGTCGCGAACCTGCTCGCGCCGTTCGAGGTCTCCTTCGACCCCGCCGCGCTCACCCGGCCACGCGGATAGTCGTACCGTTCCCGGAAGTCCTTGCCCGGTTGGGCCGGAGGCGCTGTCTCCGGTGGCGGTCAGGCGAGCCGGGCCTCGATGCCGTCGAGGATGATGGCCAGGCCCAGCGCGAACTGGTCGTCGAAGTCACCGTTGCCGACTTCGGCGTGCCGGGCGAGCGTCGGATAGGACTTCAGGCGCTCATCCAGGTGCCGCTGGACCTGGTCGCGGATCTCGGCGTCGGCGGCGGGAGCGCGAATCCGGGACCACCAGATGTTCTCCGAGGAGACGTACCCGTTGACGTAGGACGTCAGCGCTCCCACGGCGGCGGTCAGCGCCGGGCCGCGCAGACCTGCGCGGGCGAGGGCCGAGTAGAAGAACTCGGAGCGGGCCAGGGCATTGGGCCCCGCCAGCGGGCGGGTGGCGACGAGGGCGGGTATCCACGGATGGCGGTGCATGACCTGGCGGCTCTGCGAGAGTTGCCCGATCAGAATCGTGCGCCATGACGCGTCGGTCTCCGCCATCTCGACCTCACCGAAGACCTCGTCAAGAGCGAGGTCCAGCACGTCCTCCTTGCTCGTGACGTACTCGTACAGCGACATCGTGCCCGCGCGCAGGCGGGCGGCGAGGGCGCGCATGGAGAAGCACTCGGCGCCCTCGGCGTCCAGCAGTTCGACAGCCGCCCTGACGATCCGCTCGCGCGACAGACGTGGTTTGCGAGCGGGCCCCTCGTCGCGGAACCAGATGGACTGCCCGCTCGGCATGGCGCCGCCCTTTCCGTGCACTGTACGGAAAACCGTACAGCTAATTTAGCGGCCCCGGTCCCATCACGACGAGGAGAATCCCATGACCGACCAGGTGTGGCTGAGGGACTACGCGATGCTGGCCCTGCTCATCGACCGTCTGATCGCCGTCCCCTCCGGAGGCGCCGTGCTCATCTACCGGGGCCCGGACGAATGGCGCACCCAGGCAGGGGCGCAGAGCCCGCCCCGGCCAGGCCGGCTGGCCGAAGAGGCCGACCGGCTGCTGGACGCCCTCGCCTCCGAGCAGGCCCCGTACCTGGTGGCGCAGATCCGCGCGATGCGCGCGGTGGCCCGGTACCTGGACGGGGAGAGGCTGCCGCTGGCCGAGTATGCCCAGCAGTGCCTGGGGTTACGGCCGCGGCCGTTGCCGGAGTCGGTGTTCGAGGAGGCGCACGAACTGCTGGACGCGGCGCTGCCGAAGACTCGCGGCTCGCTGGCGGAACGGCTGCGCGCCTGGCAGCGGACCCACACCCTGACCCGGATGGAGCGGCTGCCCGACCTGGTGGGCAGAGCCGTGGCCGAGACCCGTGCCCGTACCGAGACCATCGTGACGCTGCCCGCGGACGAGAGCGTCGGCTGCCAGGTGGTCGGCGGGGTGTCCTACCACGCGGCCGGACACCATCACGGCGGCACCGAGTCCACGATCTTCATCAACGGAGACCTCCCGTTCAATCTGGCCGACCTGCTGTACATCGTGGCCCACGAGGGACATCCGGGGCACATCGCCGAGTCGCTGCTCAAGGAGCGCCTGCTGGTGGACGGGCAGGGCCGCGCGGACCAGCGGGTGCGGTTCATGCTCTCGCCGTCGTTCCTGATCAGCGAGGGACTCGGGTTGTGCGCGCAGGAGATCCTCTTTCCCGGTGACGAGGCTCAGACCTGGCTGGCCGGCGCCGTCCTGCCCGAGTTCGGCATCCGCCGGGACGGCAGCGACCTCGCCGCGATCCACCACGCGAAGAACGTGCTGTGGGGGGTGTGGGGCAACGCGGCCTTCCTGGCCGCCGAGGGATCGTCCGACGCGCGGCTCGGCGATTACCTGGCGCGCTGGGCACTGTACGACGAGAGCGAGATCGCCCGCACCCTCAACCTGCTCAGACCGTCCGTCATGAGCCCGTACATCTTCGGCTACGTCCATGGGTGGCGGCTGGTGCGACGGTGGCTGGATGCCCCTGACCGCCGCGCACGGGTACGCCGCCTGCTGACCGAACAACTCCTGCCCGCCGACCTGGGCCGGAACGACGACGGTGGGGACACCGCCTCGGAGTCGGGCTATTCCAGGCCCGGCCGTTCCGGTGAGGCCGCCCGGGGCCGCGTCGCCGTGCCGTCGTCTTCGAGGGTGACCCCGTAGTCGGCGAGGGCGCCGTGTGGGGTGACGCGGCCGGTGTCGAGGTCGGCGAGGACCTCCGCGACGGGCCGCTCGTACGGGGAGCCGATGCCGCCGCCGCCGGTCGTCTCGATCACGAACGCCTCGCCCGCGCCGAGCCGGACGTTGTTCACCTTGGAGGCGAGGTGTTCCAGCGAGCCGTCCGCGCGCCGCAGGTAGAAGCCGCCGAGCCGGCCGGGCAGGCCACCGGAGCGCCCGGGCGGGGCGTTGCGCAGCCGGTCGCCCCGGGTGGTGACGTGGGCGTCGGCCAGAAAGCGGATCACCGTGCGGGAGCCGAGGCCGCCCCGGTACCTGCCGGGGCCACCGGAGTCGGGAACGGTCTCCACCGACTCCACGACGAGCGGGCAGCGGGTCTCGACCGGCTCGACCTGGGGTACCGAGTTGCGGCCGATGCCGAAGTGCACGCCGGTCGCGTCCGGGCCGTCCTTGCCCTGCCGGGCGCCGACCCCGCCGAAGTCGTACGACAGGTGGATCCAGTACGGCGCCCCGACGGCCGCGATGGAGAAGGGCTGCAGGATGCCGCTCGCCGCGATGGCGCGCTCGGGCATCGCGTCCGACAGCGCCTGGAAGACGGCCTCCATCGCCGCGTAGATGGGCACGAACCGGCCACCGCACGGGTAGGGGGAACGCGCGTTGAGCAGCGATCCGGGTGGCAGCCGCACCTCGATCGCCCGCAGGCAGCCGTCGTTCATCGCGATGGACGGGTCCAGGAAGCAGCGCATCGCGAACACGGCGGCGGCCAGCGACTGTGACGAGGAGGAGTTGATCGCCGCCGGGACCTGGGGGTCGGTGCCGTCGAAGTCGAGCACGGCTCCCGCACCGGGGGTCAGGGTGACCGCGACCCTGACGGTGTGCGAGACGGTGAGGTCGATGCCGTCGTCGTCGATCGGGTAGGACGCCTCGTAGCGCCCGGCGGGCAGGGCGAGAAGGGCCGCGCGGGTCAGCGTCTCGGTGTGGTCCAGATAGTCGTCGATCCCCCGGGCGAGCCCGGCCGGGCCGTACTCGCCGACCAGCGCCTCGATCCTGGTCGCGGCGACCGCGGTGCCCGCGACGAGCGCGCGCACATCACCCATGACCTTGTCGGGGGTACGGCTGTTGGCCCGCAGGATCGCCTCGATCGCCGGTTCCACGCCGCGCGAGGTGGCCAGCAGGACCGGGGGGAGTTGCAGGCCCTCAAGGAAGATGTCGGTGGCGAGCGGGGCCATGCCGCCCGCGGACAGGCCGCCGAGGTCCGAGACGTGGATCATCGTCGCGGTGAAGTAGGCGGGCTCGCCGGCGACGAAGACCGGCCGGTAGACGAGCAGGTCGTTGGTGTGCACCCCGCCCCGGTAGGCGTCGTTGAGCACGAACACGTCACCGGGCCGCATCCCGGCGGCCGGGATGTCCTTCAGCAGTTCGGGCAGCGCGACCTTCAACGCCATGCTGTTCATGAGCGTGGTCGCCATCGACTGCGCGACCAGGCGCCCACCCGCGTCGAGGATCGCCGCCGAGGCGTCGGACCCCTCGACGATGAACGTCGAGTAGGCCGAGCGCACCACCACGATGCTCGCCTCCTCGGCCGCCACCACCAGCGCGTTCCGCAGTACCTCCGCGGTCAGCGTCTCCGCCGTCGACCGACTCGCCCCTTCGTGGGGACCCCCGGCGAGGACCCCTCGTGCGGGCCGCCGGTGCGCCGTCGGGGGTTCCCGCGTCATGGTGTTCCGCCCTCGGTGAGGATTACCGACATGTCGTCCGCGAGCCTGGCCGTCCAGCCCGGTGGCACCACGATCGTCGCCTCGGCGTCCTCGACGATCGCCGGTCCCGCCACCTCGCGCAGGGCCGCCCTGGTGAGCACCGGCACCGGTACGTATCCGCCGAGCTCGGGAAAGTACGCGGCCCGCCGCACCTCGGCGGTGTCGGAGGCATCGTGGGCCTCCGGGCGCTTCGGGGGCCCACCCGGCTCCCGGGCTCCGGGCGCGGTGCCGACCAGGGAGTGCCGGGCGGTCTGGGTGACGCGGACGCGGTAGCCGACGACCTCGATGGGGCCCCGCTGCTCGATGCCGTACACCTGCCGGTATCTCGCGAAGAAGCGGTCGGCCAGTTCGGCGGGGGAGTCGCTCCATCGCACGGTCAGGTCGTGGGCCTGTCCGGTGAAGCGGACGTCGGCCGAGCGGGTGACCGAGACGCCGGGGGAGCCGAGGGTCACGTTCAGGTCGGCGGCGGCGGTCTCGGCCAGGATGGCGAAGACCCGCACCGGGTCGGCACCCGGGGCGGACAGGACGCGGTCGGTGGACAGGTCGCCGGCCAGCAGGCCGGCCGCGGAGCCGACCCCGCAGTGCGCGGGAACGACCACCGTGGAGATGCCGAAGCGGGAGGCGACCCTGGCCGCGTGCATCGGGCCCGCGCCGCCGAAGGCGACCATGACGAACCCTCGGGGATCGATGCCCCGCTGCACCGTCACCACGTGGACCGCCGATCCCATCGAGGCGTTGGCGATCTCGTGGACGGCGTGCGCCGCCTCGGCGCGGGAGACCCCGAGCGGGCCGGCGAGGCGGCGGTCGACCGCCTTCTCCGCGAGGTCGAGGGAGAGCGACATCGTCCCGGCGGCGAACGAGGCGGCGTCGAGGTAGCCGAGCACCAGGTTGGCGTCCGTCACCGTCGGCTCGTCGCCGCCCAGGCCGTAGCAGGCCGGGCCGGGTTCCGAACCGGCCGAGCGCGGGCCTGCCCGCAGGGTGCCGGCCGGGTCCACCCATGCGATGCTGCCCCCTCCGGCCCCCACCTCCGCCAGATCGATCGCCGGGATCTTGACCGGCACCCCGGTCCCGGCCCTGCGCCCGCCGAAGCTGCCCTTGCCGCCCACGTGGAACTCGTGGGTGATCTCCGGCTCGCCGTTCCTGATCACGCAGGTCTTAGCGGTGGTCCCGCCCATGTCGAAGGAGACGACGTCCGGATGGCCGGACGCGGCGGCGGCCAGCACCCCGGCCGCGGGCCCGGACTCGATGGTGGCCACGGCCCGCCGGGCCGCCAGTTCGGCGGACATCACGCCGCCGCCCGAGTCCATGACGTGCACCGGCGCGGTGATTCCGATGCCGGCCAGCCGAGCGGTCAGCCGCCGCAGGTATCCCGCCATGACGGGCCCGACATAGGCGGACATGATCGTGGTGGTCGCCCGCTCGTACTCGCGCAGTTCCGGCCAGACCTCCGAGGAGATCACCACGGTCGGCACGACGCGTCGGAGGATCTCGGCGACCCGCCGTTCGTGCGAGGGGTTCGCGTACGAGTGCAGCAGGCAGACGGCGGCCGCGGTGACACCCCGCCGCGCGATCTCCTCGCCGACGCGGGTCACGGCCGCCTCGTCGAGCGGTTCGAGCACCTCGCCCCGGTGGTCCACCCGCTCGGGCACCTCGAAACAGTCACCGGCGGCGACCGGCGGCGCGGGAGGGTCGAAGCGGAGGTCGTAGCGGTCCTCCTCGACTCGCGCGTAGCGGCCCAGGGGGATCGCCGAGCGGAAACCTCTGGTCGTGACATAGGCGACGCGGACGCCTCTGCGTTCGAGCACGGCGTTGGTGGCCAGCGTGGTCGCGTGCACGACCCTGGTCACCAGGGAGGGGTCCCTGCGGCCGAGCGCGGCGACGATGCCCGTGACGATGCCGTCGGCCGGGTCGTCGTGGGTGCTCAGGCACTTGGCGACGCTGATCCCGCCATCCGGCCCGCGGAGCACCACGTCCGTGAACGTCCCTCCGACGTCGACCCCGATCGAGTGGCTCAACGGCTCTCCCCGTCTGATCGTCCGGCGCTCCGGGCAGGTGGCCCGTCGCGACGCGGGGACGGGTTCCGCGCCCGCTCGCCCACGAAGGGCAGGCTATTTCCCTAGCAAGCGCTTGTCCATGGGGTCGCCTGGGCCGCGTCCGGGTGACCGGCTCGCCCGTGTCCCGGTGGCCCTCGTCCTCCGCTCCTCTCGCGTTTTCGAATTCGCGGGCCCTCCGCTCGCGTACCGGAGGAGCCTCCTCGGGCGGATGGGAAGCAATGAGAGCTTTATCCCCTTTATTGCTTATTAGATGGAAATATCGAGAAATATGGGGTTTTCGTCCCGCTGGATTGAGGTGACTGCGGGTCATTGGGCGAGACGAGGGAGCCGGTTCCCGCAGGGTATACATTGTCGCGCCGGGGCCCCGTCGGGATTAGACTTTGCGTAACTGTCCGCGACGGGGGGTGGACATGGTGAAAGGCATGGTCGGCGCCGGGGTGGTGATGGTGAGGACGGGGCGGAGACATCCGTTTCGTGACCAGGTGCGGGCAACGGCGGAAAGAAAGTCAAGCCCTCGGGCCTGAATGGTTCACTTATTCACTCTGGTTTGCGACCCTTGTCCTATCCCCTGTAGGGAGTGGCGATGCGGCGGTTCGGTTCGGCGGCGGTGTTCGGAGGCCTCCTGTTGGCGGTCGCCGGGGTGGCGCCCGCCCTGGCTCACGAGCACCCCAGCGGGATCACCGACCTGGTGACCCCCGCGGTGGCCAGGATCGAGGCCACGGCGCGCGTGGACATCACGCTCCTTGACCACATCGGCGAGCTGGTCCACGTGGAGCGTTCCTACGAGGTGCCGATCGGCAGCGGCACCGGCACGGTGATCAACCCCGACGGGGGCATGGTCACCCTCACCCGGGTGGTCAAGAACGACAGGGACGTCCGGATCTACGCCGCCAACAAGATCTTCGCCGAGCACCACAAGGTCAAGGTCCCCGCGGACTTCGAGCGGCACAAGCTCAAGGACGACCTGCTCGACCACCACCTGCAGGAGTGCTACCCGCCCAAGCAGCCCACCGCCACCTGCATCATCGACGTCACCACAGAGATCAGGGTCTTCCCCAACATCACCCCCGCCGACAAGGAGGGGTTCAAGGCCGAGATCGTCCGCGTCGGCGACAAGCCCGACAGCCCGGCGGTGCTGAGGCCCGTCGGCCGCGCCGACGGGAGCGCGGGCCTGCCCACCGCCCCGCTCGCCGCCGAGGTGCCCGCCAAGGACGGCTCGCCGGTGGCGATCGCCGGGTTCACCGGTCGACCGGCCGCGAACCTGCCGGAGACCGTCGACATCGCCCACCTGCGGGCGGGGGGCGCCGGTGAGGGCGGCCGACAGTTCAAGGACCCGGAGAACAAGGTCAACGAGCCGGAGAAGCTGGGCGCCCTGGTCGACAGGGGGCTGCTCGGCGGCCCGGTGATCGAGGACAAGAAGGGCGAGGTCGTCGGCCTGCTGCTCGGCGGTGGCAAGGACGCCCGGATGATCGGTGTCAGGGAGGTCACCAAGGCCCTGGCCGAGGCGGACGTCGCGCCCGCCCGCGGCCCGATCGACGCCGCCTTCGAGCAGGCGCTGACCCGCTTCCACACCCACTACTACGGTGACGCGGTCCCCGCCTTCCAGCGGGTGCTGGACCTCTACCCGGGCCACACCGTGGCCGCCGCGCACCTCAAGACGGCCCAGGCCAAGCGTGGCACCGCGGAGGACGAGGGCACCAAGAGGGCGGCGGCCTCCACCGACGCGCCCGGCGGCGCGCCGCTGTGGCCGTTCCTGGTCGGCGGCGGCCTGCTGGTGCTGGTGGTGCTGGCCACCGCGATCCTGCTCTGGCGCCGCAGGCTCTCCGACCACGAACCGGCACCGGAGCCGAGCCCGCCCGCCGACACCCTGCCCCCCATCCCGCCTCCCAGCGTGAACCCGCCGCCCGTGCAGGCGAGATCGGTCTTCGACGAGCAGGTCGACTCAACGATCGTGGTCGGCCGCTCCTTCCCCGCATTGCCCAAGATCTCCTCGACCTCGCCCGGCCAGCCGGTGCTGGTGGCGCGCGATCCGGGCTCCAGCACCGCTCCGGACCCCAGACCCGCCGAGACGACGGTGCAGAAGTACTGCACGGGCTGCGGGATGCGGCTGGGTCCCGCCCACAGCTTCTGCGGCTACTGCGGCCAGCCGGCCAAGACGTGATGTCAGCCAACGACAGGGCGCTGATCGGCCGGGAAGTGGCCGGCTACCAGATCGAGGACATCATCGGCAAGGGCGGCATGGCCGTGGTCTACCTCGCGGTCGACCCCAGGCTCAACCGCCGGGTGGCACTGAAGATCCTCAACCCGCTCCTCGGCGAGGACGAGCGGTTCCGTCAGCGCTTCGTGCTGGAGTCGCGCACCGTCGCGAGCATCGACCACCCCAACATCATCCCGATCTACGAGGCCGACACCGCCGACGACGGCACCCTCTACATCGCGATGCGCTACGTCAACGGCCCCGACCTGCGCAAGCTCTTCTACGACCGGGGCCCGATGCCGGTCAGCCAGGTCAACCGGACCTTCGCCCAGGTGGCCGCCGCGCTCGACACCGCGCACGCCCACGACCTGGTTCACCGCGATGTCAAGCCGGCCAACATCCTGATCGCCGCCCACACCGAGGGCGACCACGCCTACCTCACCGACTTCGGCATCACCAAGCACCGCACCTCGATCTCCGGGCTGACCCAGACCAACCAGTTCATCGGCACCCCCCGCTACATGTCGCCCGAGCAGATCAACAAGGAGCACATCGACGGCCGCTGCGACCAGTACGGCCTGGCCTGCGTGGTCTACGAGGCGCTGGCCGGGAGGTTGCCCTTCCAGCGCGACAACGAGATCGCCCTGCTCTGGGCACACCTCGCCGAGACCCCCACTCCGCTCACCACGCTCCGCCCCGAGCTGCCGCTTGAGGTCGACGGTGTCATGATGCGGGCCCTGGCCAAGTCGCCCGAGCAGCGCTACGAGACCTGTGGCCAGTTCGTCGCCGAACTGCGTGACGCGATCAGCGGTGCCGGCCGGCCGTACCAGCTCACCCAGGCTCGCCCCGCCGCACCGACGGTGCCCACGGGGCGACCGGAGCCGAGCAGGCCCAGATCCGGCGGGAAGGGCATTCTCATCGGTGCGGCGGTGGCGATCACGGCGATCGTCGCGCTGGTGGCGATGCTCGCGACGTTCCTGCGCGGTGGCGACACCTGGGTGGCGTACCAGGGGTCGGCCGCGGTGCCGGTCGCCTTCCAGCACCCCGGCGCCTGGACCCTCCAACCGCACGCCGACGTGTTCGTGGTGGCCTCGCCGAGAGTGGAGCAGTTCCGGGCGCTGTTCGCCACGCCCGTCACCGCCGACTGGGCGACCGTGAACGAGATCATCAAGGACGACCCCCAGGACGCGGCCGGTCTCTACGCGCAGACGCTCGACACCCTCGACCCGCGCAGCAGTGCCAAACAGCTGCAGGAGACGATGCAGTCCTCGCTTCCCGGCACGGTCAGCGTCTTCTCCCAGGTCGTCCAGGTGAGCGTGGGCGGGCAGCCGGCCATCCGGCTGCAGGGGACGATCGCCGACCCACAGCGCGGCGGCCAGCTCGAATTCACCGGCTGGGTCGTCGAGCGGCCGGACGAGCCGGCCCTCATCATCTATTTCTGCGCGTCCGGCAGGTGCGACAACGCGACCGCCAATCAGTTCGTGCGGAGTGTTTCATTCCCAATGTTCTGAACCGTTGACTTGCGTCCCACTTGTGATCGACTTGTCCGGGTGTTTTGTCCTATGGGCAAGACGGTCATCAAGCTTTAGTCTCCCCGCATGGCGGTTCTCCTCTCCTCTTTTCGGCGCCTGCGCGCGGTGCCGAAGCCCGACTTGCTGATCGGCGTCGCGATCGTCGCCCTCGGCACGCTGGAGGCGTTCACCGTCGCCCCCGAGTACGGCGTGACCGAGACGACCGAGCTGTGGTGGGTCGGCCAGGCGCTCGTCACCGGCGTGCTCGTGTGGTTCCGGCGCCGGTCGCCGGTCGCCGTGTTCATCCTGATGATCATCGCTCAGTACGTCTGGTACCGGCAGGGGTACGAACACTGTCAGACCTGGCAGCTCGCCTCCCTGCTGATCGTCTTCCACACCGTCGGTGCCGAGCTCCCCTTCAGACCCGGGCTCGCCTGGGCCGTCACCGGCATCCTGGTGTTCGCCTCCGGTGCCGTCGACCACCGCCGGCTCCCCTTGGCGGAGGTCGTCTTCCTGATCGTCCTCTTCGGCGCCGCCTACCTCACCGGCCTCGCCCTGCATGCCCACGTCGCTCGGGCATACCGCCTGGCCGAGCAGGCCGTTCACCTGGAACGTGACAGGGAACGCGAGGCCGCCGAGGCCGTCGCGCGGGAGAGAGCGCGCATCGCCCGCGAGCTGCACGACGTGGTCGCCCACAGCGTCAGCATGATGGTCATGCGGGTCGGGGCGCTCCGCCGCTCGCGAGGCGGAGATGACGAGACACTGCTGGGCATCGAACGGATGGGGCGCGAGGCGGTCGAGGAACTGCGCGTCATGCTGGGTGCGCTGCGGATGCCACTGAACGAGGGCATCCCGCAGCCCGGCCTGGACCTACTGTCCGGAACCGTGGACTCGCTCGCCTCCTCCGGGCTGCGGGTCACCCTCGACGTACGGGGGGAGGTGGTGAGGCTGGCATCCGGGCTGGATCTGTCGGTCTACCGCATCGCCCAGGAGGCCCTCACCAACGCGGTCAAGCACGCCGGAGAGTCCGAGATCCGGATCATGCTCTCCTACCGCCGGGACTCCGTGGAGGTGGAGGTCACGAACGGGAGCGGGAACGGCGAGACGTTCTCCGCGCTGTCGACGGGCAACGGCCTCGTCGGCATGCGTGAGCGCGTCGCGCTCTTCGGCGGCACCTTCGAAGCCGGCCCGCGTCCAGAAGGCGGCTTCCGTGTCCACGCGTCCCTACCGACCTCGCTGGAGGTGCCGGCCGGTGAGCCGATCGCATGAGTGGAACCGGCCGTATGAGCCGGTTGACCGACCGAACCATGAACCAGGCGCCGATCCGCCTGGCAAGAAGGAGAAGAAGTGAGCATCCGTATCGTGATCGCCGACGACCAGGCGATGGTCCGCGCCGGGTTGAAACTCGTCGTGGAGAGTGAGACCGACATGGAGGTGGTCGGTGAGGCCCCCGACGGGGTCGAGGCCATCGCCGTGGTCCGCCGTACCAAGCCCGACATCGTGCTGATGGACATCTCGATGCCCCGTATGGACGGCCTCACCGCCGCCAAGCAGCTCCTGGGACAGCCGGAATCGCCGAAGATCATCATGCTGACCACCTTCGACACCGACGAGAACCTCTACACCGCGCTCCGCGCGGGGACCAGTGGGTTCCTGCTCAAGGTCTCGCCGCCCGAGCAACTGGTGGACGCCATCCGTGTCGTCATCGCCGGGGACGCCCTGCTCGACCCGGCCGTCACCACCCGGGTCATCGCCTCCTTCGCGGGCCGCCATGATCCCGCGCCCCCGCCGCAGCTGGCCGACCTCACCCCGCGCGAGCTGGAGGTGTTGCGCTCCCTGGCCCGTGGCCTGACCAACTCTGAGATCGCGGGGAAGCTCTTTGTCGGTGAGGCCACGGTCAAGACCCATGTGGCACGGGTATTGATGAAGCTCCATCTGCGGGACCGCGCTCAGGCGGTGGTGTTCGCGTACGAGTCGGGCGTGGTGCGGCCGGGGGTGGCGGTCGGGTAGTAGGAGATCCACTCCTCGCGGCTCATCCGGATCATCTTGACGCCGAGCCGGCCCAGCGCGACCGCGGCGGCGGCCCACATCGGAACGGTCACCGGACCGTACGGGACCACCAGCGAGGCGAGATAGCTGACGCCGACGACGAGTGGCACCCACCAGTGTGCGAATCCCGCCCGCCAGACGCCGATCAGCAGGACGGGCAGGCCGAAGATGGCGAAGAACAGCCAGGGCATCTGGAACCCGAAGACGACGCCGGGCAGGTTCAGCATCTCGTCGAGGATCCGCTGCGCCTGCTCAGGGGTGTTCCGCTGCCCGAGCCACCACTCCACCGGGTCGGTCATGAGCAGGCCCGACAGGCTGATGTAGCCGAGGATGGTGAGCGAGCCGGCGATGTGGCCGAAGACCACCGCGCGGCGGCGCATCACGTGCAGCAGGCCGAAGACCGCGATGGCCATCAGCAGGTAGGCCCAGTGGTACATCACCGACTGGACCTGGGCGAGGGCGGGATTTTCCGCGAAACTGACCGCTTCGCGCTCGTCGCCCCAGGTGCCGGGATCGAGGATGACAGCGATGGCCTGGAGCAGCGGGGCGACGATCAGCAGTAGGCCTGATGTGACGCGCCGGAAGTCGGCTGAATCCTTGAACATGGTCTTTCTTCCTGTGGGGGGCCGCTTAGTTCAGGAAGTTAGGCGGCGGGCCCCCGCCGGGTCGTCCGTCGCCGGGCTGATCCGAGGTCCCTCTCACGGGGTAAGAAGTTCTCACCATGGGCCGGTGAAAGGTGTGAGAAGTGCGTCTCATAAGGTCTAGACCACAGTGTGTGGGCCGGCGATCAGAAAGATAAGTGATGTTGCACGAAAAACTGGACTCGATCTACGACAGTGTCCTGCGCCGCAACCCGGGTGAGATCGAGTTCCACCAGGCCGTTCGCGAGGTGTTGGAGAGCATCGGACCGGTCCTCGGCAAGCATCCCGAGTATGCCGAATCCAAGATCATTGAGCGGATCTGCGAGCCGGAGCGACAGATCATCTTCCGGGTGCCGTGGGAGGACGACCAGGGTGAGGTCCACATCAACCGTGGCTTCCGGGTCGAGTTCAACAGCGCGCTCGGGCCCTACAAGGGGGGACTGCGTTTTCACCCCTCGGTGTACCTGGGCATCGTCAAGTTTCTCGGCTTCGAGCAGATCTTCAAGAACGGGCTGACCGGCCTGCCGATCGGCGGAGGCAAGGGGGGCTCGGACTTCGACCCCAAGGGCCGCTCCCAGCGCGAGATCATGCGCTTCTGCCAGAGCTTCATGACCGAGCTCTACCGGCACATCGGTGAGTACACCGACGTCCCCGCCGGGGACATCGGCGTCGGCCAGCGCGAGGTCGGCTACCTGTTCGGCCAGTACAAGCGCATCACCAACCGGTACGAGTCCGCGGTGATCACCGGCAAGGGGCTCAGCTACGGCGGCGCCCAGGTCCGCACCGAGGCGACCGGGTATGGCTGCGCGTTCTTCGTCGACGAGATGCTGAAGGCACGCGGCACCTCCTTCGACGGCAAGCGCGTCGTCGTGTCCGGCTCGGGCAACGTCGCCGTCTACACGATCGAGAAGGTGCAGCAGCTCGGCGGCACGGTGATCGCCTGCTCCGACTCCTCGGGGTACGTCGTCGATGAGAAGGGCATCAACCTCGACCTGCTCAAGCAGGTCAAGCAGGTCGAGCACCTCCGGATGGACGCCTACGCCAAGCGGCACGGCGGCAACGTGTCCTTCGTGGCGGGGCGGAGCATCTGGGAGCTGCCGTGCGAGGTGGCGATGCCGTCCGCCACCCAGAACGAGATCACCGGCAAGGACGCCGAGGCTCTGGTACGCGGCGGGTGCATCGCGATCGGCGAGGGCGCCAACATGCCCACCACACCCGAGGGCATCCGGATCTTCCAGGAGGCGGGTGTCGCCTTCGGTCCGGGCAAGGCCGCCAACGCGGGCGGCGTGGCCACCAGCGCGCTGGAGATGCAGCAGAACGCCAGCCGTGACTCGTGGACCTTCGAGTTCTCCGAGCGCCGCCTTCAGGAGATCATGAAGGACATCCACGGCCGCTGCCTGAAGACCGCCGACGAGTACGGCATGCCGGGCAACTACGCGGCCGGCGCCAACATCGACGGCTTCAAGCGCGTCGCCGACGCGATGCTCTCCCTCGGCCTGATCTGAGCCCTGACCCGAGTCGTCTGCCGTGACCGCCAAAGGCGTCGGTCACCGGCACACCTTCCATGACCGGGCGCCGCTTCTATCACGGACACAGAGGCCGAGCGTGTTTCCGGTGTATCGGAATTCCGGCGTCGTCCTCAACTGAGCCGTGGACGCGTTGTCCTGAAGCCCGAGTCCCATCCGCGGAAACGCCGTGAGGAAAGCGGGCCGCGCCGTCCCACCAGGCCGCCGGCCTCCCTGACGGGGAACAGGCACCTCGCC
This sequence comes from Streptosporangium sp. NPDC049248, assembly GCF_040678965.1. Taxonomy (NCBI): domain Bacteria; kingdom Bacillati; phylum Actinomycetota; class Actinomycetes; order Streptosporangiales; family Streptosporangiaceae; genus Streptosporangium; species Streptosporangium sp. NPDC049248. The sequence goes on from NZ_JBFAQY010000021.1 coordinate 150,180, forward strand.
GCGGCGTGACAGTCCCGCCACACGAGGTCGGCCCGGCTTTTTCTGGAGCCCTTCGCTGATCGACGAATCGGTCCCAAGAAGATGATCAGCGAATACGGAAAGCAAGAGACTCGATTCTCCGGCCATCTCACGCTGCGTGCTCATAGCCGGACGGATCTGATCTTGACCAATAAAAAATCATCACCGATGATCTACAAGGATTTATTTATGCCTTATTTATGACCTGAGCGGCAGCATCTGGCGCCGCACGTTTCGCATGTTCTGTGGAGGGTGTGGCGGTGGCTGTTTCGCATGCGCGGACATGGGTGGTCACAGGTTTGGTCGCCGTTCTGGCGGTCTCGGGAACGATTGTGCTGACCGAGTTCGTGGAGCCTCCGGCGCAGGTCGCGGGCTCCACTTCCGAGCCCTCACTCGACGGACGCCAGATCAAGAGCGTGGCCCAGGTAAAAGGGCTGGAGAATACGCCGTCCCCCGGCAAGCCCTCTCCACCGGTGTGGCCCAAGCCGGGGAAAACGGAGTTGGTGCTCTCCGACTCCCAGCCGGTCGCGGCAAATGAGCTTTCGCTGTCGGTGGCACCGATCACCTTTGTTCCTCAGTCGAAAAGCGCATTTTCGGCCAGCGTTCCCAAGCCGCAGATTCCTTCGGTGAATTCACGGACCCCACAGGTTTCCAAGGTGCGGGTGGACGCGCTTGGGCCAGAGGTCGCCAGGCGACTCGGCGGGGTCGGCATCGCCGCGACGGTGACGCGAGCCGATGGCGGATCCAAGAGCGCGCCGGTTTGGATGACCTTTGACTACTCGGGTTTCCGTGACATCCAGGGAGCCGGTTTCGGCGCGCGTCTGCGGGCGGTCCGGCTTCCGGCGTGCGCGGCGGGCGGGCGGTTGCCCCAAGGGCAGGAGTGCTCGCTGCGTCCGAGGGAGGTGCCGTTCGTCAACGACGCGGAAACCGGAAAGATCATCGCTCAGGTCGACGCCTCCGGCACCGAGAACGCCGGTGGTACGGTGGCGGGCGGCTCGGTCTACCTGCTGATGTCGTCCGGTGTGTCCACCGCCGCGGCCGGTACGGCGGGCAACTTCGAGGCGACCGACCTGAAGCCGACCGGTACCTGGCAGACGGGCCTGTCGTCGGGATCCTTCAGCTACTCCTATCCGCTTCCGGAGCCGCCGTCACCGTCGGGTGAGGGGCCCGGCCTGTCCCTGGGCTACGACTCCTCCAGCGTGGACGGAATGACGCAGATCTCCAACTCCCAGTCGGGCTGGGTGGGCCTTGGCTGGGACGTAGCGGGACTGGGCTTCATCGAGCGCCGCTACCGGCCCTGCTCCACCGACGTGCTCCCCAAGGAGGCCAAGCATCCGTACCAGAAGGACAGCGGCCACCAGTGCTGGGAGTCACCGGACGAGAACGACGGCGACAGCGCGACCTCCGATCCGACCAACTCCGAGCTGGTGCTCTCCCTGGACGGCAAGTCCTCGCGGCTGGTGAAGAACGGCTCGACCGAGGAGTGGAAGACCGAGAGCGACTTCGGCTGGAAGATCCGGCAACTTGGTGACGACGGCTCCGGCGGCACCGGTTCCTCCTGGCAGATCACCACCCAGGAGGGAGACGTGCACACCTTCGGCTCCGGCAGGGAGTCACGCTGGCAGATCCCCTTCATCGGTGACGACGCCGGAGAGCCATGCCACAACTCATATCCGACACCGCCCTCCGGTGGCTGGCCGCTCAACCCGCCGGCGGACTACGTGCCCGCCGAGCCTGAGCCGGTGCCCTCCTGCACGGGAGTGTGGCGGTGGAATCTCGACAGGATGGTGGACGCCAAGGGAAACGTCACCGAGTACTCCTGGGCACGCGAGACCAACCAGTACGTCAAGGAGTACAAGACCTGCTGGAACGGCACCGCCTACGTCCCGTGCAACGTGGCGGTGGAGTACGACCGGGGTGGTTACCTGAGCCAGGTCCAGTGGGGCGCCAATGTCAACGTCTCCGGCAGTGCCGCGACCAGCCGTACCGTGTTCAACTCGGTGCGGCGGTGCGCCGAGGGTATGGCGGTGGACGATCCACTGGCCAATCCGGTGGTGGATCCCTGCGCGGAGGCGCCGCCCTCCCCGACGCCGACGACCACCCCGACAGGCTCGTGGAAGCACGAGTGTTACGACATGGTCTGCACGACCTACTGGGATGTTCCGGCGGACCTGGACTGCTCGACCGGAAGCAACGCGTGCCTGCCGGGATCACCGGTCTTCTTCCTCTCCAAGCGGCTGGACTCGATCGGCACCTACAGCCGGACGAGCGCCCAGGCGAGCTGGGAGGACGTCTCGAAGCTGCAGCTCCGCCAGCTCTACCTGACGAAGGGGAACTGGTCGAGCCAAGGCACGAACGACCCGGCGATGTGGCTGGACTACATCCGTCCCGTCGGCACCGCGGGCACGGGGGAGATCCGGCTCCCCGCCGTGGAGTTCGACGCCGTCAAGTCGTTCGGCTTCCGCACCGAGTTCTACGGCGGGAGCCTGCCGGCCGATGCCCCGGACGCCGTCGAACGGTCCTACACGACCGCCCTGCCGCGTATCGCCAGAGTGCACAACGGCCTGGGCGGCCAGGTAGAGGTGACGTACGGCCAGGTCAACCCCTGCCCGACCAGTGGCCTGCGGACCCGGTCATGGTTTGAGGCCGGGTTCGACTGCTTTCCACAGTTCCAGTACTGGGGCTGGGCGCGCACCACAAGTGGCTTCGGAAGCCTGGTACGCCGCCCGGTGATGGCCGTACATCCGAAGATGATGGTCCAGCGGGTCGTTGAGCGGGACATGGTCGGAGGCTCACCGGCAGTGGTGACCTCCTACGAATACCAGGGAAAGCCCGCCTGGGACCTGGAGCGTAACTACCTCACCAACGACATCGACGAGATCACCTGGAACGACTACCGAGGGTATGAGACCGTCCGGACGGTCAAGGGATCCGGTGCCGACCCCGAGGGTTACTCGGTCAACTCGACCACGTTCTTCCGCGGCATGCACAGGGATCACAATCCCAAGACGGTCACCGACTTCGAGGGCAACGTCCACCAGGATTCGCGCTGGCTGGCCGGCCAGGTGCTGGAGGAGCGTACCTGGCGCCGCAGCGCCGCACAGAACGCGTCCGGTGCTGGTTCCGGAGGTGACGAAAAGACGTTTTCCAGCACGCCGGGACGTACGGCGAGGGTGGCGACGGTCGCGCTGCCCGAGCATCTGACCAAGGCCAGGGCAAGGGCGGCGTCGGTGCGAACCTCCCAGGCACCGTCTCCCGAAGGTGATACGGCCGCGCTGCAATCCTCTCCCGAGAGCGAGAGCACGGAGGACTCCCAAAGGGAACCCGTCACGCCGACGCCCGAACCCCAGACGTCGGCTGTCGGCCCGGAGACGACTACCCAGCCCTCCACACCCCAGCCGGTCGCCCCGGCACTGGACAGGGAGGCCGCGCTGACCGAGGCCCGGCGTACCGGTACCGCCGTCGAGGTGAGCGCCGCCACCACGGAACGGCTGATCACCCATGCCCAGCCCGACGGTCGCACCTTCACCGCCGAAGTGTCGCCCGGCCCGGTCCGGGTGAGGCAGAACGGTGTCTGGGTTCCGATCGACACGACACTCGTCGAGCAGGACGGTGCCCTGCGGCCCAGGACGGCACTGGCCGACGTACGGATCTCCACCGGTGGGGAGGGAGCGTTCGCCACCATGACCCGCCGTCCTGGCGACTCCTTCGGGCTGCGCTGGCCCACTCCGTTGCCCAAGCCTCACATCGAGGGCAACGTCGCCACCTATGTCGACGCCGGCGGGCCGGCCGCCGACCTGGTCGTCACCGCGCTGCCCACCGGGTTCCGGTACGACGTGGTCCTGCGCGAGCGCCCGGAGAAGCCGGTCGAGTACCACGTCGCCGTCGAGGCCGAGGGGCTCACCCTGTCCAAGGACGCCTCCGGCGGATTGCGCCTCACCGACAAGCATGGCAGGGTCTCCGCGGTGACCTCGGCCCCGGCCATGTGGGACTCCCAGCCCCGCTCCGCTCCGGCCGAGCGGCCGGATCAGACGGCCAAGGAAGATGCGGCCAGGCGGGACTCCGCGACCGACGAGGTGTCGGCGAGGACACCCGGTCGTCTGGGAACGATCTCCATGGAGCTGACCGGCGACACCCTGGTGATCAAACCTGACCCCGGGTTCCTCGCCGACCCCGCCACGGTCTACCCGGTCACGGTCGACCCCACCACCACCCTCGGTGTGACAGCCGAGACCTCGATCGCCGATGACGGCGGCATCTACTCCACGGCGCGGACCCTGAGCACCGGCCGTCTCGTCACGTCCACCACCACGGGAGCCAAACGGCTCTACCGCTCCTACCTGGGTTTTGACACCTCTTTCCTCAATGGCGCCACCGTGTCCTCCGCCTCGCTGCGGCTACAGAATGACTACGCCTCCGCCTGTGCGAGCGCGCCCCAGATCGCCGTCAAACGGGTCACCGGGCCCTGGACGCCCTTCGATGTCGGAAATCCCGGATCCGGCACCAATTGGAGCAGTCAGCCCGCGAGCACGTGGACCGGGTACGCACTCAACCAGAGCTGTGCTTCGGGAGCCGCCTGGACCTGGAACGTCACCACCATCGCCCAGGCATGGGCCGGAGGCGAGCCCGGACACGGACTGCTGGTCCTGCTGGACAACGAGCTCCCCAAGACGCTGCCCGACTACGTCGCCGACTTCCACTCCGCCACCCGGCCCGGTGGCGTCCCACCCGCGCTGACCATCACCTACACCGGAGGAACCAATCCCACTCCGACACCTACGCCGACCTCGACCGGCGGGCCGACTCAGACGCTGCAGCTTCCGCTGGTCGCTGACGCGGCGGTGGACAACTGGGGGTTCGGGGGATCTGACGACGAGCTTCTCGCGGCGGGTACCTATGACGTGGACGGAGACGTCGACCTATCCAGGGCCTACCTCAAGTTCGACACCACGGCGTTGGCGGGTAAGACCGTGGTGGATGCGAAGCTGACGCTCAACTCCGTTGACGGGTATGGCTGTGGTGCGGCGGCCCAGGGGATTCGGGCGCGTCAGGTCACCGGCACGTGGGCGCCCGCCTCGCTCTCTTTCGGCAGCGAGCCCACCACCACCAACCAGGGGGCGGTCCTCGACGACGCCCCCGGTACCTGTGCCGCCGAAGGCCCCATGACGTGGACGATCAAGCAGATCGCCCAGTCCTGGGCCAATGGCACCGCGAACAATGGTGTGCAGCTCGCCGGGCACCCCGAGAGCGGCATCGTGTACGAGCGGTACTTCGCCTCGTCCCGTTCCACCTCATCGGGTGCCGCCCCCAAACTCACCGTCACCGTCACCTCAAGCACCCCCACCCCCACCCCCACCCCTACGCCCACTCCCACCCCGACCCCGACTCCCACGCCGACACCGACCCCGACCCCGACTCCCACGCCGACCCCAACACCCACCGGTGTTTCCTGCGCGGCTGAGGAGTGGACGGCCGGCCAGTTCCCCACAGCGGGTGAACGAGTGCTCTGGAACGACCGGGGCTACGAGGCGACTCGCGACTTCGACTTCGAAAACGAGGAGGACTGGGACGAGATCTACGTCGAACCGGAGGAGAGCTCTTTCTGGAGAGACATGGGTCCCTGCGTGGACATGCCCGTCCCCACACCCGGCCCGGGCGACAGCAACGAGATCACCCTTGCGCTTCCGCCGGTGACCGACACCACTCTCGAATCGATGTGGAACGCCCCCGACTCGCCCGGAGAGGAGACCCTGACCGTCGGCGGGGAGTCCGCTTCCTACAACGGCCAGAACACAATCAATTACAGCCGTTCGTACCTGAAGTTTGACGTTTCGGCCCTGCGAGGGCGTCAGGTTCTTGATGCTCGCCTGGAGATGCACAACAGCACGACCTGGTGCCACCCCTCCTATCCCAAGGCGTACGTGTCCAGGGTTACCGAGAGCTGGCGCAGCGGGCAGATGACCTGGAACTACCGTCCCGACACTCATCTGTGGGACGACTCGATCACCGAATGCCGCCCGAACGGTCTGATGAGCTGGGCGCTCACCTCGGTCGCCCAGGCCTGGGCCGACGGCGCCGACAACCATGGCGTGCAGGTCTCCAGCCAGGAGTGGTTGAATTTCGGGGAGAACACCGCGATGGAGTTCCTCTCCTCGGAGAGTTCCGGTGTGAAGCCCCGCCTTGTCGTGACGTTCGTCGACACCCTGTCCGCGCCCCAAAGTGGTTGGAACTACCAGGAACTCTCCGGGACCCGGTACGAGTACCAGCGGGTGGTGACCGGTGACGGCCCGCAGATCTACGACCCCGCGAGAGTGGAGCAGACCCGCCAGGTCAGCAGGGAGAAGGTCTCCGACGGCTTCCGCTACGCCGAGACCAAGACCGCCTACAACGACGACGGTCTGCCCATCAAGGTCAACGACTACGGTGAGCGTGGCAAGGCGGAGGACAACACCTGCACCTCGACCACGTACGCCCGCAATGTGAGCAAATGGATGCTCAATTATTCTGCGGGCGGTGAGCGTCGGGCCGGAGACGACTGCGCGAGCGGCGAGCTACTGGAGAAGACCGTCGTCATGTACGACGGCGCGACCTCGCCCACCGCGGGCACTATCTCGGCCGGCAACCCGACCGAGGGCCGCACCTACAGCAGCGCCACCGAATATCTGACGACCAAGACCGCCTACGACGGCTACGGGCGTCCCGTCTCCAGCACCGACACCGCGGGCAAGGTCTCCACCACCGCCTACAGTCCGGCCGTCGGCTGGCCGACCGGTGGGGTGAAGGTCACCAACCCGCTCGGCCACACGGTCACGGCCTGGACCTCGCACCTGCACGGCCAGGTCGTGGGCATCCGCGACGCGGACAACAACGACCTCAACATCGACTACGACCAGCTGGGCCGTACCCTCCAGCTCTGGACCCCCGAGGAGCCCAGAAGCGAGACGGGCACGCCGGCGGCGAAGGTCACCTACACGATTCCCTACGACGGAGGCATCCGGCAGCCGGTCGCCGCGGCCAGGACCTCGGTCAGCAGGCTGCGTTCGGGCACCGGCGCCTCCGCGACCTGGCTGACCGACTACACCTTTGTCGACGGCTGGGGCAGGGACCGCGAGCGGCAGGCGGCCTCACCGGTCGGCGGCCAGATCGTGACCGTCACCGCCTATGACGGCCGAGGTCTCCCCACCGCCTCCACCGGGCCGGTCCACAACCCCGGCACGCCGGGAACCGCCCTGCTCAACCCGCGCCTGACCGAGGTGCCCCAGTGGTCCGCGTCGACCTACGACACCCTCGGCCGTTCGGTGCTCCAGACCGAGCACAGCGGGGCCGACGAACTGCGGCGCACCGTGCTGAGGCACTTCGGCGACCGTACCGAGGTCCAGCCGCCGACCGGCGGCAAGACCGTCACGTACACCGATGTCGCCGACCAGGTCACCAAGATCGAACAGTGGGCGGACGCGGTCACCCACCATGACACCGGCTACACCTTCGACCTTGACGGCCAGCTCACCAAGATCCTTGACGCGGCAGGGAAGGAACGTACCTTCACCTACGACCTGCTCGGTCGTCGCGTCGCGTCCCACGACCCTGACTCCGGCGACGGTGAGATGAAGTACGACACCGCCGGACGACTGGCCTGGACCAAGGACGGTAACGGCCAGAAGGTCTCCTACAGCTACGACGACCTCGGCCGTCAGATCGCCCAATGGGCGGGGGAGCCGGAGACCGGCACGAAACTGACCGGTTTCGTGTACGACACCCTCTCCAAGGGACAGCTCACCTCCGCCACCCGCTACGTCGGTGGCAACGCCTACACCGACACCGTCACCGGTTACGACCGGCTCGGGCGTCCGACGGGTACCACGCTGACCGTCCCGGCTTCGGAAGGGCAACTGGCCGGGGACTACACCTTCAAGACCGGCTACAACGCCCAGGGCATCATGTCCGAGATCGAGATGCCCGCAGCCGGCGGTCTCCCCAAGGAGAAGGTCACCTCCACCTTCACCGACCTCGGCTTCGCCAACGGGTTGACCTCCGACCTCGGCGGCGGGTTCACCTATGTCAAGGAGACGCGGTGGTCGGCCAGCGGCCGGATGACCGAGCGCTCCTACGGTGCCAACGGCCAGGTCAAGCGCACCCTGATCTGGGACGAGCGGACCGGTTGGCTCAACCGGATCACCACCACGGCCAAGGCCGACACCACCGCCCCCCAGCTCGCCCAGGACGACCACTACACCTACGACGTCTCCGGTGAGATCACCCGCATCCTGGACGCGGCCTCGGCCGTACCGGGCGGGACCGCGGGGCAGTCGGAGTGCTTCACCTACGACGGCCTGCACCGGCTGTCCAGTGCCTGGACCACCACCGCCTCCTCCTGCGCAGGAGGGGTGGCGGGCGGCGACAACCTGGGCATCGACCCCTACAGGCAGTCGTACACCTACGACGCGGTCGGCAACCTCACCACACTGACCGACGGGGGCCAGACCTCCACCTACCGCTACCCGACCTCGGGCGCCCGGCCGAACGCGGTCACCGCCATCGACCGCCCCGGCGGCACCAGCGACACCTACACCTACGACGACGCCGGCCAGATGACCGGGCGCACCGTCGCAGGCAAGCAGGGCGTCTTCACCTGGAACGAGCTGGGCCAGCTGGAGAAGGCCGGCATTGACGGCCAGGACACCTCGATGGTCTACGACGCCGCCGGTGAGCGTCTCATCCGTCGCGCCCCCGACGGCAAGACCACGCTCTACCTCGGTGCGATGGAGGTGGAACTGTCCGCCGGACAGGTCAAGGGCACCCGCTACTACACGACCATCGACGGCGCCACGGTCGCGATGCGTGTCGGCGGCGACGGGGTCACCTGGATGGCCTCGGGGCTGCACGGTTCCCAGCAGCTTGGCATCGATGACGCCACCGGCCAGGTCAGACGCGAACGCTACCTGCCCTTCGGTCAGCGCCGCGGCGTCGACGACCTTCCCTTCACCGACCGGGGTTTCCTCGGCAAGACCGAGGACGCCTCCACCGACCTGACCTACCTGTCGGCCCGCTACTACGACCCGACGATCGCCAAGTTCATCTCCACCGACCCTTTGCTTAACCTCGACAAACCCGACTGGGCCAACCCTTACAGCTACGCGGCCAACAACCCCATCGGTCTGTCGGATCCCACGGGTCTTGCCCCGATCATGGACTCGGGCGGCGGCGCGGGCGATCCGTGCGCCAAGAACAAGAGCTCCAAGAAGTGCCTGGAGTGGAAGAAGAACGCCGCCGCCAGCAAGGTGGAAGGTGCCCAGTCCGCGGTGGACGCTCACCTCGCGACCCTCCTGGGTGTCGCGAAGAAGCTGCTGGATCTCATCGCCAGAGAGCTGGGCATCACCGCCGGTATCGAGTGCTTCAAGACCGGAAACATCGACGCCTGCAGTGAAACCGCCCTCAACGTCCTGAGTTCTCTGGCCGGTGGAGTGGTGGGCAAGCTGGCCGCGAAGTACGGCATGCCGTGGAAGTGGAAGAAGCTGGCCGAGCTCGGAAGACAGGTATGGGATCTCGGCAGGCGTGCGGTTGCGGCCATGAAGGGCTGGCTTGAGGCCAGGAAGCGTCTGGGAGCGGCCCAGAAGGCACTTCAGAAAGCCGAAAAGGCACTCAAGACAGCAGCATGCAAACGTAGCAGTTTCGTCCCGGGCACACTTGTATTAATGGCCGATGGGTCCCATAAACCCATCGAACAGGTCGAGGTGGGTGACCTTGTCCTGGCCACCGATCCAGAGACCGGCAGAACCGAGGCGAAGCCCGTCATCGCGCTGATCACGAGTGCGGGAAGCAAGAACCTCGTCCAGATCACCGTCGACACCGACGGCGACCAGGGAACCGTCACTGGCGTGGTCATCGCCACTGACCAGCATCCCTTCTGGGTCAGCAGTCAGCAAGACTGGGTTCAAGCCACCAAAATTCAGCCCGGTGCTTGGCTCCGGACTAGCGGTGGTGACCAGCTCCAGGTCGTGGGGATCGCAAAGTGGACGACTGGCCACCAGCGTGTCCACAATCTCACCGTCGATGGTTTCCACACGTATTATGTGCTAGTCGGCATCACCCCGGTCCTCGTTCACAATACGTCAGCGGGTTGCGAGCGAACTGTATCGAAGCGCGACGACATCACTGCTCCGGATAGTCGATACGCAAATGCGCTGACCGATGTTGGCCACGAGGAGTTCGGCAATAACCTCATTGCTAATGGTTGGAGTCGGTCTGCATCCAAGGACGGAAAGGTAATCATCTTTAAGAAGGGTGGCGCCAAGTATGTCCTTCGGGGAAGTGCGAATAGCTATGATGGGTGGACGGCTGACTTTTATAAGGCCGGATCTAAGAACATTGATACGAAAATCAGATTGGGTGGCTGATGGTGGAGCGAAGCCGACTCGTGGCCGACCGTAGTGGCTATGAAGAGGTCCGAACCTGCGTTGCTGCAGTGTTCAACCTTGAGGCTCGTCTTCCAGATATGGTGTTTAGGAATCCCTCTAAATCCACGCTCTTCTGCGAGTTCGAAGCGGTCCTCGGCGTTGATTTCTGGCCTGCGCTCTGTGCTCTTGCGCAGCTACACGGCGATGACTGGATCCATTTGCTGGTTCTCGATCCTGATGGCGATTCGTACTACGTCCCGGAGTACAACATGTACCCGGCAGCCTCGATAGCTACCACCTCAAGTATGGACGAGTACTGGGAGCTAATAAGCGAGGAACCTTCCGGTGACGTTACCGGCGCAATCGTTTTCTCGGCAGAGGTCATTGCATTAACGGGAGTTTCTGGAAAGTGGGGGTGTTGGGGTGAGAGGAGTATCGGAGTCGCGGCGATACAAGGTGTGCCAGCCGATGGATGGCGCGAGAAGTATGGGCCTCTCCTGACAGTTAACGACGCACTGCGCCAGTACATCACTCCGAACTTCCGTAAACTAGGTGTTCCCGGTGAATTCGCGTCAGCCCTGACAACGAACTATGCACCCTAACTGAAGATCGAGTTGGACGTCAGACATTCACACCTGGAAGAAGACCAGCGAACTCCACTCCGGGTCATGGTTGCAGACCGGCTCCGGAACACACGTCTACAAGGATTATTGGCGCGTGCTCCGAGCCGGCAGGTTTGTAAAAATAATCTCTGGCCAAATTCGGCGTCTCAAAAAGGAGGTCCAAACCTTTAGGGGAAACATAAGGAAAATAATGGGAGGATGATGTGGAAGATTCGTCCGTCGAAATATCGATTTCGGAGCTTCGGCAAATTGTCTTAACAGTCCTCGATCGTCTAGACCTGTCAGCGGGTGAGTGTGTCACCTTTGATAAAGACTATTTCTGGTCGGTTCCAGCCGATGGACTCTTTGAGATGTTCAACGGTCCACCCGAGTTGACGGTTGGGCAGCTGAGCGAGTCAATTGGGCATATCCGTGACGCCCTGGACGACGACTCTCGAGTTGTTGGGTACCATCTGGTTTGGGTGGCTGACATACTGAAAGCGATTGGCAGTAAAAGTAGTTTTTAGTTCCGAGTGTTCAGCTATTTGGTTGAGATGTCTTCGTGTGCGCCCGCCTGCTGAAGGCTCGGCTGGTGGGAGATGGTCGGCGATTTGCTGTTCTCGGCCGGAAAAATTTCCAAATGGGATGTGAAACGGGTTGCGGGTCGCAGTGTCATCTCATGGCTTCGATTTGGTGAAGATCTGTTTTGTTGATATTTTCTCAAAATGTAAAAATCTGCACCATCAGAGCATTCTTGATCTCTGCAAGATCGGCCCTAAGGGATCGCACTGACCAAATTATAAAATCGTCGGGGGGCCTACGAGTGGAAGAGCCACTCCAGCGCGGTGCGGGATTTGTCGATGTATGTGTCCTGGCCGGTTTCGAGGCCGTAGGCCAGGTCCTCCAAGAGGCTGCATCCGCCGTAGAAGAGGGCGCGCTCGCGTAGGGCGGTGAGGTCGCCGGACCGGTAGCCGCCGAGGGCGGCTTCCAGAGCGGCGGGGCCGAGGTCGCGGTACAGCAGGCCGAAGTCGTAGGCCGGGTCGACGATCGCGGCGTCGCTCCAGTCGATGACGCCGGTCACCGCACCCGTGGCCGGGTCGACGAGCACGTGCTCGATCCCCAGGTCGTTGTGCGAGAAAACCGGGTCATAGCCGCCGTCCGGGGGCGGGGTGTCCAGGAATGTCTGCACCGTTCGGCGGTGGGCTTCTGGGATCTCCTTAATGATCGTCGGGTAGATCTCCTTCGCCTCGTCCAGCCATTCGGACAGCGGCGGGGCGTCCACCTCCACCAGGCCGGCCAGCCGATCGAGGGGAACCGCGTGTAGCGCGGAGAGCAGGCCGCCGAGCGTGGCGGCGACCGACGGGCCATGGGACAGCCGCTCCGACGGGGGCAGGCCGAGCAGCGGCAGGCCCGGGAGCTTGAAGTAGGCCAGGCAGCCCTGCTCCGCGACGGTGAACCCCGGTTCGGGGACGGGTACCGGTGAGAAACCCGCGACACCGGTCAGGAGACGGGCCTCACGGTCCACGAGCATGGCACGCCGTACGGGATCGGCCTCCTTGCTGAAGCGCACGATCAACTCGCCGTTGACCTCGTACGCGAGGTTGTCCTGACCCTCGCCGAGCGGCGTGATGGTGTCGACGCGGTAGCCGGGCAGGTGCGCGGCCACCGCGTCGTGGGCGGCCTGGGCGTGGTCGTGGCTCTGCATGCCGTGACCCTACCGATCACAGGGCCGGGCTGAAGCGGCTCGGATATATCAGGAAGTGGTTTTGGGACGCCATGACGACAAGGGTGATCTCTCGAATTGACGAGATCCCCTTGGCGGCACCGGGTGAATCTGGCCACCCGGCGTGCGAATCGCCAAACTGACTCCTACCTGTCCGATGCGGCCGCCCGCTTCTGTCGTCACCCGCGACGGCCTTTCGGCCTCGGAGGCGGTGGTGCTCTCAGCTCGCGCCGGGGACGGTGACGTTCTTCTCCTTGAAGCCGTAGCCGTTCTGGGTCGCATGCTGCTGCAGGCCGGTGAAGGAGTTCTTGGTGGCGTTGAGGTCGGCCTCGGTGGCGGTGCCGTTCTTCAGCTTGGAGGTCAGGTTGCTGAAGCTGGCGGTGACCGCCGTGACGCCCTTGCACAACGTCGGGTTGGCCAGGGCGAAGCGCTTGGCGACCTTCAGTTCGTGAACGGTGAAGAGACCGGCCACGGCCGCCTTCGCGAAGGTCCGCTTCCGCTTCTCCGCCCCTTCCTTGAAGCCCCCGCTCCGCAGTGGTCGGTAGATGTAGCGGTAGAAGGCTCCCAGGGCGAGGCCCGCGTGCAGTGCGAAGCGGGTCTTGGCGAACTTCTTGGCGTTGCCGGTGGCCGGGCAGTCGTTCGAGGGGTACTCCTGGTCGGCCTCCGCGCCCTGCGGGGCGCCTTCGGCGGCGGCGGGCGGCGCGGTCGTGGCCACCGCGGCTTCGGGCTTCAGGGCGGTCGGCCTGTCACCGCCGCAGCCACCCACCAGGGCCACGGCCAGCAGTACCGCTGCCGGGACGACAAGGGATCGGGTACTCCGTGCAAGCATTTTCCCCCCCGGAGAACTTCACGGTGTCGCGATTCGCACCTTTTCTCCTGGTTCTACCCTTTGTGGTGGATTCGATACGTTGTGTGATCCTGGTGATCATCCGAGACGCTTTACGGGGCGGGGTGAGGGCGTGTTCGAGAGGCTCGTCATTGGTTGAGGGTCGCCAGGAACCGGCGCCAGCGTGATGAGGTCCGGGCGAGGCGGCGCAGGGAGTCCGGGACCGTCGGCGGCGGGCGGTGGCCACTCACGTCGAGCTGCTTGAGGTCGGTGAGGTCGCCCAGCCATTCGGGAAGGCCGGTCAGCTTGCCGTCCAGACGGAGATGGGTGAGGGTGGTGAGATCGCCCAGCGGCTCGGGGATCCCGGTGAGGTACAGGCGGAGCTCGCGCAACCCGGTCAGCTCACGTAGCTGCTCGGGCACCGTTTCCAGCGGTATGTGACTCAGGTCGAGCGTGTCCGACTCGTTCCGCAGGCACTTGTTGATCCGCAGTACGGCGGCCCTTGGAAGCTTCTTGTCGTCAGTCATGCCTTCCCTTTCCGAGAGCGTCGGCCCCGGTGGCCGACGATCACGCTAGGCGGCGGTACTGGAGGCTGACTTGCGGATCATTGGCATCCCGCGGGCCACTTCCCAGGTCCGATGAGCGGACGTGGGGAATAGAGCAGAACGGAGCCGGGCGGCCCGTTGGCCCCACTCTCGGCCGTCGAGTGCTTCCCTTACTGAGGAGAATGCCGATTAACGACGCGGACGTTGTGAAAGGCGGTTCCGGCGGGATACCGTAAGTGCCGATCATGGCCCCTGGGGCGGCGAACGTGATGGGTCAGGATACTGTCCCGGTGGCCTCTGTTCGGTCATTGGCCGGGGTGCCGGCCTTCTTTCGAGGAAATGCGGCGGAATGTACTCGCGCCCAGCAGGTGATCCGGCCGTCGGGCCGCCTCCTGTCATCCGCCTCCGGGGCGAACCAGCCTTTCCTGACTTGGTGTAGAAACGTTTCCCAGGCGTCGAAGCCGAGCAGGACACCCGGTTGCCCGGGAGTGCTGATCCTGACCCCGTCGCGGGTGATGGTGACGATCACTCGCACGGGGGCGCCGCCTGGTCGATCGCGCACCACACGGTACGGCCGAGATCTCCCTGGTCGCGGACTCCCCAGCGCCGCCGGGAGATCTCGTCGACGATGTCGAGGCCGCGCCCGCGCTCCTCGTCGGCCGGTACGCCTCCGGGCGCCCGGGGCTCCCAGGAGCCGCCGCCCGGGTCCAGGACCTCCAGGCGGAGGGAGCCCGCCCGCCGGGTGAGGGTGAGCATTATCAGATCGTCGGGGCGTCTCCGTTCGGCGTGCAGAACCGCGTTCGTCACCAACTCGGACGTCGCCAGCCTTACGTTCTGGTACGCCGGATGGGCGGCGCCGAGCCATTCCCGGACATACCCGCGGGCCTTTGCCGCGGACGCCGGATCGATTTTGAGGTACGCCTTCCCGATGACCTCGGATTCGCCATCCGGGTATTCCTGCCAGAAGCCGCTCACCGGATTCATCAGATATCTCCAGCGTGGAGACCCCGCCTCCAGGCGGGGGAGGAGACGCGGCGCGGTGCCGTGTTTCCGGGTGGGTGGTGTAGCCGTAGCCGTCGGCTCGTTGGAGCAGGCGGACGTGGCGGTGGCCGATGCCCTGCACGGTGCCGTGCCGGGTGGT
>NZ_JBFAQY010000022.1:0-163806 GCF_040678965.1 Streptosporangium sp. NPDC049248
TCGGTGAACACGGCCAGGCCGGTGTGCTTGGAGCCGGGGTCGATACCGACCTGCACGCCTGCCACGGTGGAATCGGCCACCGACCGGTCCTTGAGGCGGATGACGAACGGAGTGTGACGGGCCACGACCGCCCGCCCGGCCGCCAGCAGGCGGCGGGCACGGGCAGGGTGGCAGGGGTCAAGCGGGTGGCCGCGCCTGTCGAGGACGAACACGGCCGGGTGAACCTCACGGTTCGCTCCCTCAGGCGCCGAGGCGCCCTCGGGGTGACGCCGGTCCGGCGGTGCGGCCGAACCGATCTCCCCTCGCCCAGGTTCCATGCCGGTGCCCGGCGTCGCCGGGAGTCCGTGAGCCGTTTCGTGCCCACCCTCGGGCGTGTCTGCTCCCACGGATTCCAGAGCGGCAGGCTGAGGAAGCACCTGCCGGTGGGTCTGCTCACCTACATGAAACGTAGCCATCTGGATCACACCTCCAGTTCGTGATGGCCAGGGCTGGTCAACGCGGGGCTTGTAAAGCGCATCGCTGCACCTCAAGCCCTCTCCTTCAGGAGGGGGTCGTTGACCTGCTCAGACAGCCGGGTTCCGAATATGTCTGTGCAGCATCGCATTACTAGGCTACGGTCAGTAGTCGAACAAATTCGGTTCGTATTCAACGGTTCAGGTGAAACTGTCGGTGAAACCGAGGTGACTCCCATGCCGCAGGCCAAGGTGCTCGATCCCACCACGTCACCGGTCGCCTTCTTCGGCTTCGAACTCCGCCGATATCGCCAGGAGGCAGGTCTGTCCCAGGAAAAGCTGGCCAAGCTGATCGGATACTCGCTCGGCACGGTCTCCATGGTCGAGACCGGCCGCCGCCCGCCGACCGAGGACTTCGTCAGACGATGCGACGAGGCCCTCGGCGCCGGAGGGGCGCTCATCCGGATCAAGGAGATGATCGACAACGTCGCAGCCCAACTACCGGCCTGGTTCCGCCCCTGGGTGGAGATCGAGCAAGAAGCCGACACTCTCCGCACCTGGCAGCCGCTCGTCGTGCCAGGTCTACTCCAGACGGAAGATTACGCTCGCTCCATCCTCAATGGTTTCCCCCGCGCCTCAGCGGAGTGGGTGGAGAAAAACGTGGCCATGAGGGTAGACCGTCAGCGGATCCTGGAGAGGGATGATCCTCCTATGCTCTGGACGATCCTGGACGAAGGCATTCTGGGACGTCTTATCGGCAATAGGTCGATCATGGCCGCACAACTCGATCATCTTTTGGAGATGGCGCAGCGTCCTTGTGTCACTATCCAGGTTCTCCCCTTCAAGGCAGCGAGCACGACGGGCCTTCTAGGGGGATTCTTCATCGCGCAGTCCAAAGGACTGGTCAACACGATTTACATGGAATCAGCCGGACAAGGGCAGGTATCCGATCGGCCGGTCGACGTGGCGAACATCGTGACTGACTATGAGGCGATCAGAGCTGAAGCCCTCCCCCAGAGCATGTCACTGGAGCTAATCGGAAAGATGAGGGAGCAATGGATCAGGAACTGAACGAGGCCGTCTGGGTGAAGTCGCCGTTCTCCGGTCCCAATGGCGGTGAATGTGTGGAGGTCGCGAAGCTGTCCGGTGGCCGGGTCGGTGTCCGTGACAGTAAGGATCGGTCGGGTCCGGCGTTGGTGTTCACCCCGGCCGAGTGGGCGGCGTTCACCCGCTGGGTCCGCACCGACGACACCGTCTAGCTCCACGACGCTCCGCAACACGTCAGGCCCTCGCATCCAGATGCGGGGGCCTGCCTGTCATGTGTCTCTAGCCGGACCTGTGCGGATCAGGTGTCGAAGGCCCCGCCCGCCACGGCGCTGATCACGACGATCGCCGGCCCCAACCCGGCTCCCAGTGGCTCGCAAGGGCGGCTTCCTAGCGTCCGCCCCGTAGGAGTGATCATCGGGGACGAGCGGGGCGGGACGCGTGGACATGAGGTTGTTGCTGGGGCTCGACGGGCCGGATCTGTCCGCGTTGGCGCGGGCCGTCGTGGGCGTGTTCGGGCCGGGGCGGCCGCCCGACGCGAAGTTCTCCGTGGGCTTCGCGGACGAGGTGCCCGGTGCGGACTGGTTGGAGCGCTTCGCCGCCCGCCAGGAGAAAGGGGCGGAGAGCGCCGTCGGGTGGAACGGTGACGGCGAGCCCTTCGCCTTCAACATCGGTAACGCCATCGTGAAGGCGGGGCGTGACGGCGACTGGACCGCGGAGTCGCTGCTGGAGGTTCTGGAGGTGCTGCCCTTCGCCGTGGCCTCCATCGGAGGCGTCCATCAGTGGACCGGCAACGGCGGCTTCGCCGATCTCCACTACGGCCACGGGTGGGCGTGTGCGTTCCGGGGGAAAGGCCATGACCGCCTGCTGTCGGGGCGGTGGCTGGAGTACGGCCCGTGGCGGCTCCTCACCCGTGGGGACATCACGCTGGTGCAGTTCCACGACCTGGCCGCCGACTCCGAGACCGCGCGGCGGCAGGCCTGGCCGGGACACGAACTTCTCACGGCGGGGATCGGCTACCTGTCGCCGCCGCCCGGCGTGGCACGGCGCCACCTGCGGTCGAGGTTGCGCGGCCGGTACGACGTCGACACGCGGACCCTGCGGATCGTCGTGCGCGGTCGCGCCGTGCACGACGCCGAGATGCGCGACGCCCGCCTGGCCGTACTCGAAGGCTCCGGTGACCCGCCGATCGCCGGAGTCGCGTACGTGTTCATGGAGGAGGTGGTGGCCCGCGCGCACCTGCACAGGCTCTGGCTGCACGAGCTGGAGTGCTGGGCGATCGTCCACGGCCGTGAGGTCCGCCTTGACGAGGACTACCGGCCCGCGCGCACCCCGCCGCAATGGGCGCTGGCACTGGCCTGACGCCGTCCCGCGAGGTGTCGATCTTCCAGAAAGGTCGCCACGTAAGGGATGTGCCAAAAATGGGATGGATTGTGTATATTTTCCGTTGCTAGCTCTTGCTTGAAGGAGGATTTATCGTGGCGGCTCTTCCGCGGGTACTGTTCGACGAGGCTCACAGCGAGTCGTGGACCATCCGGCGGGACGTGGCCGAGACGATGAATCCCGGCCACCCCGACGACAGCGGCTACGTGCGCGCCGCCGAGCTGCTGCGTCGGCTGGGGCACACCGTGGACGCGCACACCGAGGGGCCGCTCACCCCGGCCCTGCTGAGCGCGCGGGACGTGCTGGTGATCGCGCACCCCGCGGACGGGCGCTGGGAGCGGACCACCGGGCTGGGCAGCCCGATCCTGCCGGTCGAGGAGCTGGACGCGATCGAGGAGTACGTCGCGGGCGGCGGCGGGCTGGTCGTGCTGGCCGAGTACGAGCAGGAGAAGTACGGCAGCAATCTCACCGAGCTGCTCGCGCGCTTCGGCGTCGGGGTCGAGCACACCCTCGTCCACGACCCGCGAAGCGCCCACAACGGCGTGGCCGCCTGGGTCATGGGCACCGCGCGAAAGGTCGACGTCGCGGGCCAGGACCTGCTGGCCGGGGTGCGGAGCGCCTGCTTCTACCGGGCCGGGGTGCTCACCGCCCCCGAGGACGCGGCGGTGCTGTTCGAGACCTCGCCCACCGCGACCCCCGCGGGCCGCCCGCTGGCGGTGGCCCTGCGGCACGGCGAGGGCCGCGTGGTGGTCGTCGCCGACTCCGACCTGTTCGGCGACGACTCGATCGGCGACCACGACCACGCCGCGCTCTGGGGCAACCTCGTCACCTGGGTCGCCCGCGTCCCCGACCCGGCCGCGACCAGGGAGTCCGAGGCCCGCGCCCTTTTCGAGGACCTGAAGCGGTCGATCGAGGAACTGCGGCCGATGCAGGCCAAGGACGGCTCGGTGGAGGGGGACCAGGCCAGGGCCGCCGAGCTGGTCGCCGAGATCGCCGGGCAGGTCGAGCGGCTCGCGCCGCGCTTCCCGCACGACGCCGACTACCTGGCAGCCGTGGTCGCCGACCTGCGCAAGTGGGCGGACCAGGGCCTGGGCGTGCCGGACTTCCTCGACTCGCTGGACGCCTTCCACCCCGACGCCCAGCGGGTGGACGGTCTGGAGCACCTCGTGCTCTTCCCGATGTACACCCAGAACGGCAGCACCTCCCGGCTCATCGAGGCCGTGTGGATCCGGACGATCTGGCCGGATTGGCTGGCCGAGCTGGAGCGGACCCGCTACGACAACCCGATGTTCGTGCCGATCGCCTTCGAGGACTTCACCTCCGGCTACGACACCAACTCCGCGGTGCTCTTCCCGGAGACCGTCGCGGTCAGGAAGACCCCGGCCCGCTTCACCTGGGGCGGCATCTTCGCCGACCGCGAGGCAGCCAGGTTCCGCGCGGTGAGCGGGGCGGCGGCGGACACGCTCAAGCTGGCGCTGCCGCCGGACGCGGCCAGGCTGATCGCCTCCCAGGAGCTGGCCCAGGACACCTTCGTGCTCTGGGACCTGATCCACGACCGCACGCACAGCCACGGCGACCTGCCGTTCGACCCGTTCATGATCAAGCAGCGGATGCCGTACTGGCTGTACTCCCTGGAGGAGCTGCGCTGTGACCTGACCGCGTTCGGCGAGGCGGTGAAGCTGGAGCAGGAGGGCGTGCCGCACGCCCGCTACGTCCAGCTCGCGGTGCTCTTCGACCGGCTGTTCCGCTTCCCGATCACCGGTGACCGGGTCCGCAACTACGACGGCCTGGGCGGGCAGCTGCTCTTCGCCTACCTACACCGCAACGACATCGTCAGGTGGACCGACAACCGGCTGAGCGTCGACTGGGACCGGCTCGCCGACGGCGTGGCCGATCTGCGAAGCGAGGTGGAGAAGCTCTACCGGGACGGCATCGACCGCTCCAAGCTGGCCCACTGGCTGGCCGCCCACCAGCTGGTCGCCGCCTACGTCGAGCCGCACCCCGCCTCGGTCTGGGCCCGGGGGGTGGAGGCCCTCCCCGTTGAGGGGTTCCCCAAGGCCGTGGTCGACGCGGTGCTGCCCGACGAGTTCCCGCTGAGCATGTTCTACGAGGCCCTGCGCCGTAAGCTCACCGATGTCATCGACTCCACGAAGGGCATCCGAGCATGATCATCCTTGTCACCGGCGCGGCCGGTCCCGCCGGTCAGGCCGTCGTCCGCAGGTTCACCGGCCAGGGGCACACGGTGATCGGCGTCGACAAGAGCGGTGCCGACGGAACCCTGGCGGTCGACCTGCTCGATTTCGACGCGGTCAAGGGGCTGGCACGGGAGGTGGCGGCCGAACACGGCCGCGTGGACGGGATCGTGCACCTGGTCGGCGGCTGGCGCGGGTCCAAGACCTTCGCCGAGACGTCGCTGGAGGACTGGGCGCTCCTGCACGACCTGCTGATCCGCACCCTGCAGCACGTCACACTCGCCTTCGAGCCGCTGCTCAAGGCCAGTGAGCGCGGCCGGTTCGCCATCGTCTCGGCCAAGACGGCCGCCCGCCCGGGCCAGGGCGACGCGGTGTACGGCACCGCCAAGGCCGCCGCCGAGGCGTGGACCCTGGCCTTCGCCGACGCGCTGAAGGACACCGCCTCCACCGCGAACATCCTGGTGGTCAAGGCGCTCGTGCACGACGGCATGCGCGCGGCCGCCCCGGAGCGGAGGTTCCCCGGCTTCACCGACGTCGACGACCTCGCCGAGGCGGTCGACAGGCTCTGGGAGACCGACGCCAACGGCACCCGGATCGACCTCACCGAGAGGTGACCCGTACCGCGGCCAGGAAGAAGTACGACGGCGCCCGGGCGCCGAGCAAGGGGAAACAGCACGTGACGGACGCCATCCGCAGGCACGACCCGCTGGTGAAGGGCTTCGCCAGCGACAACTACGCCGGGGTGCACCCGGAGATCCTCCAGGCGATCGCGCTCGCCAACGGGGGACACCAGACCGCGTACGGCGACGACGTCTACACCGAGGCGCTGCAGGAGATCTTCAAGAGGCACTTCGGTCCCACGGCCGAGGCCTGGCCGATGTTCAACGGCACCGGTGCCAACGTGGTCGCGCTCCGCTCGATGACCGCCCACTGGGAGGCGGTGGTCTGCGCGGAGTCGGCGCACATCCACACCGACGAGGGCGGCGCCCCCGAGCGGTCGGCGGGGCTCAAGCTGCTGCCGGTCGCCACCCCCGACGGCAAGCTCACGCCCGAGCTGATCGACAGGCAGGCGTGGGGCTTCGGCGACGAGCACCGGGCCCAGCCCAGGGTCGTGTCGATCACGCAGACCACCGAGCTGGGCACGCTCTACACGCCGGAGGAGATCAGGGCGATCTGCGACCACGCCCATGATCTCGGCATGGTCGTCCACCTGGACGGCGCCCGCGCCACCAACGCCGCCGCCGCGCTGGACGTGCCGCTGCGCGCGTTCACCACCGACGTGGGCGTGGACGTGCTCTCCTTCGGCGGTACCAAGGCCGGCCTGATGTTCGGCGAGGCGATCGTGGTGCTCAACCCCGACGCCGTCCGCGGCCTGCGCTACCTGCGCAAGAGCGCCATGCAGCTCGCCTCCAAGATGCGGTTCGTCTCGGCGCAGTTCGAGGCGCTGCTCGCGGGCGACCTGTGGCTGCGCAACGCCCGCAACGCCAACGCGATGGCCCGGCGGCTCGCCGAGGCGGTGCGGGACGTGCCCGGCGTGGAGATCCCGCGTCCGGTGCAGGCCAACGCGGTCTTCGCGATCCTGCCCGGGGACGTGACCGAGCGCCTGCAGAAGCGATTCCGGTTCTACACCTGGAACGAGGCCACCGGCGAGGTGCGCTGGATGACCGCGTTCGACACCACCGAGGCCGACGTGGACGCGTTCGCCGCCGCGGTGGCGCAGGAGGTGGGCACCGCCTGACCGCGGTGGTCGGGGATCCGAGGGAGCGCCTATACTCCCGGGTATGAGCAAGCACAGTCTGGGTCTGTGGCGGGCCGCTGAGAGGCGGATCCGCTAGCCAGTCCCGACTGCGCACAGAAACGGCCGCCGTTCACCGGCGGTCGTTCTCGTTCTCCCGTACGGCCGGTGCTCGGCGGTCCTCCCTTCCACAAGGAGTGACCATGACAAAGCGCGTCTTCACCGCCTTCAAACCGACCGGCCACCTCACGCTGGGCAACCTGCTGGGCGCGATCGTGCCCGCGGTACGGCTCCAGGACGAGGCCGACTGCGTCTACGCCGTCGCGGACCTGCACGCCCTGACGATCAAGCACGACCCGGAGCGGCTCCGCGCGAACACCCGCGAGGCGGCGACCCTGCTGCTCGCCTGCGGCCTTGATCGCTCTCTCCTCTACATCCAGTCCCAGGTGCCCGCGCACACCGAACTGGCCTACCTGCTGGAGAGCACCGCCCACTACGGCGAGATGCGGCGGATGATCCAGTTCAAGGAGAAGTCGGCCGCGCAGGAGGAGGTGCGGCTCTCACTGCTCACCTACCCCGCGCTGATGGCCGCCGACATCCTGCTGCACCGGGTGGACGTCGTGCCCGTGGGGGAGGACCAGCGCCAGCACGTGGAACTGACCAGGGACCTGGCCCTGCGGTTCAACCGGCTGTACGGCGAGGTCTTCACGGTGCCCGAGGCGGTGCACCCGCGGGTCGCCGCCAGGATCATGGACCTGAGCGATCCCACCTCGAAGATGGGCAAGTCGGATGGCTCGGCTGCGGGAACCGTCTATCTGCTCGACCGGCCCGACGACATCCGGCGCAAGGTCATGCGGGCGGTGACCGACTCCGGCACCGAGGTCCGCCACGACCCGGTGGGCAAGCCCGGCGTCTCCAACCTGCTCGCCCTGCTCGCCGCCTGCTCGGACCGGCCGGTCGAGTCGTTCTCCTACGGGTCGTACGGCGCGCTCAAGCGGGATGTGGCCGAGGCGGTGGTGGAGCGGCTGCGGCCCGTCCAGGAGCGCTACGCCGAGCTCTCGGCGGACCAGGCCGAGCTGTCGCGGCTCCTGTCGGACGGGGCGGCGCTGGCCACCCGGCGCACCGCCGGCCTGCTGGCCGAGGCCCGGCAGGCCATCGGCCTGCCATGAAGGCGGCCTGAAACCGGGTCTCACCTGCCGGGTTCGGCCGCGTCCCGGGGCCCGGCGGGCGGGGCTTCCCGCGCCCGGGGCGCGGTGGACCGGATCCGCCACACCGGCGGGCCGGACTCAGTTCTTCTGGCCCGTCTCGTGCTCGTACGCGGTCAACTGCTGTTCGAGGGCCTTCATCAGCTCGAAGACCTGGCTCGGAGGGATGCGGATCCGGCTGACGATCCGGGTCGGCACACTCACGAAGTGATGCCCCGAGGAGGGGTCGTTGGCCAGTTGGGGCGGCCTGGTGATCACCGCGAAGTCCAGGACGAACCCATCCTGGGTGTGCCACACGGAGGCGAAATTGGCGTACTGCCCCATTTCTACCTCGGCGGAGATGCTCACCTCCAGGCGGTTCTCCGGCTCGTCGTTCACCATTCTCTTTCCTCCGGCCAGGTTGACTCCATGTTGCCCTGGCCGGAGACCGGCCACACAGGGACGCGCCGACGCTATTAAAGGATGGAAGGCAGCCGCTGGGCGCCGCGCTGCCGCAACATGTCGGTCATCAATTCGATCTCGCCTGTCTGGCCGTCGACGATGTGCTGCGCCATGGTGGCCACCTCGTCGCGGTCGGACAGTTTCAGCAGCCCCCGGCCCATCTGCACGCCGCCCTCGTGATGGCGGATCATGAGCTGCAGGAAGAGGATCTCCTGGTCCTTGCCTGTGGCCTCCCGGAGCCTTTTGAGCTCGTCGTCGCCGGCCATACCGGGCATCGCGGCGGAGGCGCCCGGCGTTACAGAGTGGCCGCCGTGACCGGACATCCACGCCATGACCGGCCGCTCCGTCGACTGGTTCAACCCCCACTGCTGCAGCCAGCCCATGAAGATGCCGCGCTGGGCCGTCTGGGTGACGATGATGTCGTAGGCCAGCTGCCGGAGCGCCTCGTCCTCGCTCCCGTCCCTGGCGATGAAGGACATCTCGACGGCCTGGGCATGGTGGACCGACATGTCGCGGGCGAATCCCGCCTCTGGTGAGGCGTCGGTCGGGGATGCCGTCCTGCCCACGACGAACAGCAGCGTGACCGCCACGACCAGGCAGCCGAGCAGGACGCCGAGCGCCACGCCGCGCCTGGACTTCGCACTGTCTTTCACCGGAGTCTCCATTGCCTGCCCAGCGTACCCACTGCTGCGAATCGTCGCTCTATCACGTGTTATGAGCCCTTTATTCTCCACATACGCCGGTAGGGCATAGGGTGACCGGAGTTGTTTGCTGGCTGGAGGGTTGATGACCAAGGAAAAGGCGCAGGCGAGGCGGGAGCACCTTGCCCGGATGCGTGCGGAGCAGCAACGCAAGGAGCGTAGAACGGCCTTCCTGATGTGGGGTGCCGGAGGCCTCGTCATCGTTCTGCTCGTCGGGCTCGTCGCCTTCTACATGGTCAACGAGCGGGCCACGACCTCGCTGGACAGCGTTGTCAGCGCGAAGTACGTCGGCAGCCAGCACACCCAGACCAAGGTGACGTACAAGGAGA
This sequence comes from Streptosporangium sp. NPDC049248, assembly GCF_040678965.1. Lineage (NCBI taxonomy): Bacteria > Bacillati > Actinomycetota > Actinomycetes > Streptosporangiales > Streptosporangiaceae > Streptosporangium > Streptosporangium sp. NPDC049248. The sequence goes on from NZ_JBFAQY010000022.1 coordinate 9,483, forward strand.
ATCCGCCGCTCGGCGGCGAGCACCACCCGTCCTGGCAGAACTGCGGCATCTACGACCAGCCGATCAACAACGAGAACGCCGTCCACTCCATGGAGCACGGCGCCGTGTGGATCACCTACCGGCCCGACCTGCCCAAGGCCGAGCTGGACAGGCTCAAGGAGCTGGCGTCCAAGGACTACATGCTGCTGAGCCCGTACCCGGGGCTGCCCACCAAGGTCGTGGCCAGCTCCTGGAACAAGCAGCTCAAGCTGGACAGCGCGGAGGACCCGCGGCTGCCCAAGTTCATCACCAAGTACAAGAACGGCCCGGACACCCCCGAGCTCGGCGCGTCCTGCAGCGGAGCCGTGGGCACCACCACCGCCGAGGCGCCCATCCCGGAGACCGCGCCGTCCGCGGCGCCCGACCAGAGCGGCGCCCCGGCCACCGACGCCCCGGCCACGCACACTCCGGCACCCAGCGCCACCCCGGCGTCCTGACCGGGTCCTTGGTCCGGCTCGGTCCCCGCTAGGCCCGCAACGCCCACTCCAGGGGCACCGCCTCCAGCCCGTGAGCCTCGGCCACGGGCCGGTTGGTCAGGTGCCCCTCGTGTGTGTTCAGGCCCCGTGCCAGCGCGGGGTCGTCCCGGAGGGCTCCCCGCCAGCCCAGTTCGGCGATCGCGAGGGCGTAGGGGACCGTCACGTTGGTCAGGGCGTACGTCGAGGTGTGCGGGACCGCGCCCGGCATGTTGGCCACGCAGTAGAACACCGAGTCGTGCACCCGGTAGGTCGGATCGTCATGGGTGGTGGGCCGGGAGTCCTCGAAGCAGCCGCCCTGGTCGATGGAGATGTCCACCAGGACCGAACCGGGCCTCATCCGCGAGACCAGGTCGTTGTCGACCAGCTTGGGGGTTCTCGCGCCCGCGACCAGCACCGCGCCGATGACCAGATCCGCGTCCAGCACCGCCCGTTCGATCTCGTACGCGGTGGAGGCGACGGTCCTGCAGTGACCCCTGTAGATCATGTCCGCCTGGCGGAGCCGGTCGATGTCGCGGTCCAGCAGCAGCACCTCCGCCTGCATGCCCAGCGCGATGACCGCGGCGTTCATACCGGCGACCCCGGCACCGATCACGACCACGCCGGCCGCGTGCACCCCGGACACCCCGCCCATCAGCACGCCTCGCCCGCCGCCCTGGCGCATCAGGTGATAGGCGCCCACCTGCGGGGCGAGCCGTCCGGCCACCTCCGACATGGGGGCCAGCAGAGGCAGGGAGCCGTCCGCTTTCTGCACCGTCTCGTAGGCGATGCCGGTGATCCCCGATTCGAGCATGGCCCGGGTGCAGGCCGGCGACGCGGCCAGGTGCAGGTAGGTGAAGAGCACCTGGCCCTTGCGCATCCGGTGGTACTCCTCGGCGACGGGCTCCTTGACCTTCAGGACCAGGTCGCCCTCCGCCCACACGTCGTCCGCGGAGTCCAGGATGGTCGCGCCCGCGCGTCGGAAGTCGGCGTCGGGAATGGCGGACCCCACCCCGGCGTCCTTCTCGACGAAGACCTCGTGGCCGTGCCGGACGAGCTCATGGGCTCCGGCGGGAGTCAGGGCCACACGGTACTCGCGATTCTTGACCTCGCGGGGAACAGAGATCTTCACGGCTCCTCCAGGGTGGGCACGTGTCCTCTTCCTCACGTGCGTTCCCCGAAAGTGAGTAATCACGCGCAAGGTGGCAGGAAAGGGGCGGCGCCGGTGGCATACCGTCAGCGGTTCGCCGACGCCCGGCCGGTCGGTATCCGTCCTGACTTGCGGGGTTACCGGCTTCCGGTGCTGATCGATAGGCTCGCCGCGAACAGATGCGAGGAATACGGGGATATGACGATGGGGATGCACGCGGGGCCGGGTGGGCCGCCCGTACCGCAGGGACCTCCAGCAGGGGCTGACGAGCCCGCCGGCGCGTCATGGGGACCCTCGTCCTCCTACGACGCCTTCACGCCGCCCGAGCGTCCCGGCGCCTCAGCCGGACGCCACGCCCGCGGCCCCCGGGAACCGGGCACCGGGACTCCCGGTGAACCGAGGCCCGACGGCCCCGATCGGGGTGGTTCCGGCCCCGCCGGTTTTGGTCCCGCCGATCCAAGGTCCGGCGATCCCGGCTCCGAAGGCCCGGGGCCCGGTGGTCAGGACCCCGGTGACCCGAGGTTCGCCGGCCCAGGTCAGGGCGGGCAGGGTCAGGGCGGGCAGGGTCCGGATGCGCAGGGACAGGCTGGTCACGGGGCTGCCGGCCAGGGGCCAGGCGGCCAGGGGCCGGGTGTTCCGGGGCCGGGTGCTCCGGGAGTGGGCGTGCCCGCAGCGGGGGCCCCGGGAGCGGGCGTGCCGGCCCCCGGCGGCAGGCAGGGCGGGGGGTTGCCGCCGAGCGGGGCGCCGGGGGTGCCCCAGGCGAGCCGGGTCACGACCGCGATCCTGGTGTCCACCCTGGTCGTCGTCGTGCTGATCACCGGCGTGCTCGGCACCATCGCGGTGCTCATGACCCGCAACCCCGACATGCCGCTCGGCGCCAAGCCGCCCAGCAGGCTGGTGGTTCCCATCCACTTCGCCCCGGTGACCGAGGCGAAGGCCGGAGCCTGCACGCTTCCGGAGACCTACCCCGACGACCTCGGGCAGAACTGCTACTCGGTCGCCGCCGGGGTCACCGTGAACGCCGTGCGGAAGATCGAGGCGATCCAGGAGAAGAACGGCACCTACTCGGTCAGGATCGCTTTCGCGCCCACCTTCCGCGAGCAGATCACCGACCTGACCGAGGAGGTGGTCAAGGAGGACGACCCGGTCAGGCAGCAGATCGCGATCGTGGTGGGGGAGAAGGTGGTGGCGGCCCCCCGGGTCGCCCAGGCGATCACCGCCGACAGCCTGAGCATCGCCGGCTCCTTCACCAAGGAACAGGCGGACGCGATGGTCGTCCGGCTGCTCGGCTCAAGCGGCATCGGCACCGAGCCGACCACCGACCCCCAGCCGAACGACACCTCGGTCTTCACCCCGCCGGCCGATCCGTCCACGAACCCGCAGCCCGACCAGCCGGTGAACCCGTCGAACAACGGCGTCCCGGACACGACCGCGACGAACCCGCCGGGGACCGACGGAACAGGGACCAACGGAACAGGGACCAACGGAACAGGGACCGATGGGGCAGGGACCAACCCCGCCACCCGGAACACCTCTCCGGCCACGTCGGGCGACGGAGACCTCGACCCCAGGTACGCCACCTGCAAGGAGGCGAACGACAACGGATACGGCCCCTACCACAAGGGGATCCACCAGGAGTACGACTGGTACATCGACGGGAACAAGAACGGTATCGCCTGCGAGCTGAACGACAGGTCCTGAGCGCGACCCCGTGCGATCCGGACCGGCTCAGAAGAACAGCGTCCCGATGCCGTCGACGCCGAAGTAGATCGCGAAGATCAGGCTGACCACCCAGAGCAGCCACGGGATCCTCCCGGCCCGGCCGAGGGCCGCCTGGATGACGGTGTAGGAGATCACGCCCGCGCCCACCCCGTTGGTGATGCTGTAGGTGAACGGCATCAGCACGATCGTCAGGAACGCCGGGATCGCGATGGCCAGGTCCTCCCAGGGCACGTTCCTGACCTGGGTCATCATCAGCGCGCCCACCAGGACCAGCGCGGGCGCCGCCGCGGCGGCGGGGACGACGGTGGCGAGCGGTGTGAAGAGCAGGGTGAGCGAGAACAGGGCGCCGGTGACGACGGCCGCCAGGCCGGTCCTGGCTCCCTCCCCGACCCCGGCCGCCGACTCCACGAACACCGTGTTCGCCGAGGAGCTCGTGAGACCCCCGATCGCCGCGGACACGCCGTCCACGGTGAGGATCGCCCCCAGCCGGGGCACCCGGCCCTGCTCGTCCACCAGGCCCGCCTCGTCGCTCACCCCGATGATGGTGCCCATCGCGTCGAAGAACCCCGACAGTACGAGCGTGAACAGCACGATGGTGGCGGTCAGCGCACCGGCGCGGGCGAATCCGCCGAACAGGTCCACCTGGCCGACCAGTCCGAAGTCGGGTGCCCCGACCACCGCTTCCGGCATCCGGGGGATCACCACACCCCAGAGCTCCGGCGGGACCGTGGTGAAGGTGTTGACCACGACGGCGAGCACAGCGGTGATCACGATGCCGATCAGGATGGCGCCCTGGACCTTGCGCACGAAAAGGGCGATCACCACCAGCAGCCCCAGGCAGAACAGCGCCACCGGCCAGCCCGTCAGGCGCCCGGTGGTGCCGAGCTGGACCGGCGATCCCGTACCCCTGCCGACGAAACCCGCGTCCACCAGCCCGATCAGCGTGATGAACATCCCGATACCCACGCTGATCGCGTGTTTCAGTGCCAGCGGGATGGAGTTCATGATGAGCTGCCGCAACCCGGACACGGCCAGCAGCACGATCACCAGCCCCTCCAGCACGACCAGCCCCATCGCCTGGGCCCACGTCATGTGCGGTGCGGCCTGGTAGGCGACCACCGCGTTCAGCCCGAGTCCGGTCGCGACCCCGAGCGGCGCGTTGCCGATCACTCCCATGAGCAGCGTGCTCACCGCCGCCGCGAGGATCGTCGACGTGGTCAGCTGATGGGTCGACAGCTTGGCCCCCGTGACGTCCGTCGCCCCGCCCAGGATGATCGGGTTCAGCAGGATGACGTACGCCATCGCCATGAAGGTGGTTATCCCACCCCGGACCTCGCGGCCGACCGTCGTCCCCCTGGCCGAGAGCTCGAAGAAGCGATCCATGGTCTCCCCTCCGGAGGCGGAGGGGATGAGCGGTTCCTACCCGTTCAAAGCGATGTCATGGGGGCGAATGGGCACCCGGGGCAGCGGCAGGCCGGTCGCGGCCCGTACGGCGGCGGCCACCGCGGGGGTGGCCGAGAGGGTGGGGGGCTCGCCCGCGCCGCGCAGGCCGTAGGGGGCGTGCGGGTCCGGGTTCTCCATGATCGACACCCGCATCGGCGGCATGTCGAGGATGGTGGGGATCAGGTAGTCGGTGAACGAGGGGTTTCGCACCACCCCGTCCTGGACCTGGATCTCCTCCATGAGCGCCAGCCCCAGCCCCTGGGCGGAACCGCCGTGGATCTGGCCCTCCAGCGCCAGCGGGTTCATGATCCGGCCCACGTCCTGGACCGCGGCCAGCTCCACCACCTTGACCAGGCCGAGTTCCACGTCCACGTCCACGACCGCGCGGTGCACGCACAGCGCGAGCTGGGTGTGGGAGTCGCCCTGCCCGGTGAGGGGGTCCAGCGGGAAGGTGGGCCGGTGCCGGTACTCCCTGGTCTCCTCCACGGCCCCGGCCACCTCCAGGGCCCGTACCAGCGACGATCCGTCGGCCCGCAGCTTGTCCAGCCGCTCCCGCACGGCCTGGCAGGCCGCCCTGACCGCGCCGCCGGTGACGTAGGACTGGCGGGACGCCGACGAGGACCCGGCCGACCCGACGGAGGTGTCCGCCCGCGCGACCGTCACCGTGTCGATCTCCAGTTCGGTCCTGGCGATCTGCTCCTGGACCATCAGCAGACCCTGTCCCACCTCGGCCGCGGCCGTGTGCACCAGGACGTGCGGTTCCCCGCCGATCAGCTCCACCCGTACCCTGGCGGTCGAGTGGTCGTCGAAGCCCTCGGAGAAGCAGATGTTCTTGATACCCACGCCGTAGCCGACCCCGCGCCGCACGCCCTCGCCGTGGGTGGTCTGTGAGATGCCGCCCGGCATGTTCAGCAGGTCCGCCCCGCCCGCGTCGTCCGAGGCGTCCTCCGAGGCGGTGGGGGTGGCGGGCAGCGGCATCGCGGCGAGTTCGGCGAGCATCTCGGCCAGCGGCGCGGGTGAGTCGATCACCTGCCCGGTGGCCAGCCTCGACCCCTCGGAGACCGCGTTGCGGATCCTGACCTCGACGGGGGAGATCCCGCACGCCTCGGCCAGCCTGTCCATCTGCGACTCGTAGGCGTAGCAGGCCTGCACCGCGCCGAAACCGCGCATCGCCCCGCAGGGCGGGTTGTTGGTGTAGACGCCGTAGGCGTCGATCCACACGTTGTCCACCTCGTAGGGGCCGACCCCCAGCGAGGCCGCGTTGCCGACCACGGCCGGGGAGGTGGAGCAGTAGGCGCCGCCGTCCAGCAGGATCTCCGCTTTGACGTACAGCAGCCTGCCCTCGCGGGTGGCACCGTGCTCATAGCGCATCCGGGCCGGGTGCCGGTGGACGTGGCCGTAGAAGGACTCCTCGCGGTTGTAGACGATCTTCACGGGACGGCCCGTGCGTAGGGCCAGCATGCACGCGTGGACCTGCATGGACAGATCCTCACGGGCGCCGAACGCGCCGCCCACCCCGGCCAGCGAGAGCCGCACCTTCTCCTCGGGCAGTCCCAGGCACGGCGCGATCTGCCTCTGGTCGGCGTGCAGCCACTGGGTGGCGATGTACAGGTCCACCCCGCCGTCCTCGGCGGGCACGGCCAGCCCGGACTCCGGGCCGAGGAAGGCCTGGTCCTGCATGCCGACCTCGTACTCGCCGGTGACGACCACGGGGGCCTCGAACACCGAACCGACCCGGATCGGCTGGTGGCGCAGCACGTTGCCCCCGTCCTGGACGGCGGGGCAGGAGGCGTCGAAGGCGGCCCGGCGTGGGTCGGTGACGGCCTCGCGGACCTCGTACTCCACGACGACGGCCGCGGCCGCCCGCCTGGCGCGCTCGGGGTGGTCGGCGGCGACCAGCGCGACCGGCTCGCCCTGGTAGCGGACCTGGTCGACGGCGAGCACCGGCTGGTCCCTGTGCTCCAGTCCGTAGAACTTCTCGCCGGGCACGTCCTCGTGGGTGAGCACCGCGTACACGCCGGGCATGGCCAGCGCGGGGCCGACGTCGATCGAGCGGATCCACGCCGACGGGTGCGGACTGCGCAGGGTGACCCCCCAGATCATGTCCGCCAGATACAGGTCGGAGGAGTAGGCGAACTCGCCCGTGACCTTCAGCGTCCCGTCGGGACGCAGGACGCTCTCGCCGATGCCCAGGCTCTGCCGCGTTTCGATGCCGCTCACTCCGGTAGTACATCAGCCTGGCACGGGGCCGGACATGGCAGACACGGGGGAACGCGGGAGGCGGTCGTTAGCGACTCTTACGGTTGTGCCCGGCAGGTGCGCGTGATCGGCCCACCGGGCCGGCGGTCCTCAGAGGGCCATCATCCGGCCCGGGGAGGTGGACGGTTTCTCGCGGACGGCCCCGATGGCCGCCCGCTCCGCCGACGCCTTCCTCTCCACCTCGTCGTTCCCCGTCGCCCTGGCGGACGCGATGGAACGCCCCAGGTGGGTCACAGCCTGCTCGGTCTCGCCGAGGAGCAGCAGGGAGCGGGCCAGGCCGAGCAGCAGGTACGGTTCGGCGACGACCACCTGCGCGGCGCGCGCGCAGTCGAGGCCGGCCTCGAAGGAGGCCCTGGCCGCCGCGGCGTCCCCCAGGTCGAGGTGAACGCCGCCCAGTCTCTCGTGCACGGCCGTCTCCTGATACAGGTTGCCGTCCCTGCGGCACTTGAACAGGGCCTCGTCCAGCATGGCCAGTGCCTGCTCGAACCGGCGCAGGCCGTGGTACCCAGAACCGATCATGGTGAGCGCGTAGTGCTCACCTGACCTGTGCCCGATCGCGTCCGCGACCTCCCGCTGTTTCTCGGCGCAGCCGATGCACTTCTCGTAGCAGCCGAGTTCGAGATAGTTCATGGCGAGATTGCCCAGCGCCTTCTGCTCACCGTGCCGCTCGGAGAGCCGGCGGCACAGGATCAGGTGCTGCCGGAAGTGGTGCAGGGCCTCTTCGAGACGGCCGACCATGTTCAGCGCGAGGCCCACGAGGCTGTGCGCCCCCGCCTCCAGCCGGTGATCCTCCAGCCGCTGCCCGGCCGCGAGGGTCCGCCGGCTGATCGTGAGGAGGCGAGCGGGAAGGCCGGCGTGGTGGAGGTGCCAGAAGAGCGCGAAGACCAGGGCGACACCGAGACGCGAGGTCCGCTCCCGGGGAGCGGACATCGCCTGGAAGGCGGCGGACAGGAGATTGGCCTGTTCCCGGTTCAGCCACTCGTGGGCCTCCTGGTAGGAGCCGAGCGGAAGAGGGCCGGCACCGAGATCGACGTCCGCCGACTCCGCGCGAGGGTAGCGGGCCAGCTTCACGGCCAGCCGGGTGGTCCCGACATAGAAGCTCAGCGCCCGGTCCAGCATGGCGTCGCGATCCGTCTCCGTCTCCTCGCGGGCGACCTGCTCGCCTGCGAACAGCCGGATCAGGTCGTGCGGCCGGTACCTTCCCGGCTCGTCCTCCTCCAGCAGGTGCGCGTCGACCAGTCGTTCCATCGCGCGCTCCGCGGTGTCCGCGGGGACGTCCAGCAGGGCGCCGACGACAGGTGCCGTCACATCGGCCGTCTGCAGTACGCCGAGCGCGCGCAGCGCGCGGGCGGCCGTCCGGTCCAGGTGGTGGTCGCTGCCGGCGAGCATGTCGTGACTGACCGCGAGGCTGGACCGGACCGCGAGATCGCCCGCCGCCAGCTCTCGCAGCCGCCCCCGCTCGTCCTCCAGCCGGTTCACCAGGTCGACGACGCCCCAGCGCGGCCGGTTCGCCAGCCGGGCTCCCGCGATGCCGACGGCCAGTGGCAGGCCCCCGCAGAGGTCGATCAGGCGCGCCGTCGCCTGAACGTCCTCGGCGACCCGCTCCTCCCCGATCAGCCTCGCGAGCATCGTGGAGGACTCGGCGCGCCGCATCCTGGAGATCGGCATACGGACACAGTCGTCGAGCAGGGTGAAGCTCTCCCGGCTGGTCGTCAGGATCGTGTTGCCCATCGGCACCGACAGCAGCGGACGGATCTGTGCCAGGTCGGCGGCGTCGTCCAGCACGACGAGGATCTGGCGGCCGTCGAGTTCGCCACGCCACAGGGCGGCGGCCTCATCGAGGTCGGCGGGAATGTCGCGCGGGGACATGCCGAGATCACGCAGGAACCTGCTGATCACCTCGATCGGTTCCAGCCGCCTCATGCCGGGCGTCGCCCCGCGCAGGTTCACGTACAGCTGCCCGTCGGGGAAACGGTCGCGGACCAGGTGCGCGGCCCGGAGCGCCAGGGTCGACTTGCCGGATCCGGGTGTCCCGGTGATCGCGACGACATGCCGGGGCGGGCGGCCGTCCCAGGGAGAGAGCAGCGTTCTGAGCCGCACGAGTTCCTCCGCGCGTCCGACGAAGTCGGTGGGGTCGCGCGGCAACTGGTGGGCCACCTTCCCCCGGGCGGCGGCGCGGTGCCGCGAATGTGAGGGCTCCCGGAGCGGGGGAACCCGTTCCGGGAGCGCGGGGAGCGTCGCCGAGGGCAGATCGAGCAGGGGATCGGCACGCAGGATCAGCTCATGGCACCTGCGGAGACTCTCGTGCGGCTGGATGCCGAACTCCTCGGCCAGCAGGTGCCGGATCTCCTGGTAGACCTTCAGCGCCTCCACCTGCCGGCCGCAGCGGTAGAGCGCGACCATGTGCAGCTCGCGGAGCCTTTCGCGCAGCGGGTGCTCACAGGTCAGGGGGGCCAGCAGGGCCGCGGCCTCCTGGGGGCGCCGGAGCAGGAGCAGCAGGTCCGCGTGCAGCTCCAGCGAGGTCAGGCGTAGTTCGTTCAACCTGTGCCGCTCGAACTCGGCGAACGGGCCGGGAATCCCGCCCAGGCACGTGCCCCGCCACAGTTCCGAGGCCCTGTTCAGGGAGTGCAGGGCGGTCTCGTACGAGTCCTTCGCGTGCGACTTCCTGGCCAGGTCAAGGCAGCGCTCGAAGACCAGGGCGTCCACCTGCTCCGGCGCGAGCCGCAGCGAGTATCCGCCCGGCACGGAGACCAGCGGCCTCGAAGGTCTCCGCGGATCCCGGTCCGGGTCCAGTGCCCGTCTCAGCCTGGACACGTATGTGTAGACGCTCTGTTCCGCCGTCTTCGGCGGCCTCTCGCCCCATACTCCGTCGATCAGCCGGTCCCTGGTGACCGGCTGTCCCGCGTTGATCGCCAGGATGCAGAGGACGGCCTGCTGCCTGGGCTCTCCCAGATCGAGTTCGAGTGAACCCCTCCGGCCGGTCACCGGTCCCAGAACGTCGACACCGAGTCCCTCCGCGGCGCCGGTGGTGGTAATGGCTTCCGTCTCGTCCACCAGGCCTCCACACGCGGTTGGGCATGACACAGCGAAGTCGAGGAGAACGACCTTATCTGACAAGTTCGCGGCGCGGAGTTCCCGCTGATCGCCTAGACGATCCCTGCCTTGGCGATGCGGACCCCGGCCTGGAATCTGCTCTGCGCTCCGAACCGCTCCATCGCGGTGGCCATGTGGCGGCGTACGGTGCGGGAGGTCAGGCCGAGATGGCGGGCGATCACCTCGTCCGTCAGGCCCTCCGCGGACATCCTTAGAACGGTCCTTTCCTGGTCCGTCAGCGAGGAGAGCGGCTCCCGCTCGCGGAGGCGTGGCTCGGCCTGTGACCAGACGCGCTCGAACAGCTCTCCCAGCAACGTGACCAGCGCGGGGGCGCGCACCACCGCCATCCGGGAGGTGTGGCCGGTCATGGCGACGCGGCCGTCGACCATCAGGAATCTCTCGGAGATCAGCGGATCGACCCTCAGTTCCACCGACTCGGGGAAACCGGCCGCTCCGGACGGTGAGTCGACGACGACCCTCGTCCGCACGCCAGGTGGAATGACGGCCGAATTGAAGATGCGAGAAAACGCGACGCCGGTTCTGGGATTGGGCAGGAGAACGGCCACGCTGCGCCTCGCGGACGAGCAGAGGGCGTTGATATCGGGGCGTATCTGGTCTCTCCCCTCTGCCGAAGGAGGGGGCAGGAAAGAATGGGTCATGTGCCCCCCGCGAACTGCGCTTGACCGAACACCCGCGTGTTCCTCCCGGCAGGTGACGCCGCCCTCGGATCGGACTCCGATGGATTTCCGAGGTGATTCGCGATGCGGAAGGGGAGGCGTGTGACACGTGTGCCGGATCCGCCGTCGTACGCGCGCGAGGAAGGGGCGTCCATCGATCGTCCCTCCGTCCTGTCGTTCCGGTCCGCGATGACGAGAGAGGCGCCAGGAAAGGGATTCTCAGACCGGAGGTCCGGAGCAACAGAATCCCGGCCGGTGGTCCTCGCCGGATCTTTCTGGAATTCCCGCCCTCCGACTGTCGCAGGCGGTCCTAGAGATCATCTAGAGATGCCCGGGGGGCGGGCCGCACGGGTCCGAGCAGGAGGTCGGGATCCGGGGGGCGAGGCGAGGGCGGGCCGTCCGGTGACCTTCCTTCGGCCGGGCCGCGCTCGCGGCCTCACCCGGGGGTGCTTTTCCCCGCCTGAAGCAGACAGGCCGCTCCCTCTTCGGGGAAGCCGGCTGACCGGTTTAGGACATTGACTTGATAGCGGATTAGTTCAATGTATTTCTAGAGTAATGGCTGGTTCAAAAGCGGGGGGTCGAGAGACGCGGTCGGTGACACGGAGGCCGGTGACAAAGGGGCCGTGAGCCGACAAGTCCGCGGGCCGGTCGGCGGCATGGGCGGTCGGCTCGAATTCCGCGAGCCGACCGGCCCGCGGACCGGTCGGCGATGAAAGGCGGGCGGAAAGGCATGGCCGATGAGAGGGGGCGGGTGGGCGCCGTCGCCCCCCTCGGTTCGAGCCGTGACCTGCAATAAAATCTATACGTATGTAATGGGATCTATATGTAGGTGTTGCCTGCGGCCGGGATCCTCCGTGAAGGGTGACGCTCTTCCACGGAAGGGTTCTGGATCCCGGCTCCGCCGCTACCCGCGGGTCCCGTCTCGCGGAGCGCGCACGCCGGAGGCCTGCACGCTCACGCCGGTGCGGGCCGCACCGGCTCCGCCGGGGTGGAGTGGCTCGCCGGCTGGAAGCTCTCCACGAGGGCGGGAGGGGTTCTTTCCGTTCCCTGTCCTTACGGCGGGCTGAGCCGTCGCTCAGTCCGGGTAGCCCCAGCCCAGGTGGGACTGGGCGGCGCTCGTCTGCAAAGAATACTTACCGGTGTCCTTCAGGGGGGCAGACGAATCAGCACTCGCGGTCGTAGCATTGCCAGTGACGGCAAAAGCAGCCGTAAATAGCATGGCGAGGGCAGACAAGGCAAGACGTCGGCGCACGGGGAGACTCCTGTCGTAGGTTCTGCTGCTCAAATGATATCTTTCAAGGGGTAACGTGACTGGTCAAGACTTGGTGGGGCAGCGCATCAAAACCGTCCGCCGGCAACGTGGTTTTTCCCAGGCGCAGCTCGCCCATCCAGAACTGTCGGACAGTTACGTATCTCTCATCGAGAGTGGCAAGCGTACTCCGACCCCCGCGGTGCTGGAGCTGCTGGCCGAAAAACTCGACTGTTCCCTTACATATTTGATCAATGGTGTCACGGCCGAGCAGATGCAGGAGATCGAGCTCGCGCTCAGCTACGCGCAGCTGGCCATGGACAACGGCGAGGTCGTCGAGGCTCGCACCCGTTACGCCGAACTCCTCGCCGACAGCGGACTGGCGGGCCTGCCCCAGCTGCGGCAGGACGCCGAGTACGGCCTGGCCCTCTCGACCGAGGCCTGCGGCGATCTGGAGCAGGCGATCGTCCTGCTCAACGGGCTGCGCGAGGGTGACGAGGCGGCCCTGAGCCCCGAGCGTCACGTCGCGGTCGCGGTCGCGCTCTCGCGCTGTTACCGGGAGAGCGGGGACCTGGCCCGGGCGGTGCAGGTCCCCGAGGAGATCCTCACCGGCGCGGTCCGGCCGGCCTGGACGGACGGCCTGATGCGGTTGGGCGGCCAGCTGCTCGCGGCCTACATCGAGCGCGGCGACCTGCTCCGGGCGCGTCACTTCTCCGCCGAGATGATCGCCGCCGCCGAGCTCCTCGCCAGCCCGCAGGCGCTCACCCTGGCGCACTGGGGCGCCGCGATCGTCGCGGTCGAGAGCGGCCACGCCGACGAGGCGGTCACGCAGGCCGAGCGTGCCCTGGCCATCCAGTCCGAGTACGGTGACGCCCGAAGGCTGGCCCGGCTGCGCGGCGACTACGCCCAGGTCCTGCTGATCGTGCGGCCCATGGAGGCCGAGGCCTGGCGTGACGTGCTGTTGAAGGTGGAGAAGGAACTGGCGGAGAGCTCTGCCAGCTCGATAGACAAGATGCGCTGCGCGATGAACCTCGTCCGGGCGGAGCTGCTGCTCGCCCAGCCCGAACGGGCCGAGGAGCGCATGCGCTTCGTCTGCGATCTGCTCGACGGCATGCCGAAGGTCATGCAGGCGGAGGCCCGCCTGCTGCACGGTGAGACCCTGGCGGAGCTGGGCCTGCAGGAGCAGGCCTCGCAGGAACTGCTCGCCGGGACTGAGTGCCTGGAGCAGGCGCCGGAGACCCGCTTCACCGCCCATGCCTGGCTGACCGCGGCCCGGGTCCTGGAACGTATCGACGAGCCGGACCGGAGCGTCGACGCCTACCGGCGGGCGCTGGCCGGCGTCGGGCTGTAGGAGGGGCGGAGGACCCGCGCCGAAGCCGGATCGGACAGGGGGGTCGAGACCGCGTGGTCACGTGGGTAGCCTTGGGGTTGCCATGAAGACTTCCCCTGTCGCGGTCGCCCTCGCGCTTCTCGCCGCCCTCGTGCTCGGCACGGCCTTCGCCTCGCCGGCCTTCGCCCATGACCGGCTCAAGAGCAGTGACCCCGCCAAGGGCGCCAAGGTCGAGAGCCTGGAGGAGGTGAAGCTGACGTTCACCGCCTCGGTGCGCTTCCCGAACGTCGTCGTACGTTCCGGGGACGAGAACCACCAGGACGGCAAACCCGTCCTCGACGGCGCGGTGGTGACCCAGAAGGTCAAGGAGGATCTCCCTCCGGGTGACTACGTCATCGCGTATCGCGTCGTCTCCTCCGACGGCCACCCGATAGAGGGGGAGATCCCCTTCACCCTGCTCGGTTCCGCCTCCCCGTCGGAATCGGCGTCGCCGTCCGCCACCGCCGCCGAGTCCCCGGCGGTGGCCGAGAGCCCGGTCACCGCGGAGACCTCGGCAGAGAACGCGCCGGCCGCCGCGCTCAGCCCGGCAGCCGCGGTCGGCGACGAGGAGCCCGGCTCCTCGCAGGGCGTGCCCGGCTGGATGTGGATCGTCGTCGGCGGCGTGACCGGCATCGGCATCGGCATGTTCCTCAGCGTGCGCAACAAGAAGCGGCCATGAGCGGGCCCGCGCGCTCCGCGCAGGCGGCGCGGAGCGAGACGCCGGGGAACAGCCGGGCGGTGAGGCTCGCCCTGGCGGCCGCGGTGGCGGCCGCCGCCGCCCTGGTGATCGCGATGATCGCCGGAGGCGCCGCGACCCCGCGCATCATCCCCGGCCTGCCCGACCAGGGAACCTTCACCCGCTGGGGACTGCCGCTGGCGAAGCTGACGATGGACGCGGCGGGCGTGCTCACCGTCGGCGTGCTCCTGGCCGCCACGGTCCTGCTCCCCAACGACAAGGGTCTGCTGGGCAAACCCGCGCTCGGCTACGTCAAGGCCGCCTCCTGGGTCGCGCTCGTCTGGGCCGGGGCCGCCGCCGCCACGATGGTGTTCAGCCTCTCCGAGGCGCTCGGGCTGCCGGTGGCCGACGTGCTCGGCGGCAACGAGCTCACCAGCTTCGCCAGCCAGGTCTCCCAGGGCATCGCGCTGACCCTGGTCGTGCTCTTCTCGGTCGCGATCGCGCTCTTCGCCCGAGGGGCGATCACCGCCGGCGCGTCCGGCGGCCTGCTCGTCCTCGCCCTGGTCACCCTGCTCCCGCCCGCGCTGACCGGCCACTCCGCCTCCTCGCCCAACCATGACCTGGCCACCACCGGTGTCGCGCTGCACCTCGTCGTCCTCGCGCTCTGGGTGGGTGGCCTCGGCGTGCTCTGCGCGCACGCGCTGCGCCGGCAGCCGTACCTGGAGATCGCCGCCGCCCGCTTCTCGGCCCTGGCACTGTGGTGCTTCGTCGGGGTGGGACTGTCCGGCCTGTTCAGCGTCCTGGCCAGGCTCACCTCGGTCTCCGAGCTCTTCACCTCCGCCTACGGCCTGCTGCTGCTGGCCAAGACCGCCGCGTTCGCGCTGCTCGGCGTCGTCGGCTGGTGGCACCGCAAGCGGACCCTGCCGTCGCTCGCCGCGGGCGGCCCCGGCACCTTCGTCCGCTTCGCCACCGGTGAGATCGTCGTCATGTTCGCGGCCATCGGGCTGGCCGTCGCGCTCTCCCGCACCGCGCCGCCCCCGGCGGTGCTGCCCGTCGACAGGGCCTTCGAGGTGCTCGGCTACACCATGCCGCCGGAGATCTCGCTGGCCAACCTGGCCTCGCTGTGGTGGTTCGACCTGTTCTCCGGCACGGTCATCGCGCTGCTGGCCGGCCTCTACCTCGCCGGTGTCGTACGGCTCACCCGGCGTGGCGACTCCTGGTCCAAGGGGCGTACGGCCGCCTGGTTCACCGGTGTGCTGATCCTGCTGGTCGCCACCCAGAGCGGCGTCGCCCGCTACGCCAAGGTGCTGTTCAGCGTGCACATGGCCGAGCACATGACGCTGTCGATGATGGTGCCGATCTTCCTGGTGCTCGGCGCGCCCGTCACCCTGGCCCTGCGTGCTCTCAAGCCCGCCGCCCGCAGGGGCGACCGAGGGCCGCGCGAGTGGCTGACCACGATCCTGCACAGTAGGTACGTCCGCTTCGTCACCCATCCGGCGATCGCTACCACGATCTTCATCGTCTCCACCTACGCGTTGTACTTCACACCGCTGTTCGCCGCCGCGATGGAGGAGCACCTCGGCCACATCGTGATGACCGTGCACTTCCTGGTCAGCGGCTCCCTGTTCTTCTGGGTGATCATCGGTATCGACCCCGCTCCCTACCAGCTGCCGCACGTGGCCCGGCTCCTCCTGCTGTTCGTGACCATGCCGTTCCACGCCTTCTTCGGCATCGCGCTGATGAGCATGACCACCGTGCTGGCCTCCGACTGGTACGACCAGCTGGGCAGGACGTGGGGCGCCTCCGCCGTCGAGGACCAGCAGACCGGCGGAGCCATCGCCTGGGGGTTCGGCGAGATCCCGACGCTCGTCGTGCTCCTCGCACTGGCCTTCCAGTGGTGGCGCGCCGACGACCGCAGAGCCCGCCGGGCCGACCGCCGCGCCGACGCCGCCGCGGCCCGGACCGGCGGCAGCGGCGACGCCAAACTCGACGCCTACAATGAGTACCTGGCCAAACTCAATAAGCGCGACGGCGTGAAATAGCCGGACGGCCACGGCCTGCTATCTTCCAGCCCTCTCACCGGCACCTCCCGGTAGCCTGGTGTTTCAGGGGGCTCGTGCTCACCGCAGCGGGCGCAGCGCTTCGTCATCGCGCGCCACGCCCAGTCACATATTCGGTCGGGGGGCCGGTGGCTGCAACGTGCATCAGGAAGGTTGAGCAGTGTCCGAGGAACTGCGCGTACGTGAGGGCCGGAGTCGTAGCCTGGCCCAGGCCCTTGAGGGGCATCTCACCGAATGGTCCGAGCGCACCGGGACCACCGTCGAGATCTGGGCGCTGCCCGCCGGCGAGGTTCCGGCCGCGATCACCAAGGCCGTGATGGCCACGCTCGGGGAGGCGCTCACCAACGTCGAGCGGCACAGCGGCGCACGGGTCGTGGCCGTCGCCGTCACCCTCGGCCCCAGTGGCCTGCGCATGACGGTGAGCGACAACGGTGTCGGCTTCTTCGGGCGGGCCGAGGGCCGGGGCGTCACCGCCATGCACGCCCACTTCGACCAGGTCGGCGGCACGCTCAGCGTCAACGGCGTTCCCGGCGAGGGAACCACGGTCAGCGGAGTGGTGCCCCGCCAGGACTAGGCGGCACGAAAGGCGCGGCGCCGGGCGAGCTCCGCTAGGGCAGGGTCAGGATCTCGTGGCCGGTCTCGGTCACCAGAATGGTGTGCTCGAACTGGGCGGTCCGCTTGCGATCCTTGGTGACGGCGGTCCAGCCGTCGGGCCAGACGTCGTAGTCGATGGTGCCGAGCGTCAGCATGGGCTCGATCGTGAACGTCATGCCCGGCTCCAGCGTGACCGCCAGTGACGGGTCGTCGTAGTGCGGGACGATCAGGCCCGAGTGGAACGTGGTGCCGATGCCGTGGCCGGTGAAGTCACGGACCACGCCGTAACCGAACCGCTTGGCGTAGGCCTCGATCACGCGACCGGCCACGTTGAGCTGCCGGCCGGGAGCGATGGCCTTGATGGCCCGGTTGGTGGCCTCACGGGTGCGCTCGACCAGCAGCCGTGACTCCTCGTCGACGTCGCCGACCAGGAAGGTGGCGTCGGTGTCGCCGTGCACGCCCCCGATGAAGGCGGTGATGTCGACGTTGACGATGTCGCCGTCGCGCAGCACGGTGTCGTCGGGGATGCCGTGGCAGATCACCTCGTTGATCGAGGTGCACAGCGACTTGGGATATCCCCGGTAGCCGAGCGTGCTGGGATACGCCCCCCGCTCGCAGAGGAACTCGTGGCCGATCCGGTCGAGCTCGTCGGTGGTGACGCCGGGCGCCACGTGCCTACCGACCTCTTCGAGCGCCTGAGCCGCCAGCTTGCCCGCGATCCGCATCCGCTCGATGATCTCGGGGGTCTTGACGTCGGACTCCCCGGTCTTCGGGGACTTCTTCCCGACGTACTCCGGCCGCTGGATGTGAGAGGGAACCTTGCGGAGGGGAGAGATCCGCCCGGGCTGGAGCAGTGTCGTCATGGTTGCACAGTCTAGTTGCGCTTCCCACTGGGCAGGATTGCCGCATGACTGACCAATGGTGGTTCTGCCTGAAGCACATGGCCGTCGAACCCGACGAGGGTTGCCCGAACAAGGACCGGATGGGGCCGTACCCGACGCGCGAGGCCGCGGCCAACGCGCTGAAGACCGCGGCCGATCGGAACGAGGACTGGAAGAAGGAGGACCAGGCATGGGAGGACGACGACTGAGGACGGAGCGTGGCCGGTACGCCTAGTCGGTGACCTGCGGGCCGCTGACCCGATCCAGCAGCCTGGCCAGGCGGTCACGCAGGGTGGGGCGCCGTTCGACCTCGCCCGCGGCCATGCTCACCAGGTGCTGTGCCCCGTCGAAGGAGAACGGCGCCCGTTCGGGGACCGTCAACGCGTCGTGGGCCAGGCCGGTAAGGTCCGTGTCACCGCCGTCCAGGGCCAGGATCGTGGTGCCGGTCCTGCGGGCGTCGCTCACCCGCTCCAGCAGCGCCTCGGGGGCGCGCTCCTCGGCGACCACGAACAGGGTCTCGCCCCGCCCGGCCTGCCGGATCCGTTCCAGCCCGACCCGCAGGTGCGCGGGCGCGCCGGGGGCGGGTGCCCAGCGGACCAGCGTCGGGGAGAGCTGGGGCAGCCCGGAGAGCCTGGCCTCGTCGCTCAGGTGCGCGGTCAGGTGCCAGGGCTCCTCCTCGGGCGTGCCGACCACCAGCAGGCCGCCGACCGAGCGGGTCGCGCGCAGGGCGAGGCCCAGCTCGCGGGTCCGCTCGATCCAGCCCGTCGAAGCCAGGATCTCGCGCAGCAGTGTCACCGACCCAGCGTCCATGGGCACCATCGTGCACCAGCCCCCCCGCAATGATCCTGGGAATGCGCCCCTGAGAGGATTCGGGACAGACGTTATGGTCGATGAAGTCCGATCTTGAGGGTCGGGGATGATGAGGAGCGGTGAGTGAGCACTGATAGTCCGGACGTGGGCGGAATCTCGATCGGGATCCTGGGCGGGACCGGGGACCAGGGCAAGGGGTTGGCGCGGCGGTTCGCCCTCGCCGGGCACAGCGTGCTGATCGGCTCACGCAGCGCCGAGCGGGCGCAGGCGGCGGCGGCGAGCATCGGCGGATCGGTGCGCGGCGCCGACAACCCGACCGTGGCGGCCGAGGCCGACGTGGTGATCGTGGCCATTCCCTGGGACGGGCACCGCTCCACGCTGGAGTCCCTCCGCACCGAGCTGGCCGGAAAGATCGTCATTGACTGCGTCAACCCGCTCGGCTTCGACAAGCAGGGCGCGTACGCACTCGCGGTCGAGGAGGGCAGCGCCGCCCAGCAGGCAGCCGCGGTCCTGACCGAGAGCCGGGTCGTCGCCGCCTTCCACCATGTCTCCGCCGTCCTGCTGCTGGACCCCGAGGTCGACAAGATCGACCTGGACGTGCTCGTGCTGGGCGACGACCGCGAGGCCACCGACACCGTCCAGGCGCTGGCGGGCCGCATCCCCGGCATGCGCGGCGTGTACGGCGGCCGCCTGCGCAACGCCCACCAGGTTGAGGCGATGACCGCCAACTTCATCTCGATCAACCGCCGCTACAAGGCCCACGCCGGCCTGCGCGTCACCGACATCTAGGTCATCTGACGATTTCGGCTGCCCGGAGGTCTGTGCCGCCGGGGGGTGGGGAAGGCCGTCCGGCGCCGGTCCCGATCGGCGTTCTCGATGTTCACAGACGTCAGACCCGGCCTCCTCGGCGGTCCCGGCGGTGCCGGCCCTGTCGCGCGCCGGTGCTCGTCAGGTGGTCGCGCGCGGCCGCCTGGCGATCTCCTCGGCGAAGGAACGGCGCCGGGCATCCGGGACCGTCACGGTGCTCTTTCCGGTGCCCTGGGCCGGGGTGATCTGTGCTTTTGATGACGAACATCGCACCAGTCAGATCTGACAAACGGCCTGTTAACCGGACATTCTTATCTCATGACTGATTTTCGCCCGGAGACCCGCACCGTCCACCTTCCCCAGCCGCAGCTGAACGGCAGCCGCCCCATCGCGGTGCCGCTCTACCAGACCTCCGGCTTCGTCTTCGAGGACCCGGCCGTCTTCGCCGACGGGATGGGCCGTCCGGACGGGGCCTTCGTCTACGGGCGCCTGTCGAACCCGACGGTCCGCTCCCTGGAGGAGGCCGTCGCCGGTCTGGAGGGCGGTGTCGGGGCCGTGGCCACCGGTTCCGGAATGGGGGCCGTCAACTCGGTGCTGCTCGCGCTGCTGGAGCCCGGTGATCACCTGATCGCGCAGCAGGCGCTCTACGGCGGCACCGCCTCGATGATCAACGACCTGGAGCGGCGCTTCCGGATCTCGGTCTCCTACGTTCCCGGGGACGACCCGGCGGCGCTGCGCGCGGCCGTGCGGCCGGAGACGAAACTGGTCTACCTGGAGACCATCGCCAACCCGGTGACCCAGGTCGCCGACCTGCCGGGCATGTGCGCGGCGGCACGCGAGGCCGGAGTCGTCTCCGTGGTCGACAACACCTTCGCCTCACCGATCCTGTGCCGGCCGCTGGAGCACGGGGCCGACATCGTGGTGCACTCCACGACCAAGTACCTGAGCGGGCACACCGACGTGCTCGGCGGGATCGCCGTCTTCGCCGCGGAGGAGCTGTACCGCAGGGTGTGGGCCTTCAACGTCAAGCTGGGCGCCACCGCGGACCCGTTCGCCGCCTGGCTCACCCTGCGCGGCATCCAGACACTGCCGCTGCGGATGGAGCGCCACTGCTTCAACACCCGCGAGCTGGCCACCCGGCTGAACGACCACCCCGCGGTCTCCGTCGTGCACTGGCCGGGCCTGCCCTCGCATCCCTCGTACGGGCTGGCGGCCAAGCTCCTGCCCGACTTCGGGGGTGTCTTCTCGTTCGACCTGGTCGGTGGCCGGGCGGCGGGCGAGCGGTTCATGAGCTCGGTGCGGCTGGCCCTGCTGGCCCCCTCTCTCGGCGGTGTCGAGACGCTCATCCTGCACCCCGCGACCACCTCCCACCGCTCCCTGACGGCCGAGGAGCTCGCCCGGCACGGGATCGGTGAGGGCACCGTACGGGTGGCGGTCGGCATCGAGCACATCGAGGACCTGTGGGCCGACTTCGAGCAGGCGCTCGCCTGAAGGATCCACGGTGTCTCCTAGACTGCGGCGCGGGGCCGCCGGAAGGACGGGGCGGCCGCTTTCCGAGCCGCTTCGCGGAAAGGGGGCGCGCGTGAGCGTGTCGATCGGGGACGTGCGGCGGGCCGCCGAGCGCATCGCGGGGTACGTCCGGCGTACACCGGTGGTCGAGGTGTCGCCGGGGCTGTTCTTCAAGCTGGAGGGATTGCAGCACTCTGGGTCGTTCAAGGCGCGAGGAGGTTTCAACCGCGCCCTGTCCGGCGGGAAGATCCCCGAGGCCGGGCTGATCGCGGCGAGCGGGGGCAACCACGGCCTGGCGGTGGCGTACGTGGCGCGGAGTCTCGGCGTCCAGGCGGAGATCTTCGTGCCCACGGTGTCCAGCCCGGTGAAGGTGGCCGGGTTGCGCGCGCTGGGCGCGCGGGTGACCCAGGTCGGTGCCGTCTACGCCGACGCCTACGAGGCGTCCGTGAAGCGCGCGGCCGAGACCGGTGCCCTGGACGTGCACGCCTACGACCAGGCGGAGGTGGTCGCGGGGCAGGGCACGGTCGGCCTGGAGATCCTTGAGCAGACCGGGGGAGTCGACACGGTCCTCGTCGCGGTCGGCGGCGGCGGGCTCGTCGCCGGGATCACCGTCGCGCTCGACGGCCAGGCCCGGGTGGTCGCCGTCGAGCCCGAGCTCATCCCGACCCTGCACCGGGCGCTGGAGGCCGGCCGGCCGGTCGGGGTCGAGGTCGCGGGGGTGGGGGCCGACGCCCTGGGCGCGAGCCGGGCGGGCGAGATCGCCTGTGAGATCACGGGCACGGCGGGGATACGGAGCCTGCTGGTCTCCGAGGAGGCCATCGTCGAGGCGCGGCGCGAGATGTGGCGGGAGCACCGGATCGCCGCCGAGCACGCCGGCGCCACCGCGTACGCGGCCCTGCTGTCCGGTGCCTACACCCCGGCCGAAGGGGAGCGGGTGGCCGTGGTCGTGTGCGGTGCCAACACCGACCCCGCCACGCTCGTCTGAACGCCCCGGCGCCGCCAGGGTTTCCTGGGACGCCGGGGCTCGGAATCGTCAGCTGTAGCTGTGCTCGGGAGCGGGGAAGGCGCCGGTCGACACCTCGTCGGCGAAGCTGCGCACCGCCCGGTCCATCTCGTGGGCCAGGTCGAAGTACTTCTTGACGAACTTGGCCGGGCTCGCGGTCAGGCCCATCAGGTCCTGCCAGACGAGGACCTGCGCGTCGGTGCCGGGCCCGGCACCGATGCCGATCGTCGGGATCGACAGGGACGAGGTGACCCGCTCGGCCAGCTCGGCGGGAACACACTCCAGGACCACGGCGAACGCTCCGGCGTACTCCAGGTCCTTGGCGTCGGCCATCAGCTCGTCACCCGACTGGCCGCGGCCCTGCACCCGGTAGCCGCCGAGCGCGTTGACCGACTGGGGGGTCAGGCCCAGATGGGCCATCACCGGGATGCCCGCCGAGACCAGCGCCTCGACCTGGGGGAGCACCCGCCGCCCGCCCTCAAGCTTGATCGCGTGGGCGCCGGCCTCCTTCATGAACCGGGCGGCCGTCTCCAGGGCCTGCTGGGGAGAGGACTGGTAGGAGCCGAACGGCAGGTCGGCCACGACCATCGCGCGGGAGGAGCCGCGTACCACGGCCGCGGTCAGCGGCATGAGATCGTCCACCGACACCGGCAGCGTCGAGTCGTAGCCGTACACGACCATGGCGGCCGAGTCGCCGACGAGCAGCACGGGAATGCCGGCCTCGTCGAAGACCCTGGCGGTCATCGCGTCGTAGGCGGTGACCATCGGCCACCGCTCGCCGCGCTCCTTGGCGCCGGCGATGTCGCGCACGGTGATCCTTCGCCCGGCCTTGCCGCCGTACAGAGGGGTCGGCCGGCTGGGGAGAGAGGAAGAGGACATGGGACCTCCAGTGAAGTCTCGAGGCGCCCCTGATGGCGTCCCCGGACGGTTCCGATGATTGCACGCGTTCGGCAGGTTCAACAGACCCGGTCGGTTCGGTAATCCGACGGTGGGGGTCCGGGTGGCCTACCACACACCCGCGCGGTAAATCCGGTGGCGGACATGTCGGGGGCATACGGCACAATGCTGACGGAGGTAAGTAATCACAATGGCTGTAGAACCTTACCGCCGCCTGCTGGCACTGCCGGGCGTGCGGTCGTTGTTGCTGGTGGGGCTGCTCGCCCGCATTCCCTCGACCGCGGTCGCCATCACGCTGACGATGCATGTCGTCGACCCCGGCGGTCTCGGCCTCGGCTTCGGCGCGGCCGGTCTGGTGACCATGGCGAGCACCGTGGGCATGGCCGTCGGCTCACCTCTGGCGGGCAGGTTCGTCGACAGGCACGGCCTGCGCCCGGTGCTGGCGGTGACCACGCTCGCCCAGCTCGTCTTCTGGTCCACCGCGTGGGCGATGCCGTTCCCGGTGCTGCTCGTCGCCGCGGTGCCCGCGGGGCTTCTCGCCCTCCCGGTGTTCAGCGTGATCAGGCAGTGCCTCACGGCGCTGGTCCCGGTCGACCAGCGCAGGATGGGTTTCTCCCTCGACTCCATAATCGTGGAGCTCTCCTACATGGCCGGCCCCGCCCTGGCGATCGCGGGGGTGACCTCCCTCGGCAGCGTCCCCACCATGGTCCTCGTCGCGGCCGGTCTGGTCGGCTCGGGGACGGCGCTGATCGTGCTGAACCCGCCCATCCGCTCGGCCGAGGAACTCCGTGAGCCGGCGACGAAGGTCGCGCGCCGCCAGTGGCTCACCCCGGGCATGCTCGGACTGCTCGGCACCGTCGTCGCGGCGGCCTTCGTGCTGGCCGCCACCGAGCTGTCCCTGGTGGCGACCATGAAACAGGACGGCGACACCGCGTGGATCGGGCTGGCGATCGCCCTGTGGTGCGCCTACTCGCTGACCGGCGGCTTCGTGTACGGCATGCTGCCCCGTGGGCGCTCGCCGCTGGTCCTGATCGGAGCCATGGGGGTGCTCACCATTCCCGTCGGGCTGGTCGGCGGCGACTGGTACTGGCTGGTCCTGGCCCTGCTGCCGGCGGGCGTGCTGTGCGCTCCCGCGCTGTCCTCCTCGATCGACACCGTGAGCCGCCGGGTTCCCGCGAAGGCCCGCGGTGAGGCGATGGGGCTGCACGGCACGGCGCTACTGATCGGCAGCGCCTCCGCGGCGCCCATCGCGGGCGTGATCATCGACGGCCCCGGTCCGGGCTGGGCCTTCGCCGCCGCGGGGCTGGGCTGCGTGCTGATGGTCGGAGTCGCCCTGCCGTTCTGGCGGCACACCGAGAGCTCGGTGAAGGAGCCGCTCCCGGTCGCGGCCTGAACCCCTGCCCCGGCCGGCGTCGCCCTTGCCGGGGCCGCCCCCTGGCCAGGTCCGGCTCCCGCCCGGCCTGGCCAGGGGGCGTTGCCTGTTTGGCCACGGCAGTCTGCCTTGCCGGTTCGTCGCCAAATGTCAGCACATGTCCTGATAAATACGAAACGACACGGTTGCGTATCGAAAAAGACGGCGCTACGGTGGTGTTTCGAAACTCATACGTATCGAAAAACGGGGCCTTCGTGGAACAACAGCTTGGTCACCCGAGACGGTGGCAGATCCTGGGAGTGCTGGTCTTCAGCCTCCTGGCGGTCGTGCTCGACAACACCATCCTCAACGTCGCGCTGAAGACGATCGCCGATCCGAAGGTGGGTCTGGGAGCCAGCCAGAGCCAGCTGGAATGGGCGATCAACTCGTACACGCTCGTCTTCGCGGGCCTGCTGTTCACCTTCGGGGTGATCGGCGACCGTACCGGCCGCAGGCGCATGCTCATGGTGGGCATGGTCCTGTTCGGTCTGGCCTCGCTGGCCAGCGCCTACGCCCAGGACCCCATGCAGCTGATCGTCGCCCGGGCGTTCATGGGCATCGGCGGTGCCGCGATCATGCCGGCCACGCTGGCCATCATCTCCAACGTCTTCCCCCCGCAGGAGCGCGGCAAGGCGATCGGCGTCTGGGCCGGCGGCGTGGGGCTGGCCGTGGCGGTCGGGCCGATCACCGGCGGCCTGCTCATCGAGCACTTCTGGTGGGGGTCGGTCTTCCTGATCAACCTGCCGATCGTGCTGGTCAGCATGGTGCTGATCGGCCTGGTCGTACCCGAGTCGCGTGACCCGCGCCCGTCCAGGCTCGACCCGGTCGGCGTGATCCTCTCCGTCGTCGGTCTGGTCGCCCTCACCTACGGCATCATCCGGGGAGGCGAGCTGGCCACGGTCGCCAGCGCGGAGGTGCTCATCCCGACGATCCTCGGCATCGCCGTGCTCGGCGCCTTCGTCTGGTACGAGCGCCGCATCGACCACCCGGCCTTCGACGTCCGCTACTTCCGCGACCCGCGCTTCGCCACCGCGGTCGGCATGGTCGGCATCGTGTTCTTCGCGATGATGGGCGCGATGTTCTTCCTGGTCTTCTACCTGCAGATCGTGCTGGGCTTCAGCCCGCTGCAGGCGGGCGCCCTGATGATCCCCTTCGCCGCCGCTCAGCTGATCTTCGCCCCGCTCAGCCAGCAGATGGCCACGCGCTTCGGCGGCAGGCTGACCGCCACCGTCAGCATGGTCATCGTGGCCGGCGCGCTGGCCTCCTACTCACTGATGGACCAGCACACCCCGATCCTCCTGCTGGAGGTCGTGTTCTTCGTCCAGGGCGCGGCGATGGCCAACATCATGCCTCCGGCGACGACCGCGATCATGGAGGCGCTCCCCAGGGAGAAGGCGGGCGTCGGTTCGGCCATGAGCAACACCGTCCGCCAGGTGGCCGGCGCGCTCGGGGTCGCGCTGCTCGGCTCGCTGCTCTCGGCCACCTACCGAGACCAGATCGCCCCCGCGCTGACCGGTCTGCCCGATCAGCTCAGGCACGTCGCCGGGGAGTCGCTGACCGGAACGCTCGGCGTGGCCCAGGGGCTCGGCGGGCGGGGTGCGGCGCTGATCGAACCGGCGAAGCTGGCCTTCGTCGAGGGCATGCACATCACCGCCCTCGTCTCCGCGGCCATCGCGCTGGTGGGAGCCCTGGTGGTGCTCAGGTGGCTGCCCGGCACTCCTTCCGAGGCGCCCGTCCCGCGGGGTATCGATCGCGAGAAGGAACCGGCAGTAGTGTAGGGGTGCGATGACGACCACCGACGAGACCCAGATGGCCGATACCCGGACAGCCCAGGCTCAGACGACCCGTCCCGCGGGCCGTCCCCGCAGCGCCAGGGCGGAGAGGGCCATCATCGAGGCGACCCTGGACCTGGTCGGGGAGAGCAGCGGCCTCTCCGAACTGTCGATCGAGGGCATCGCCGCTCGCGCGGGGGTCGGCAAGACCACCATCTACCGGCGCTGGTCCAGCAAGGAGGACCTGCTCGTTGACGCGCTGGCGACCCTCAAGAGGCCGTTTCCCGCGCCGGGGGGCGTCTCGGTCCGTGAGGATCTGATCACCTACATGCGGGTCTTCCAGCAGGACGCGTGCGACACGCGCAACCGCTGCGTGATGAACATCGCGATGAACGAGGCCGAGCGGCACCCGCGCCTGGTGGAACGCATCCGTCAGGCGACCATCGAGCCGCGCAGGGCGGCGATCGCCGCCCTGCTGCGGCGCGGCATCGCCACCGGCGAGCTCCGGGCCGACCTCGACGTTCGCATCGCGATGGCGACAGTGGTCGGCGCCGTCATGTGGTATATCCGCACCGAGGGCCCGGAAGAGAACGGCGAACTCCCCGCCGACCTGGCCGAACGGATCGCCGACCAACTCCTGGCCGGCCTCGGCCCCGGCTGAGACTCACCGCGGCCCCGCCTCGCCCGGTGAGACACGGTGAGGCACGCAGAGAGACACACGGTGCCGGGCCGGACCTCCGCCCTCCCGCACGCGTTCTCCAGTCCCGCCGCGCCGGCGTCCGGCCGGTCGCGAAGGGGACACGGCCGCGGGCCGGGACCGCGGGAGGTCCCGGTCAGCCGGCGGTCTCGCGCCAGCGGTTGGTGATGGGGAGGCGGCGGTCGCGGCCGAAGTTCTTGGGAGTGATCTTGGGGCCCGGAGGATACTGGCGGCGCTTGTACTCGGCCAGGTCGACCAGGCGGATCACCCGGGCGACCAGCGCGGGATCATGTCCGGCGGCGATCAGCTCGGCCGAGCCCATGTCCCTCTCGACGTAGTCGCCCAGCAGCCGGTCCAGGACCCCGTACTCGGGAAGGGAGTCGGTGTCGCGCTGGTCGGGGCGGAGTTCCGCGCTGGGCTCCTTCTCGATCGAGTTCTCCGGGATCGGCGGCACCGCGAAGGGGTGCAGGAACTCGCCCGAGCGGCCCGCCTGGGCGTTGCGCCAGCGCGACAGCTCCCAGACCAGGGTCTTGAGCACGTCCTTGATGGGCGCGAAGCCACCCGCGGAGTCGCCGTAGAGGGTGGAGTAGCCGGTGGCCAGTTCGCTCTTGTTGCCGGTGGTGAGGACGAGGTGGCCGTGCTGGTTGGACAGGCTCATCAGGAGCATGCCGCGCACCCGGGCCTGGAGGTTCTCCGCGGCCAGGCCGGAGAGCTCGATCTCCTTCTCGAAGCCGCTGACGATGTCGGCGATCGGCACGGTGTGAGCGTTGATCCCCTGCCGGTCGACCAGTTCCTGGGCGTCGCTCAGCGAGTGGTCGGAGGAGTAGCGGGAGGGCATCAGCACCGCGTGCACCCGGTCGGGGCCGAGGGCGTCGGAGGCGATCGTGGCGGTCAGCGCCGAGTCGATGCCGCCGGACAGGCCCAGGATGACCGACTCGAAGCCGTTCTTGGCGACGTAGTCGCGGACCGCGAGGACCAGCGCCGAGTAGATCTCGGCGGTGTCGTCGAGCTGCTCGGCGAGCGTGGGGGGCTCCGGCTCGTACGGCTCCAGGGGGCGGGGCGACACCTCCAGCCGCTCCACCGTGATCACGCTGTTGTCCCCGGCGTCCACCTGGAACTCCCCGAGCCCCCCGTACCTGGCCTCGGGCAGCTCCAGGTCCGTGACCAGCAGTTCCTCGGAGAAGCGCGCCGCGCGCGCGATGAGCTCGCCGGAGGCGGAGACGACGAGCGAGTCGCCGTCGAAGACCAGCTCGTCCTGGCCGCCGACCTGGTTGACGTAGGCGAGGGCGCAACCGGCCTCGCGGGCACGCCTGGCCACCAGCGCCAGCCGTACGTCGTCCTTCTCCTTCTCGTACGGCGAGGCGTTCGGCACCACCAGCAGCCCGGCTCCGGCCTCGGCCGCCACGGCGACGGGGCCGCCCTCCTGCCAGAGGTCCTCGCAGACCGCGATCGCCACGTCGACGCCGTGCAGCCGGAAGATCGGCAGCCGGTCGCCGCGGACGAAGTAGCGGTACTCGTCGAAGACGCCGTAGTTGGGCAGGTGGTGCTTGGCGGTCTTGACGACCACCCGGCCCCGGTGGAGCAGTGCCGCCGCGTCGAGCGGGGCGCCCTTGGGCTGGCCGACCCGCGGGGCGAGATTCGCGCGGTCCACGTAGCCGGCGACGACCGGGATCTCGCCGAGTCCCGCCTCGTCCAGCCGTCGCGCGGCCTCCTCGATCGCGGAGATCGACGCCTCCACGAACGAGGTGCGCAACACCAGGTCCTCGGCGGGATAGCCGGTCAGGAACATCTCGGTGAAGACGACCAGGTGCGCGCCGCGGTCCGCGGCGCGCCGGGTCCACTCGACGAGCCTGTCGGTGTTGGCGGCCAGGTCACCGACGGCGGGATTGCTCTGGGCCAGGGCGATACGGAGTTGAGCCACACGCCCATCCTATTGGGACGTACCACGGGATCACCGTTCAGGTGATCTCTCCGGGCGCGCTTTGCCCATATCTCCTGCTATATCGGGATGAAAGGTGCGGTCCAGATCCGGGGACCGTCCGGGAAGCCGGTGAGGTGCGGCGAGAACGGCACGTTCCGGGTTCCGCCGGCCGGTTGCCCGTCGGCCGGCGTCCGATGTCGCCGTCCGGCGGGCAGCACGTGGGCCGTCAAGAGGCGTCAGTCGAGAACCCCGACCAGCCCGAGGTTCCTCGCCCCCGCCGGCTCGGTCACCCGCTGCAGCTCCTTGCCCGCGCGGGAGAGGATCACGATCGTGTTGGCGGTCGTGCCCCTGACACGGACCGCCAGGCGGCCGTCGCGCAGGTAACGCGCGCCGAGCAGCCGCCCCTTGACCGGGATGGCGACCTTCGCCCCGGTCCTGGTGTCGTAGATCGACGGGGAGAACGACAGCGGCCAGGAACCGTCACCGCCCGGGGCGTTCGCGCCGATGGCGTTGACCACCACCCTGCGGCCGTCGGGTGACAGGCTCTCCACGTGGTTGGCGAGCTTGATGCCGGGGCTGCGGCTGGAGACACGCCTTCCGGTGTCCAGGAGGTAGACGCCGTTGACGTCGCCCGCGTACCCGGCGAGAGTCCTGCCGTCGGCCGACCAGGTCAGGTGGCAGGGACCGAGGGTCTTGCCGGCGTTGACCGAGCCCTTGCCGTCGGCGCCGACCACGGCCACGGTGGTGGCCTCGGCCGTGCCCCGCACCGGGTAGGCGAGCCGCTTGCCGTCGGCGGTCCAGGCGGGGGTCAGGCAGGGACCGCCGTAGGCGGCGTTCTTGGCGATCACCTTGTCCCCGGTGGCCGACTTGACGTGCAGCCTGCTCTTGTCGTCGATCCAGGCGACTTTGCCGCCGCCGGGCGCGACCGCGAACTGGCCGGCGAAGGCCCCGCCTCCGGCGGTCAGGCGGCTCCAGCCTCCCCGGTGGGTCAGCGCCTCGACCCCGTTGCCGGTGTGGCGGAAGTAGACGGCGCCCGCCACGGGGGCCGTCCGGGGTGAGGCCACCGCGGGGGTGGCGGTGGCAGACACGGCGAGTGCGGCGCCGGCGGCCAGTGCCCAGTACTTCAAGGAGATCTCCTCGGGTCGATTCCTTAACGGAGTTAGAGTCCCGAGAGTGACAGAAGGTTTACCGGCGGTCGGCCGTGATCGGCAGCACGGCCTCCACGACCGTGCCGCCGCCGGGTGCCGCCTCGATCACGCAGGTCCCGCCCAGCTCGGCGGCGCGCTCGCGCATGGAGAGCAGTCCGACTCCCGAGCGGGGGCCGGCGGGCAGCCCGTGCCCGTCGTCCTGGACACGCACCACCAGTGACTCCCCGCGCCGCAGCGAGATGGTCGCGGAGCTGGCCCTCGCGTGCTTGCGGACGTTGGTGAGCCCCTCCTGCGCGATGCGGTAGGCGGCCACCTCGGCCGCCGCGGGCAGGTCCGACAGGTTGCCCTCGGTCTCCACGGCGACCCTCGGTGTGCCCTCCTGGGCGAGGGCCCGCACGGCCCCCGCCAGGCCCAGATCGTCGAGGGTGGGCGGCCGCAGGCCGTACACCAGTTCCCTGATCTCCTCGCTGACCGCGTCCATGCCGGCGCGCAGCTCCGCCAGGAGCCGGTCGGCGGAGTCGGGGGCGGTGCGCAGGCTGATCCTGGCCATGTTGATGACCATCGCCATGTCGGTCAGCGCGTGGCCGAGCCCGTCGTGCAGGTCCCTGCGCAGACGGCGGCGCTCCTCCTCGCGGGCGGTGAGGATACGCTCCCGGGAGTGCTGCAGGTCGGCGGTCATTCGCGCCGCGTGCACCACGTCGGCGACGTACGGCGTGGCCACCGCGATCAGGCGGTCGTTGTGCGCGGCGGCGAACCTGCGGGGGCCGGGGGAGCCCAGCAGCAGCAGCCCGACCGGCTCGCCGTGCCAGACCAGTGGTACACCGCGTGGCGCCGGGCCCAGCAGACCGACCTGTATCTGCCTGGCGCCGGGCCCGTACACCTCGACCGCGACCCCGGTGACGCTCAGCCCGTCCTTGACCGCCGCGGCGACGGCGGCGAGCGCGTTGGTCGGTTCGGTCTCGCGGACCTCCCTGGCCAGGCGCGCGGCGAACGCCCGCGGATCGCCGTGCGTGCCGTACATGAGCCGGTCCACCAGGCCTCTGAGCCTGCGCCGGAGCGGATGGAAGATCATTCCGGCGAGCAGGGCCGCGATCAGGCCGCCGATCCGGTCGTATCCCCACAGGGCCAGCCCGGCGACCGCGCCGACCGCGTAGATGACGCTGACCGCGGCGATCAACCCGGCGGCGACGAAGGCGCGGCTGACCACGGTGTCGATGCCGTAGAGCCGGTAGCGCAGCACCGAGAAGGTGATGGCCACCGGGATCAGCCCGGTCCAGAATGTGGCGGCCGGCCACCAGTCGGATCCGGCGAGCAGGCAGGCGACGTAGAAGGCGAACGCGAAGAGCGGCCAGGCGATCTGCCGGCGCAGTACGGAGCCGGCCCGCCGGAAGCGCAACACCAGGGAGACCAGCGCCAGTAACGCGAGAACCGATATCAGGAGGGCGAACGCCTGGCGCAGGGCCATGCTGTAGGGGGCCGTGGCCTCCAGCGCGAGCGGGTTGGGAATGATCCGCGGCCAGGGGTAGCTCGCCTGATCGGGTTTCGGGCGGGTGAGGTCGAGCAGCGTGGCGATCACCGCCACGACCGCGCTGATCGCCACCATCGGCCGCCAGCGCCGGGAGGGCAGCCTGCCGTCGGGGGAGTAGAGCGGGAGTGTGACCGCCAGCAGGATCCCGCCGACCTGGTGGCCGATGACCATGGGCCAGCGGAGGTAGCCGGCCATGTCCATGTCTCCCGCCGCGGCGAAGGCGAACATCACCGACTCGGAGAAGATGTCGATCGCGCACAGCAGGCCGCCCACGCACATCAGCCATGCCGTGGCCGGACGCGCGCGGTGGACCAGCAGGAAGGCGCCCACCACGGGGAACATCAGCCCCGCCATCAGCTGGGGCGTGCCGTTCGCCTCCGGGTGCCACTCGGGCGGCACGTCGAGGCGGAGCACGACCCCGCCGACGATGAGTCCCACGGAGAGGGCGGCCATCGCCACGGCGGCGAGCCGCCGTGGCGAGCGCAGCAGAGTGCCCGCGAGCGGCACGGCGGGCCCGGCGGGTACCGTGAGCGCGTCGACGGCCCGTCTGGGCACGTCGCCGACACCGTCGAGCACCCGGCCGTGCTCCCGTGCCCGCGGGTGCATCGCTATCTGCCCACGTCTCCGGGGTTGACCAGCCCGGACTCGTACGCGGTGACGACGAGCTGGGCCCGGTCGAACAGCCCGAGGTGGTCCAGCAGCTTGACCACCGACTGTGAGACCGACCGCTCGGAGACCGCGAGGGTCGCCGCGATCTGCCGGTTGGTCAGCCCTCTGGCGACCAGCTTCATCAGGTCGAGGTCCGCGTCGCCGAGACCGGCGAGGCCGGGCGGCGCGGACGGGTTGGTGCGCCCGGCGAAGGCCGCGATCAGGCGGGTGGTGACGGCGGGGTCGATCAGCGCGTCCCCGGCCTGCGCGGCTCGTATCGCGGTGATGAGCTGCTCGGGCGCCGACGTCTTGAGGACGAACCCGCTCACCCCCGCGCGCAGCGCCGCGTAGAGGTTGTCGTCCGTGCCGAAGGTGGTCATCATGACGACCTTCGGCGGTGCCTCGTCGGCCAGTATCCGCCGCGCGGCGGTCAGCCCGTCCAGCCTGGGCATCTGGATGTCCATCAGCACCAGGTCCGGAGCGGTCTCCCGGACCACGGCGATCGCCTGCTCGCCGTTCTCCGCCTCCCCGACGAGCTCGAAGCCGGGCTCGCTGTCCAGCACCACGCGCAGGCCGGTGCGGACCAGGGCCTGGTCGTCCACCACCACGATTCGCAGCCCGGGCAGCGCCCGCGCCCGCTCATCGGTGGCCGGCGGGCGTGGTGCCGCCGGTTCCGCCGGGCGCGCGGCGACCGGCTCCGCGGGCGGGTCGAGGTGAACGGCCTGGGCCAGCATGTCGGACTCCAGGCGCTGCAGGGCGGCGCCGAGGTCGAGGCCGAGCTCGTCGCGGAGCATCCCCCTGGCCCGTCGGAGCGCTCCCAGCGCGTCCCCCTGCCTGCCGTTGCGGTACAGGGCCAGCGCGAGCAGCCGCCAGGCCTCCTCTCGCAGCGGGTGCGCCGAGGCGTGCGCCTCCAGGTCGGCGACCAGGGCACCGGAGTGACCGAGGAGGAGTCCCGCGTCGGCGCGGCGTTCGACCGCGATCAGCCGCAGCTCCTCCAGCCGGCCCGCCTCGGTCACCGCCCACGGCAGGTCGGAGAACTCGGCCAGGGCCGGGCCACGCCAGAGTGCGAGGGCGGTCTCCAGCCGACTCCACACCTCGGCGGGCTCGCCACCGGCCTTGACCGCGTTCTCGAACATCCAGGAGTCCACCTGGTCCGCTGAGGCGCGCAGCGCGTAGCCCGGCGGGGCGGAGACCAGTACCTCGGCCTCCTCCCGCGGCGCGCGGCCGGGTTCCAGGGCACGCCGCAGCCGCGACACGTATCCCTGGATGGTCGACAGGGCCTGGGTCGGAGGTTCACCCGGCCACAGCTCGTCGATCAGCATGGTCACCGGGACGGCGCGGCCACCGGCTACGAGGAGCCGGGCCAGCACCGCCATCTGGCGCTGGCCGCCGAGATCGAGCAGTGCGCCGTTGTGGCGCGCCTGGAACGGTCCGAGAGCACGAAATGTCAGCATTGCAGGCGTAAGGGTAGAGCTACCTGGGCCAACGTCATAGGGCAATACTCACCATCGTTCGCAGGCTGTAAGAAATCATCGGTGGTCATATCTCCACATTCAAGTTCACCGGAAGAACGGCTTCGACCATGGTGCCCCCTTCGGGAGGTGTCGTGATCATGCATGTCCCGCCGAGTTCGGCGGCTCGCTCGCGCATCGAGGCCAGCCCGATCCCCAAGCGACGCTCCGCGGGGATGCCGACCCCGTCGTCGTGCACCCGGATGCTCAAGAAGTCCTCGCCGCGTTCCAGCGACAGCCGCACCGTCGTGGCGCCGGCGTGCTTGCGGGCGTTGGTCAGCGCCTCCTGCGCGATCCGGTAGGCGGCCACCTCGGTGGCGGCGGGCAGCCCCGACAGCTCGCCCCTGACCTCCACGGTGGCGCCGGAGCCCGCCATCTCCGCCACCGCGCCGGCCAGGCCCAGCTCGTCGAGGGTGGGCGGTCGCAGGCCGTACACCAGGTGCCTGATGTCGCTGGTGACGTTGTCCATGCCGGAGCGCAGCTCGCTGAGCATGCGCTCGGCCGTCTCGGGGGAGACGCGCAGGGAGTGCCTGGCCGCGTTGATGGACATCGCCATCCCGCTGAGCGACTGGCCGAGGCCGTCGTGCAGGTCGCGGCGGAGGCGGCGGCGTTCCTCCTCGCGGGTGGTGACGATCCGCTCCCGGGAACGCCGCAGCGCGCCGACCAGCCGGACCGCGTGGGCCGCGTCCGCCACGTACGGCGTGAGCGCGGCGATGACCCGCTCGTTGTGCGCGGCCGGCAGGCGCCTGGCACCCGGGGGGCCGATGAGCAGGCGGCCGACGGGCTCGCCGTGCCACACGAGCCGGATGTCGCGCGCCACCTCCTCCAGCGTCCCCGCCGTCGCCTCCTCGGGCCAGCCGCCGGAAAAGCGCACGCCCGTACCGGTGACGGCCAGACCGTCGCGCAGCACCTCCAGGGCGGCGGCCAGCCCGCCCGCCGGATCGGTGTGCTGCAGCCTGCGCCCGAGTTCGGCGGCCAGCGCCACCGGGTCGCCCTTGCTGCCGTAGAGCAGGCGGTCGGCGCCGCGCTGGAGCACCCGCCGTATCGGCTGGAAGAACGCCCCCGCGCAGAGCGCGGCGACCAGGCCGCCGATCCGGTCCACGTCGGACAGGAACAGGCTGGAGGCGGTGCCCACCGCCACGTACACCCCGCCGATCACGCCGACCAGGCCCGCGCCGACCAGGGCCCTGGTGACGAGCGTGTCGATCCCGTAGAGGCGGTACCGCAGCACCGAGAAGATGATCGCGAGCGGGACCAGCGGAATCGTGAACGACGCCAGCCACCACACCGGGTTGCCGAGCACCCAGGGGACGATGACCATGGCGATCGCGACCAGCGGCCACAGGATCTGCCTGCGCCCCTCCGGGCCCGATCTCCGGAACCGGGCGGCCAGCGAGACGAAGGCCAGGAGTATCACCGCGTTGGTGATCATGTACAGGAACAACGTGAAGGGGTGCGGCTCCGACCGCTCGGGCGAGGATATGAATTCCATCGCGAACGCCTCGACCGCCAGGACGGCGACCGAGCCCCAGACCAGCGGTCGCCAGCGCGGGGAGGGCAGTCTCCCGTCCGGGTAGAGCAGCGGCAGCAGCACGACCAGAAGCAGGATGGTCAGACTCCAGCTCACCCCGGCGACCGTCCAGAGCACCTTGGGTGCGGTCGTCCAGTCCCGTATCACCCCCAGCAGGGCGAGGTTCACCGTGAGGCTGTTCAGCGCGGAGAACAGTCCGCCCAGGCAGAGCAGCCAGCCGATGACCAGCCGGGGCCGCTGGAACGCCAGCAGCGCCCCAAGGATGGGGAACGCGGTGCCGGCCACGTCCTCCGGCGCGAACGGCAGCGGCGTGTAGGAGGGTGGCGGGAGCTGCGCCGTGACCCAGACGTTGACGCACACCATCGCGACGGACGCGCTGGTGATCAGCACCGCCGCTACCCGCCCCTGGACGGGCGTCACCCTTGGGATCGACAGGTTCAGCCCGCGCATGGTGGTTCAGGCCCTTCATCTGGTACTTGGAAGGACCTTAACCGGCTTGAAACGCAAACCAATCAATAAGAGATCAAAGCAGGGCGTATCTCGTACGAAGCCCCGGAGCCGGCGGGCGCTTTCACCCGGCCCGCTCCCACCCGGGCGGACTCGCCCGGGTGGGAGCGGGTGCCGGTCACGGCACGTCGTACCGGCTGGACTCCAGGAGCCATTCCAGCTGCGCTCTCGGCGCCGCGAGGAACGCGCACGCGACCTTGCTGACCTCCCTGGCCTGGCCGGTCGACAGCTCGAACCGGTCGAACAGCGCCGGCAGCCGGCGCGCGGAGATCCGCAGATCCTCGGCGCGGACGGCGATCCGGTCGTTCACCCAGGTGACGGCGGCGCCGTCGGAGAGCCCGAACGCGGTCGCGGCGACCGTCACGTAGTTGTGCACGTCGCCGTTGGCCCGCTCCTTGTGGTGCGAGGCGACGTCGTTGCACCACGCGGTGACGTCGTTACAGGCGTCCACCAGCGTCCGCCACGTCGTGCTCTCGCGCAGCCCCGCGGGTACCTCCACCCCCAGGCACGGCTCCACCAGGTCGAACAGGTAGGGGCCCGCGGTGCCCCGCCGCAGC
Source organism: Streptosporangium sp. NPDC049248 (assembly GCF_040678965.1). Lineage (NCBI taxonomy): Bacteria > Bacillati > Actinomycetota > Actinomycetes > Streptosporangiales > Streptosporangiaceae > Streptosporangium > Streptosporangium sp. NPDC049248. Next base: position 45,404 of record NZ_JBFAQY010000022.1, read on the forward strand.
CGCGGATACTCCGCGGGGGAGGGCACCCGGCCCGCGCACCGGTTCTCGGCCTCGGTGCGGCACGCCTCGCCCTGCGCCGCCAGCCCCGCCAGGAACCGGTGCCGCCACCGGGTGCTCATCCGCCCCGCGGTGATCTTCCAGAGGTCGGCGAAGGCGACCTCGACGGGCGAGGAGGCGTGGCCGGGAGCGCGCGCGACGAGGTCGAGCCTGGCGAAGGCGGTCTCCACGATCTCGGCCGCGCGCCCGGCGGGCTTCTCGTCCCACTCGTCGTCGAAATGGAACAGCCAGGTCAGCCATTTGGCGAACAGCAGCGCCGCCTCCACGCCGAACCCGGCGAAGGCCCGGCCCGCCATCCGCTCGAACCCGGCGCGCGGGGGAGCCTCCAGCCCGGTCTCGCGGGCCCAGCCGGCGAGTCCGGCGCCGATCAGGTCGACCGAGGGATGCATCCGGCACGGTGCGGACATCGCCGGTACGAGCTCGGCGAGGGGGAGCAGCGAAGCCGCGGCCACCCCGGAGAGGGGTGGCGGCTCCGGGCATCCCGCGGTCCCGGGGGGCGGGGCGGCGAAGGGACGCATGACAGGTGCGGGAGATGGGTGCAGGGAGTGCGACAAGGGCTGCGAGTGGGGTCGGGGAAAGGTCAGGGGATCGCCGAACGTTGGGGTGAGAGCCACTACAGCGGACCGAACAGCCAGTTGCCGGCCACGTCCGGATCGGCGCTCGTGTAGAACTGCCGGGTCGCCTCGACCAGTTCGCCCACGGACACCGCGCCGTCGCCGTCGCCGTCGAGCCGCTGGAAGGCGGCCGTCACATCCTCGCGGGAGGTGCCGAACGCGGCCATCATGACCCAGAACTCGTCCGGCCCGACGACGCCGTCGCCGTCGGGGTCGCACAGCCAGGCCACCGCCTCGGCCGCGGGCCCGAAGACCGCGTCGAACCGGTCGCCCTCGACGAACGCGGAGGTCATGCCGGCGCGGAACTCCTCCGCTGAGATCGCACGGTCGCCGTCGGCGTCGATCTCCGCGGCCAGTGTCCGCCAGATCCCCTCGAAGCCCTGCTCGAGCCTGCTGCCGGCCGGGGAGGTCGGCGACTCACCGAAGCCGACGAGGATCCGGGCTCCGAGGCCGAGAAGGTCCTCGCGCCCGATCGATCCGCTGCCGTCGACGTCCATGTGCTCGAAGGCACGGTCGAGCTTGCGGTTGAGGAGCCTGGTGCTCATCGTTTACTCCGTCGTCACTTGATGGACTCGAACTATTACCCTAAGTGACGATAGCGGGGCGTTTCCAGGAGCCACTCCAGATAAGCCCTCGGGATGGTCAAGAAAGCACATGCCACCCGCGTCACGTCCTGGGAGACGGCGAGGCCGAGATCGTGTCGTTCGGTGAGCGCCGGGATCGCGCGGGCCGCCGTCCACAACTCCTCCATCCGGGCGGCCACGCGGTCGATCACCCGCTCCTCCGCCCTCCGGTTGGAGCGTTCCAGGAACGCGCCTGGCACGCCGTCCTGTTCGGCCGCCGCCTCCGCGCACCAGGCGGTCACGTCGCCGCTCGCCTCGACGAGCGCCCGCCAGCGCGGGCTCCGCCGCACCGGGGCGGGCACCTCCACCCCGTAGCAGGGCTCCACCAGGTCCAGCGGCAGGCGGCCGAAGGCGTTCGCGGGCACGCCGGTGGCCAGTCCGGCGGTGAAGCGCTCGCGCCACGCGTCACTCATCCGGGGGGCGCAGGCTCCCCAGAGATCGGCGAAGGCCCGTGTCAGCGGTGCCGTGCCCGGCCCGCCGCCCCCGGCCACGGCGAGGACCGGGGTGAGCGCCGCGGGCTCCTCGCGCAGCCGCGCCCCCCAGGTCAGCCAGCGGGCGAGCAACGTGACCGCGCGGGTTTCGCAGCGGGCGAACGCCCGCCCGGCCAGCCAGGAGGCGGCGGGGTCCGGGGCCAGCCCGGCCACCCGGGCCCAGTCGGACGCCGCGGCCTCGACCAGGTGTATCGACGGGTGGACGGGGCAGGGCATCGTCAACGCCGCGAGGCGTTCGGTGAGCCTGACCGGTGGCGAGACCGCGTACGGTGGTTCGTGAACTTCGGTGCGCGTCATCGTTTCCCCCCGGATCGAACTTCCAGCGGCTCCGGTCGCACACTGTAAGAGGGGACGGGGCCTGTCACGCGGAGGCGCGACGCGCATCTCACTGTTCTTCCTCGTAACGTGTGCGAAACACTTAGCGGGCAAACTGATAGACCACCAGGCGTGTCGCAGCACGTCGGCAATGAAGGAGAAGCCTTGGACCGCCAGCAGGAGTTCGTTCTCCGCACCCTTGAGGAGCGCGACATCCGGTTCATCCGGCTGTGGTTCACCGATGTGCTCGGGTTCCTGAAGTCGGTGGCGATCGCCCCGGCCGAACTTGAGGGAGCCTTCGCCGAGGGCATCGGCTTCGACGGCTCGGCGATCGAGGGCTTCGCCCGGGTCTACGAGTCGGACATGCTCGCCAAGCCCGACCCGTCGACCTTCCAGATCCTTCCGTGGCGCAGCGAGACGCCGGGCGCGGCCCGGATGTTCTGCGACATCCTCATGCCGGACGGCTCGCCCTCGCACGCGGACCCGCGCTGGGTGCTCAAGCGCACCCTGTCGAAGGCCTCCGACATGGGCTTCAGTTTCTACACCCACCCGGAGATCGAGTTCTTCCTGCTGAAGAACCGGCCCGAGGGCGGTGAGCGGCCCGAGCCGATCGACGACGGCGGCTACTTCGACCACACCCCGCACAGCTCCGGCCACGACTTCCGGCGTAACGCGATCATGATGCTGGAGTCGATGGGCATCTCCGTCGAGTACAGCCACCACGAGGGCGGTCCCGGCCAGCAGGAGATCGACCTGCGCTACGCCGACGCGCTCACCACCGCCGACAACATCATGACCTTCCGCCTGGTCATGAAGGAGGTCGCGCTGGAGCAGGGCATCTGGGCGAGCTTCATGCCCAAGCCCTTCACCGAGCATCCCGGCTCCGGCATGCACACCCACATGTCGCTCTTCGAGGGCGACCGTAACGCCTTCTACGAGCCGGGCGCCGACTACCAGCTCTCCAAGATCGGCCGCTCCTTCATAGGGGGCCTGCTGGTGCACGCCGCCGAGATCACCGCGGTCTGCAACCAGTGGGTCAACTCCTACAAGCGGCTCTGGGGCGGCGCCGAGGCGATCGCCGGAGCCGGCGGCGAGGCCCCGAGCTACATCTCCTGGGGCCACAACAACCGCTCGGCCCTGGTCCGGGTGCCGATGTACAAGCCGCACAAGGGCGGCTCGACCCGCATCGAGTTCCGCTCGCTCGACTCCGCCTGCAACCCCTACCTGGCCTTCGCCGTGATCCTGGCGGCCGGTCTGAGGGGAATCGAGGAGGGGTACGAGATGCCCCCCGGCGCCGAGGACGACGTCTGGGCGCTGACCTCGGCCGAGCGCAGGGCACTGGGCATCCAGCCGCTGCCCCAGTCGCTGGACGAGGCCATCGCGGTCATGGAGCGCAGCGAACTCGTCGCCGAGACCCTCGGCGAGCACGTCTTCGACTACTTCCTGCGCAACAAGCGCGCCGAGTGGAACGAATACCGCCGCCAGGTCACCGAATTCGAGCTCGGCCGCTACCTGCCGGTCCTCTAGCCGCCTCCGTGTTTCCGGCGCGGCGGGCGTCAGGGCTCCCGTCGCGCCGACGACCACGCGGACCGTGCCGTACGGTCGCCGGGGGTGTGCCGACATGTCTCGGAGACGGGTAATCCGACGCCGCCCGCCGAACGTCATACCGGTGTTACCCGCTGCTAATCGAGGCGTCATCGACCCCGAGTTGGCTGTATGTACAAGCAGTCCGGTAAAATCGGCCAGTCCGAATACCGTTGTTTTAAGGATAAATCGCCCTAAAAGGCGACAGGAGGTGCGGCATGACGACGGCTGCCGAGCTGCAGACCGTGCTGACCGTTCCGGCGCGTTTCCGCGGCCCCGAGGGGTCCGCGAACGGCGGATGGATCGCGGGCACGGTCTCCGAGGCGTTGCACGGCGCCCGGCACGACTCGGCCGTCGAGGTCACGCTGCACGCGCCCACGCCACTGGACACCGAGCTGTCCCTGCGCCACCTCGCCAACACCACGACCCTCACCGACGGTGAGAGGCTCCTCGTCGAGGCCATCACGGTCACCGAGGAGTTCGACGTACCGGCCTTCGTGCCCTTCAACGAGGCGGCGCGGGCCGAGGGCGGCTTCGCCGGCCTCGTCGAACACGCCTTCCCCGGCTGCTTCGCGTGCGGCATGCGCGATCCCGGCGACGGCCTGCGGATCTTCCCCGGCCCGGTCTCCGGCACCGGCCTGATCGCCGCCGGCTGGCGGGTCCCGATGACCGTCACCGACGAGGACGGCGCCGTCCCCGACGCGATCGTCTGGGCGGCCCTCGACTGCCCCACCGGCTGGGCGCACTTCCAGCCGGGCGAGTTCGCCCTGCTCGGCCGGCTGACCGCGCGGCTGCACCGCCGGATCTATCCCGGCGGCACCTACTCCGTCGTCGCCCGCGCCAGTGGCCGCGAGGGACGCAAGCTCTTCGGGGAGAGCGCCATCTACGAGACCGACGGCACCCTGGTCGCCGCCGCCAAGGCCGTCTGGATCGCTCCCGCCTAGGTCCCGCCCTCCGAAACCCCTGCCCGCCGTGGCCCGCCGGGCGGTTCCCCGCCTCGGCGGGATCCGCCGGACGGGGCCTGGCGCGGGCGATCGCGGAGCACCCCGAGACAGGCGGCACGCCGTCTCGGGGAGGCCCGGCGAAGGTCTGTGATCCACCCACCGGGCCACACCCGTGGAGATTGTCATCGGGCTGACAAGCGCGAGGTGATAAATCGCCCTGAGGCGTCGAGCTTTCCGCGCGGCGGGCGATTAGCTTCGGCAGGCATGGCATCCTCCTCCGCCGTCGCGCCGCAGGACCTCGCCGACCGGCCCGTGCCGTGGTTCGAACGCCTCCTGATCGTCCTGTTCGTCGTCGCCCCCTTCCTCGCCGTCCTGGCCGCCGTGCCCTTCGCCTGGGGGTGGGGGCTCGGGTGGCGGGACGTGGTCATCGCCGCGGTGATGTACCTCGTCACCGGGTTCGGCGTCACCGTCGGCTACCACCGGCACTTCACCCACCGCTCGTTCCAGGCCCCCACCTGGCTCCGGGTGGTGCTGGCGATCGCCGGGGGCATGTCGTTGCAGGGCCCGGTGATCCGCTGGGTGGCCGACCACCGCCGGCACCACAAGTACGCCGACAGGGACGGCGACCCGCACTCGCCTTGGCGCTTCGGGCCCGGATTCGCCGGGCTGTCCAGGGGACTCCTCCACGCCCATGTCGGCTGGCTGTTCAGTCCCGAGCAGACCTCCAGGCGGCGTTTCTGCCCCGACCTCCTCGCCGACCGGCCGATCAGGTTCCTCTCGCACAACCTGGCCTACGTGCCGGTCGTGCTGCTCTCGGTGGGCCTGCCCGCGCTGGCCGGGGGACTGTGGGGCGGCTCCTGGCAGGCCGCGCTCACCGCGGGTTTCTGGGGCGGTCCGGTACGCGTCTTCGTCCTGCACCACGTGACCTGGTCGATCAACTCGATCTGCCACACGTTCGGCAGGGAGGAGTTCTCCGTCAGGGACCGCTCCCGCAACGTGTGGTGGCTCGCGGTGGTCTCGCTGGGAGAGGCGTGGCACAACCTGCACCATGCCGACCCCACCTGTGCCAGGCACGGTGTCCTGCGCGGCCAGGTCGACCCGAGCGCCCGGCTGATCTGGCTGCTGGAACGGGCGGGCTGGGCCACCGACGTCCGCTGGCCCGACGCCGGACGGCTGGCCGCCCGCCGGGTGACCAGGACCGCCTGACGCCGGTGCCCGTCCGCGCGTTCCCCGCGGTCAGCGGGTGAGGCGCTCGGCGATCAGCGAGGCGCAGCGGTCGTCGAAGAGGATCGTGTAGTGGTTGCAGTCCTCGACCACCTCGTCCTTCAGCGAGGGCAGCCGCGCGGTCCAGGCGGCGGCGAGCTCGTCGGGCAACATGCCGACCGGCTGGTTCAGCAGTCCCCGGGGGGCACGCAGCAGCGACAGGGGGGAGGTGATCGCCGACAGCGCGGCACCGATCGCCTCGTCCTCGGTGAGCATCCACCGGCCGTCCTCGCGGACCGGCTCCTGCCGTGCCCGCGAGCGCACCGCGCCCTCCGGTCCCGAGGCGTCGTAGCGGACGTACTCCTCCGCCTCCTCGGTCCACGCGTCGACGAAGGCCGGGTGGGCCTTGAAGAAGTCCACGTACGCTTCGACGCTCGGGAAGGTCTGCTCCAGCCGGGCGACGGCGGGCCCGAGTATGGCCTCGATGACCGCGTCGGGGTCCGCTCCGGGAGGCATCGGCAGCGGGAGGCCGCCGTCGACCAGCACGACCCTGGCGTAGTCGTGGCCCGCCGCGGCGAGCGCGGTGACGTAGGCGCCCATCGAGTGGCCGGTGAGCACGATGTCGGACTCCGCGCCCACGGACCGGGCGACGAGGTTCACGTCCTCGGCGTGCCTGGCCAGACCGTACGGGCCGGGGAGCCCGGCGCTGTGGCCCCGGCCGCGCAGGTCCATCGCGACCAGCGACCAGTCGGCGGGCAGCCTGCGGGCGACGCCGGTCCATGACATGAGCGAGGCGGTGATGCCGTGCACGGCCACGATCACGCGCGGCCCGGTTCCGAACCTGGCGACGCGCAGCGCGCCGCCGGGGACCTCGACATCACTCAGGACGGGATTCATCGGATACCTCCAGCGTGGAGACCCCCGCCTTCAGGCGGGGGAGGAAACGCGGCCCGGTGCCGCGTTTCCGGGTGGGTGGTGTAGCCGTAGCCGTCGGCTCGCTGGAGCAAGTGGACGTGGCGGTGGCCGATTCCCTGCACGGTGCCGTGCCGGGTGGTGATGTTGAAACTGCCGGTGGAGCGGACCGCGACCCGCCCGGTGTGAACTCCGGCCTTCTTGCCGGCCGGGACGGTCGCGCGGACCAGGTCGCCGGTGGCGAACCCCCTGACCTGCTTGGTCCGGGGTAGCCGCAGGCGGGGAAAGCCGTAGCGGTCGGGGCGGGTGCGGGCGTAGGCGCCGCGACCGGTCGCCTTGACCACCAGGACCGCCGATGGCCAGGCGGTGACGTCCCCCAGCGGGCCGACGTGCAGCGCGTCCAACGTGTGGGACTTGGCGGCACCGGTGCGAGAGCGGTTCCACTTCGTGCGGCCACCGGAGGCGGTGTGAACCGACAGGCCGGTCGCCTCCAAGGCCCGCCACAGCGCCCACCGGGTGGCGTTGACCGCCGCCGCGTCGCGCAGCGGAGCCTTCGCCTGCTTGAGGATCCTCGCCAGCAGGGCGGGCTTGTCCTTGAGGAACTCCTGCACGGGGGTGGCGTTCTTGGTCTGGTTGCAGCCGATGCAGGCCAGGGTGAGGTTGCTGATCCGATCCGAGCCGCCCCGGCTGAGGGGGTAGATGTGGTCGAGGTTGAGCGGTACGCCGCTCGCGCCGCAGTAGGCGCAGGTGCGCTCCCATTTGGCCAGCAGGTATTCGCGGACCTCGTACCCGGCCAGGGTGCCCTGCTGGTACTTCACCCCTTCGAGCGGCCGCCCGGCAGACAGGGCGTGGGTGTCGAAGGAGACCCTCTCCACGTGAACGGCTGTGACGGGCGCCCACCGGGTCAACCGCGCCACCCACGACATGGTGGTCTCGACGCGGTGTCGCAGGGACGGTGCGAGCCACCCTGGCGGTTTGGTGCGGTTGAGGAACCGGGGTGCGCGGTGGCGCAGGTTGCGTGACCGTCTCCCCCGCCGGTACGCGGCCCGCGAGGCGAGCTTGTCGCGGATCGCCGCGCCTCGGTGGTCGAGCTGGATCGCATACCGTCCGGCCCGGCTTCCGTCGTGGCCGGTGAACACGGCCAGGCCGGTGTGTTTGGAACCGGGATCGATACCGATCGCGACGCCGTTCACCACGCAGTCGGCGGCCGACCGGTCTTTGAGGCGGATGACGAACGGAGTGTGGCGCACCACCACCGCCCGCCCGGCCGCCAGCAGGCGGCGGGCACGGGCAGGGTGGCAGGGGTCAAGCGGGTGGCCGCGCCTGTCGAGGACGAACACGGCCGGATGAACCTCACGGTTCGCTCCCTCAGGCGCCGAGGCGCCCTCGGGGTGACGCCGGTCCGGCGGTGCGGCCGAACCGATCTCCCCTCGCCCAGGTTCCATGCCGGTGCCCGGCGTCGCCGGGAGTCCGTGAGCCGTTTCGTGCCCACCCCCGGGCGTGTCTGCTCCCACGGATTCCAGAGCGGCAGGCTGAGGAAGCACCCGCCGGTGGGTCTGCTCACCTACATGAAACGTAGCCATCTGGATCACACCTCCAGTTCGTGACGGCTAGGGCTGGTCAACGCGGGGCTTGTAAAGCGCATCGCTGCGCATCAAGCCCCCTCCTTCAGGAGGGGGTCGTTGACCGGCTCTCCTCAAGTACGGATACCTCTGCCTTCCGGCGAAGGGGAGAAGGCGGCCCGGTGCCGCGTGCCTCGGCAATGTATCCGGTGGCGGCCACGGCCAGGTCACCGGGAGGACGGCGGCGGGTGCCTCCGCTCAAGGATCCCGGTCTCCTGCGTCCACTCCCGCGCTGGGCTTATCCCCATTTCAGCCCATAATTGCCGTATGAGAATTACCGTCATCGAGCACGAGGCGGACGCGGGCCTCGGGTTCCTCGCCGATTGGCTGTCCGGAGCCGGGGTCGCCTGCGAGATCGTCCGGCCCTACCTGGGTGAGGCCGTGCCCGAGCGGGCCGCCGACGGGCTGATCGTCCTCGGCGGCGAGGCGGCGGCCTGGGAGGACGAGCAGTATCCCTGGCTGCCCGCCACCCGAGACCTGATCCGCGGCTGTGTCGAGGCGGGCGTGCCCACCCTGGGGATCTGCCTGGGCGCCCAGCTCATGACGCTCGCCTGCGGCGGCGCCGTCGAGCGCGGAGAGCACGGGCTGGAGGTCGGCGCGACCGAGGTCGTCCCGCTGCCGGCCGCCGGGGCGGACCCGCTGTTCACCGGTCTCGCCCCCTCCCCCGCCGTCCAGTACCACCGCGACGCGATCACGCGGCTCCCCGCGGGCGCGGTGCCGCTGGCCACCGGCGACCCCTACCCCAACCAGGCGTACCGGCTGGGGGAGAACGCCTGGGCGGTGCAGTTCCACCCCGAGGCCACCCCGGAGATCTTCGCCGGCTGGACGGCCGGCTCGGCCGACCGGCTGACCGACCTGGGTCACCCGGTCGAGGAGCTCAACGCGCAGGTGAAGGAGGCCGGAGAGGGGCTCGTCGCCGCCTGGAAGCCGCTCGCCGAGCGTTTCGCCACCGCCGTCCAAACCGCGTGACCGAGCGATTACGTTCCGAATCTGCTAACGACGGCGCACAGTTTCGGGATTAACCTGTGCGGCGACGCTCCGAATGCCCAAGGTGCGCGCCGAGGCCGACGCGACCGCGAGGGGCGTGCACCTTTGATCGCTCGGGGTAAGGATTGAGGAAGGGCACCCGTGCCTGTGATCGAGGACCATGGAGGGTCGGTGGAGACCGTGCCCCGGATGCAGACGACCGCCGGGCGTCTGGCCAGGCTCGGCTTCGCCGACGGGGCCAGGGCCGAGCGGCTGCTCGACGAATTGGGGCCGGAGGCCTTCGGAGACATCGACCTGCTGACCTCGCTGGTCGCCGCGGCCGATCCCGACCTGGCGCTCACCTCGCTGAACCGGCTGGCCGAGCAGGACCCCAGCGTTCTTGGAGCGCTCCGAGCGGATTCCGGGCTGCGAGACCGGTTGCTCGGCGTCTTCGGCGTCAGTGCCGCGCTCGGCGACCATGTCGTCAGGCACCCGGAGCACTGGCGACTGCTCGGCGGGGCGTCGGCGATGGGGCGCCCGGGCGAGGGGGAGCTCCGCGCGGAGCTGCTGCTCGCGGTCGGCGCCGAGCCCGACGACCCCGAGCCGAGGGCCGCGGACGCCTCCACCGACACCCTCTCGGCGCTGCGCGTCGCCTACCGGGGCCGCCTGCTCCACCTCGCCGCGCGCGACGTCACCGGGGCCGTCTCGCTGTCGGAGGTGACCGCCGAGCTGTCCGACCTGGCCGGGGCCGCGCTGGAGGCGGGGCTCGCCGTCGCCAGGTCGGAGCACCCGGAGGCGGGGGCGGTGCGGCTGGCCGTCATCGGCATGGGCAAGTGCGGGGCACGCGAGCTCAACTACATCAGCGACGTCGACGTCGTCTTCGTGGCCGAGCCGAGAGAGGGTGCCGACGACTCCCTCGACGAGCACGGGGCCATCAAGCTCGCCACCCGGCTGGCCCAGGGCGTGATGCGCGCCTGTTCGACCAGCACCCCGGAGGGGGCGCTGTGGGAGGTCGACGCGGCGCTGCGCCCCGAGGGCAAGGCCGGGCCGCTGGTCCGCACCCTCGCCAGCCACCTGGCCTACTACCGGCGCTGGGCCAAGACGTGGGAGTTCCAGGCACTGCTGAAGGCGCGACCGGTCGCGGGTGACACCGAACTCGGCGAGCAGTACGTCGCCGCGGTGAACGAGATGGTCTGGCAGGCCGCCACCCGGGACAGGTTCGTCGAGGACGTGCAGGCCATGCGCCGCCGGGTGGAGGACCACGTCCGCGGTGGCGAGGCGGAGCGCCAGCTCAAGCTCGGGCCGGGCGGGCTGCGCGACATCGAGTTCGCGGTGCAGCTGCTCCAGCTCGTCCACGGCCGTCTCGACCCGCTGCTGCGCCGCCGTGCCACGCTTCCCGCGCTCGCCGCCCTCTCCCGCGGCGGCTACGTGGGCAGGGACGACGCCAAGGCCCTCGCCGAGGCGTACACCTTCCTGCGCCAGGTCGAGCACCTCATCCAGCTGCACCGGCTCCGCCGCACACATGTGGTGCCCGAGGGAAACGCCGACCTGCGCCGCCTCGGCAGGAGCCTGGGCATGACCGCCGACCCGGTGGGAGAGTTCACCACCAGGTGGCGGCGGCACGCCATGGAGGCACGACGCCTGCACGAGAAGCTGTTCTACCGGCCGCTGCTGCAGGCGGTGGCCCGGCTGCCCGAGTCCGAGGACCGGCTCTCCACCGCCGCGGCCAAGGCCCGCCTGGAGGCGCTCGGCTACAAGGACCCGGCCGGGGCGCTGCGCCACATCAGCGCGCTGACCACGGGGGTCTCCCGTCGTGCCGCGATCCAGCGCACCCTCCTTCCGGTCATGCTCGGCTGGTTCGCCGACGCCCCCGACCCCGACGCCGGCCTGCTCGGCTTCCGCCAGGTCTCCGACAAGCTCGGCTCCACCCCGTGGTACCTGCGACTGCTGCGCGACGAGACCGCGGTGGCCTCGCAGCTGGCACGGATGCTCGGTACCAGCCGTTACGTGACGGGGCTGCTGATGAACGCACCGGAGTCGGTCGCGATGCTCGGCTCGGACACCGAGCTGGCCCCCAGGCCCGCCGAGGCGCTGCTGTCGGAGGCGCGGACCGTGGTCGCCCGTCATCCGGGGGACGCCGAGGGCGCAGTGGCCGCGGTCCGGGGGCTGCGCCGCAGGGAACTGCTCCGCACCGCCGTCGCCGACCTCTCCGGGCTCATCGACATCGAGGAGGTCGGCCGGACGCTGTCCGGGCTCAACGACGTGACGATCCAGGCCGCGCTCGACGCCGCGATCGACAAGGTCGAGATGGAACGCCGTACCCCGCTGGGCACCAGGTTCGCGGTGATCGCGATGGGCCGCCTGGGCGGGATCGAGTCCTCCTACGGCAGTGACGCCGACGTGATGTTCGTGCACTCGCCGCTGGAGGGGGTGGCCGAGCGCGAGGCCACCGAGACGGCGTTCGAGGTGGCCAACGAGTTGCGCCGGCTGCTGTCCCTGCCCGCCCCCGACCCGCCGCTGCTCATCGACCCCGGCCTGCGTCCCGAGGGTAAGGCCGGGCCACTGGTCCGCACCCTGGCCTCGTACGCCGCCTACTACGAGCGGTGGTCCTCGCCGTGGGAGTCGCAGGCGCTGCTGCGCGCCCGCTTCTCCGCCGGGGACGCCGAGCTCGGCGTCGGCCTGCTGCACCTGGCAGACCCGCTGCGCTATCCGCCGGAGGGCATCTCCGAGGCGGCGGTGGTGGAGATCCGCAGGCTCAAGGCCCGGATGGAGGCCGAACGCCTCCCGCGCGGCACCGATCCCGCCCTGCACACCAAGCTCGGCCCCGGCGGGCTGTCCGATGTGGAGTGGGTGGCCCAGCTCATCCAGCTCCGCCACGCCGGGCGCCTCCCGGCGTTGCGGACCACCCGCACCCTGGAGGCACTGAGCGCGGCGGTCGCCGAGGGGCTGCTCGCGGAGGCCGACGAGGCGGTGCTCGCCAAGGCATGGCGGTTCGCCTCGCGCATCCGCGACGCCATCGTCGCGGTCCGGGGCCGGGCCTCGGACACGGTCCCGGTGGACGCCCGCGAGCGCATGCTCATCGCCCGTGCCCTCGGCTACCCGCCCGACGGTACGGAGGACTTCGTGGACGACTACCGCCGCGCCACCCGCCGGGCCCGCCGGGTCGTGGAACGCGTCTTCTACGAGGGCTGACCGTTCTCGCGGCCGACAGGACCGGGGCCTGCTCCGGCCACGCGCGAGGAAGCGGCGACCCACCCGAAGCCCGCGCGGCGGGCGAGGGTCTCCGTTCCCCGGGGCGGAGTGAACGCCTGCCACCCGACCCGGACCGTCACGAAAACCGACCCGTTTTGGTGATCTCGTTGCGCCGCCGGATGAGGGCGTGTATCAACGGTCCGGGTGATCCTTTTGATATCGGTTTACATTGATCTGGCCATCGGCCTGATCCTGGCCTTCCTGCTCCTGTCGCTCCTGGTGAGCGGGATCAACGAGGCCATCGTCCGGTTGCTCGGGATCCGCAGCAAGTTCCTCTGGGCCTATCTCAGGGACACTCTGGACGGTTCAGAGGACGGCAGGTCGTGGATCCCGTCGAAGATAGCCGACGTCTTCGCGAAGCTGCCCTTCTCCGGTAACGATCCGCGCCCGGCGCACAGTCCCGATCCGGCGCCCGCCGTGGTCGAACCGATGCGGGTCGACTCCGCCACGGTCCTGGCCGCCGAGAACGCCGAGGAGAAGGTGTCGGAGGAGATCGCCGAGGGGATCGCTCCGGAGGGCACCGCGGGAAAGACCGCAGAGGAGACCGGACCCGATGAGGCGGGCGCCGGTGGGCCCGCGGCCGAGGACCGCGCGGAGCCGCCCACGCCACCGGTCGACATGACCGCGCGGCTGTACGAGCGGCTCCAGGAGATCGACCACCCCAAGGGCACCCGCACCAGCATCGCGAACATCCCGCCCGAGCGGTTCTCCGGTGCCGTGATGGAGTTGGTCGCCGCGGAGGAGGGTGGGATCGACGGCCTGCTCGCCAAGCTGGAGGCCATCCGCAGCCCGCTCGCGGGCCATCTCAAGGGCGTCTGGGAGGGTGCCCAGCGGGACGCGCAGAAGTTCCGGAAGGGCGTCGAGGACTGGTTCAACGGGGAGATGCAGCGCCTGTCCACCCTCTATGCCCGCTACGTCAGGTGGGTGGTGTTCGCGCTGGGTCTGGTGCTGACCCTGCTGTTCAGCATGGACGCGCTGGAGTACGGCAAGACCCTGCTGCGCGACAACGCCTACCGCGCCGGGGTGGCCGCCATCGCGGGCGGCGGTGGGGAGGGGTACGCCGAGTTGAAGGAGAAGTGCGCCGCCGCCGAGCTCGCCGAGCCGTACCGGTGCGTGACCGAGTCCCTTAGCTCCCCGGCGCTGGTCAAGATCTTCGACCACGCGATCGTGAGCGTCACGATCCCCCCCGACGGCTCCGACGATCCTTCCTTCCACTGGAACGGCGGAGCCTGGTGGGACCGGCTCGTCACCCCCGGCCACTGGCCGGGTTACCTGCTCACCATGGTGGCGCTGCTGTTCGGCGCCTCGTTCTGGTGGGACGTGCTGCGCCGCCTGACCGGCGTCCGGGGCAACCGTTCCTAGCCCCGGCGCGCCGCTGTTCGGTGCCCGGCGCGACCGCCCCTAGCGGAGCTCGGCCAGCAGCAGGTCGACCTGGGGGAGCGGGTCGGGTCCGAACGGGCGGACCACGACGGTGCGGGCACCCGCCTCCCACAGTGACCTGACCTGGTCGGCGGCCTCCTCGGCGGAACCCACCGCCATCACCACCTCGTCCGGGGCGATCTTCAGGAACTCGGCGGAACCCTCGGCCAGCGCGGTGACCGTCGCGGCGTCGCCGCCGACGTAGAGGTTGACGAAGACCACCAGCTCGTGATCGCCCCCGCCGGTCAGCGTGAGGGCCTCCTCGATCTTCCCGGCACCGACCCCCTCGGGCAGGATCGTGCCCTGCGCCACCCGTCCCGACAGCTCCAGCGAGCGGGGCCGCAGCACCCCGGCCAGCAGCGGCGGCACGACGGCGGGGGGATGCACCAGGCGCACCCCGTCGAGGCTCACGGCCCTGCCCTGGAGGGTGACCGTCTCACCGCGCAGCAGGTCCCGTACCGTGGTGATCGTCTCCTCCAGCAGCGCCAGCGGCGAGGGCGCGAGAGCGCCCACCTGGCGCATCCAGTCCTGGACGCCGTGCCCGATGCCCGCCGCGAGCCGGCCCGGGTGCAGCCGGGCCAGGTTGCCCAGCTCCATGGCCAGCAGGGCGGGGTTGCGCAGCGGCGCCGGGGTGATCCCGATGCCCACCCGCAGGCGCTCGGTGACGGCGAGCGCGGTGGCGGCCGACGAGATCGCCCCGGTCCAGCCGAGATCCTCCACCACCCAGACGTCGTCCACCTCGGCCGCGTCCAGATGGCGGCAGAAGGGGATGAGCGACTCGGGGGGAAGGTCGCGATCGAACATGACACCCAGACGCATGTCTCTCCTACGGTTGATGTCTTACCCGGTTCCTGCCGTGCGGTTCTCCTGGCGCCCCGTTCTCGGGGCGGCTCAGAGGGCCCCCGCGTAGCGGAAGTAGCCGGCGAGGTCGTCGAGGGCCGCGACGCGGTCGATCCGCACCTCGGTCCCGGTCCTCCGTGCATTGATCATCTTGCCCTGGCCGATGTAGACGCCGACATGATGGGTGCTGACCTTACGCTTGCCGATCTTGCCGTAGAAGACGAGGTCTCCCGGCCTGGCCATGGCGGCGGGGATCCTCTTGAGCCGCTTCACATGGTCGTCGGTGTTGCCGGGCCCCAGCACGTCGCGCCCGTAGGCGAGGTGGTAGACCCAGCGGGCGAGACCTGAGCAGTCCAGGCCGAGGGTCCGGGTGGCCGGGCAGGGCCGGATCGTCCCCGTGTAGCCCTGGCAGGTGCCCAGGGAGGGGCCCGGCCTCTCGCTGTGACCGCCGCCCCAGGAGTACGGGATCCCGCCGCCCCGCCAGCCGGGCTGGTGCCGTCCGGCCTCGATCGCGTACGCGATGGTGGTGATCCGGTTGAGGGCGGCCGGCAGGGTCGGCACCGAGGCGCTCAGTAGCAGGAGCATTCCCAGCAGCACGGCCGCCGCGGCCTGCCGCCGGTGCCCGAGAAGATCGCGAAGTCGGTGAGGGCCGGCCTCTGTCACGTCACCTCGCCTGATTTATCCGCATAAGTCACGACCAGTCTGCCCAAAAACCCGGCCCAGCGCGTCTTATGAAGACTTCGGGGAGACTCCGCCGGTCACCTTCACGGCCGACCCGCGACCGTACGAGTCCCGTCGGCTGCTCGCCGCCCGCAGGCTCCACGGGGCCACACGGCACCTACGTTGAGGGGTCGCTGCCCGCAGGACTATCCGTCGGTCAGGACACCGGGCCGCTGCCACCCGGGACGTCCCGCGGCCCTGGCCCGGCCCTCACCGGGCGTCCCCTCGCCTTGATGAGCTTTTGCGAGCGCGTGGAAAGCGCCCGGCATGCCGCGACCCGCGTGCCGGGCACGCGGGTCGCGGTGAAGCGGGCGACGTCGTTCGCCGCCTCCCTGGTGATCAGTTGCCGTCCCCGTCGTCGTCCGCACCGCCGTCGTCGTCCACCGCGGGCCCGGTCGTGTTGACCACGTCCGGGCCGTCGTCCCTGTCGTCGTCACCGTCGCCCCCGCAACCGCCGACCAGGCCGACGAGCGCCGCCGTCGCCGCGGCGGCCAGCGCCGCCTTCCGGGTGCTCTGAGCAAGCATGCGCAACCTCCAGGTAGTGATCTCCGACCGGGCCCGTTGCCGCCCGGCCCCACCCCCTCTGTCCCGTTCACCGGAGATCTAACGACAGGAGGGGGCCGTCCTTGATCGTGGGGACTGTGGAATACGCGGCCTTCCTTTTGCCCCGTCCGGGTCGACTAGCGCCTCCGCGCTCTGTCGGCCTCCGTGAGCGAGCCATGGGACACGTTCAGCCAATGGCGGAGTCGCCGGCCAGCAGGGACAACCCCAGGGGGGTCAACGCGTGGAGGACCGCGCTGCCCATCCGAGAGGTCGAGATCAGTCCGGCGTTACGCAGCACGGTGCTGTGCTCACTGGCGGACGCGCGGGAGATGGCGAGCCGGTCGGCCAGCTCGCTGGTCGTGGCCGGGCGTCGCAGCGTGGCCAGGACGGCCGCCCGGGTACGGCCGAGCAGGGGACCCAGCGCGTCCGTCGCGGTGGCCGGCCGATCTCCGGCATACATGGGGTACACCAGCACGGTGGAGTGGCGGGGCCGGTAGGCCAGCAGGGGGCCGGAGGCGAAGTACGACGGGATGAGCAGTAGCCCGCGCCCACACAGCTGAACATCGTATTCAACGTGGGTCTGAATATGCAGAACCGGTGGCTCCCAGCGAAAGCGATCGCCCAGCGTCGCGAGCAGAGCGTTGACCCCGCCGCGTAGCAGTGTCTCGGCGCGCAGACCCCGGTCCACGACGGCCGTGTCGCGTACCAGTGGCCACCAGGGGGCCAGTGAGGAGGAGAAGTAGCCATACAGGTCGTCGATGAGGGTCTGCCACGCAACCGCCTCGCCGCAGGCCAGCTCGCGCCTCCATGATCCGCTCACGGCCGACAGCGGCAGCCGGCCCAGATCGTCTGCGAGCTGCTCCGCGGGAGTCCGCCTGGCCAGCTCCACACCCATGGAAAAGTCACTGGCGTCCGGCTGGAAAAGGAAGTCCGGTATGAACCTGCCCTGGCGGGGGACCACGTCCAGCAGCACTCCAGCGCGTTTCGCCAGGCTGCCTTTCACCAATCGGCGCCATTGCTGGAGCTCGGGTCGTGAACAGCCCATGCCGGATGGCAGGCGGACGCTCAGGGCGGTCTCCAGCAGTGCGTTCGGGCTTGGCGCGAAGGTGATGTCAGCCAGGTCGGCGGCAGTGAAATGCAGGCGTGTCATGTCGGCTGATTCTTCTTGGAGCGGCCTTTCTGGAAAAGCCTTTCGGCCAGGGCCGAAACATGTGGTGGACCCGTTCGGGCCGTGACAGGCTTCTTCGCGGGTCGACCTCCTGGGCATTGGAGAATGCATTGAAGAACGCCATGGTGCAGATCTCGCCGTGCCGGTCATCGCGTCTCGACCATCGTGGCGCTGACAACGCCCTGGGATTTAGTCCAGGTGCCGAGGTGTCCCGGGGGCGGGAACTTCTCGGTGCCTGAGGAGGTACGAAGGGCCCGAGCGCTGGGGTGTTCCCGCCACCACCGACAGCGGTTACGCCTCCGTGTCGAAGTACGGAAATAAGGCAAGAGGGCTCAAAAAAAGTCACGCTGAGCCCGAAGTGTTCTGGTGCCGGCTGGGCGGCGCCATTCCCGTGAGGAGCAGAATGAAGAAGCTGGGAAAAGCGCTACAGATGGTCGCGGTCAGCGGGGTGCTGGCAGCCGGCGCACTGACCGGATCGGCGACGGCCGCACACGCGACTCCCTCCAACTGTCAGGGCATTTATACGTCGCACACCTACGAAGTGTTCTGCTATCAGGGAACGGGCGAGTTTCGAGCAGTGGTCAGGTGCTACAAGCTCGGTACCGAAAAGTACACGACCAGGTACGGAGAGTGGAAGAGGGCCGGCACCGCGAGGTCCGTGGCTACTTGCACGAGCACCGAAGATCCGGCGAGCGGTTATTGGCAGTTTCGATAAGGGCCGATGGCCGGCAGGTGGCAGCGGCCTGCTCGCCTGAAGTTCACACAGTCGCGACAGTGAGATGACAGTGGTCAACCGCTTGGCCGAGCCCATTCATGACAACCACGCGGAGCAGCCGGCGAGCTGACGATCGCGAAACCGCTGTCATCAACTCCCACCGGTGAAGAACGGCCCGGCACCGATTGTGGTGCCGGGCCGTTCTGTTCGGTCTCTGTTCGGTCGGGCGTCGCTCGGCGGCGACAACGTTTTCCCGGCTCGGCGCTCGTTCCTGGGAAACCGCGCCGTCACACGTCGTAGACCTGATCCACCATGATGACCGACCTGCGGCGATTTCCTAGAAGGCGTTCTGAGCTGGGCTCTTGGCGTTCACCGGTTCTCATCGTTTCGCGCTGCTTCTCGCGCCCATGTGCCCTGAGCGTGCCCGCCCCTCGTGAATCTGGGTGATCCCCGATGCTCCGCCTGCCCACCTGAGGAAACCTGTCGACCAGGAGCCTGAGCAGGGGTTACGGTTGCGACTGGCTCTCGACGTTTCCCGCTGCTCTTGGCCATCCCATGGAACAGTGACGGAACAGGGCAGGAGGTTCCCTCATGGCAATACCGAAGAAGGGTTCACGGCTGATCACCGTCGACGGCACTGGGTTCCGCTGGCGCATTCGCCGTAAGCCCACGTACTGCCAGGGGAACAGCTGGGGCCCAATGACGTTCGCGGTGGAACCGGCCGACGCGTCGGGTCGCGTACTCCTGGTGTCACTTCCCTGCTCCCGGCCGGACGCGTGGTCGGGAGAGCGAACGACCGCCATACGGCCGGCGCTCGTGACGGCGACCATACGCATGGCGCTTGATCGCGGTTGGGATCCGCAGCGGACGGGCAACGCTTACAACCTCGAACTCACCGATGGTGACCTGACCGACTTGATGAACGGCCCGCCTACGTACAGCGTCCCTTTCATGCGGAGATAACTTCCTCCAGAACCACGTCACCTCGCCTGACTTGTTGATATAAGCCATGACAAGTTTGCTCAATAACCCGGTCTGGCGCGTCTCATGAAGGCTCCGGGGAGACCCTTCGCCCGGTCACCTTCGCGAACGACCCGCGGGCCCGACCGCGTACCGCCCTGGACCGTACGAGGTCACCTGGCACCTACGCCGAGGAGTTCGACCTGTTGGCCGGGGCGCGCAGCCGTTGCGCATCACCTTCATGCACGCGACCGCGATGCCCCGGAGGCGTGGTCCGGGGCATCTTTCCCCGACCGGTCAGACGGCGCTCTCGCCGAGCCAGACCAGATCGGAGCCCAGTCGGCGCGCGGCCCGGTGGGCGTTCGTCCACCGGCCGAACCCGTACCCGTTCCTGGTGACGGTCGCCGCCGTCCCGTCCGGCAGCGCCAGCCCGTACGCCACCACCTCCGGCGAACTGCGCCCGTCCCTCTCGTCGTCCTCGTCGAACTCCTGGACCAGGGCGAACATGCGCGGGAGAGCATCGGGCGGCATGCGCACTCTCCGGGCAACGCTCGCCGAAACTCTGACGTGACCTGTGTAGAGACTCGGGGAGGCGCCGTCTACACCGAAGTGGCAGAGGGTGTGGAGAACTTCGCGCAAGCGTACGATTCCCTACGTAGCACCGCGCTCACCCCGGATGAGTCCGCGACCGTCATCCGCTCCGTGATCGGTCGTGCCAAACGCGCGAAAGGGAGGAGTACGTGATGATCAGCCCCGAGGAACTGGCAGGCGTCGCCTGGCACATCAGCACCCGGAGCCCGGTCGGCAGGGGCGACGCCGCCCCTGCCGAGTGCGTGGACGAGACGGTCGTTCAGTAACCGCGAACCTCGGCCGCTTGGCGGATCTTCGCTCCGCCGTACTGACCGCGCGGGACGCATCCGGGACACGGGCAGGGGAACCTGCCGTGGGCGTTGGGCATGTATCTCCAGCCGGTCACCTGGTTCACGCCGCGAACGCGGTGGACCTCCTTGGCGGTGATCGCCCGTGGGATGAAGACCTCGTAACCCCGGGGGTCCTCGCACCCGGCGATCAGGGCCGCGGCCTCGGCACTGGGAAGCCGTTCGTGTCCCCCGGAGAAGTAACCCACGAACACCGGCTCGTCATCGGGCACCCGAAAGTCGACGGCCACCATCACGGTGCGTCGGCCACCGCGTTTCAGCTCGCGGGCCCACTGGTGAGTGAGCTGGTAGGAGGGGAGAATCGGCAGGCAGAAAACTCCCGGCAGGCCGTCATGGTTCCGGCTCCGCGCGCGGATACCGGCCCGCCGCACCGAACGGACCTTCTTGGCCGCGGTGAGATGGACGAAAAGGGTCATGAGCCGTGCCGTCCGGGGTGTGACATCCGGCCTGCCAAAGGCACCTCTTTCAGGAAGATCAACAAGAGCGTGGTCAGCAGCGTAACCCGGCAGGTGAATATGCCAAACAGCTTTTTCATCGCGAAGTGGGCCGCGGCTGTCGCTTCGCTTGGCCGAAGGCCACGCACTACTGCGTCGAGATCGACGCGGTGAACCGTGACCGTGGAGGCCGACTCCATATCGAGTACCACGACACGTGGTGATATGAGTCGGACCGACCGCGTCGCCGAAGCCTGTGGGCACCCCGCCGCTCGCGGGTCCATGGCGAGTATGTTCCTGTGCCGACATGAGGGCACTGGGTTCAGGGTACGGATTTTCGGGCCGTCAAGGGAGAAGCGCATCCTGTCCTTATAGAGCTTTGTGATCTCCGCGGTTTGATCTGCTCGCCTAATGCTCATTGATGTCGACAACAGCGCCTCCGCTGGAGGGTTCGCCTAAGCCTGCCTAATCCCGGAATAATTAATGTGATCTATATCATAGTTTGAACTGATATGTCCTGCCAGCTGCGTTCATGCCGGAACGCTGTTGAGTATTCCTGTCCCCGCCAAGATTGCCCCTATCGCCATCTATGCCGCCACCGGCTATTCGGCTATACAAGGGATGATCTTCTTTACGTGGAACTTACGGCGACCAACGAGGCCTACATGTCTTTACGCCGGGGGGACCTATCGCGGCAGGATTGGTGACGCATGATGTTTTCGCGTGCGCGGGTTAGGGCAACTGGCGTGATGGGGCGCAGCGGTTTTGGTTTGGCCCCAAAAGGGGCGGGGTGCTGGTCGGCTCGAACAGCATTGGTGGTTTTGGTCGCGCTGATCCCGAGTCTCGTTCAGCTGACGATCCAGCCTGTGATGGCGGACCCCGTTCCGGCGCATTTGGACATCCCTTCGTCGCCGTCCTCCGGCTCCTCTAGTAGTGGCCCGGTTCAGCTCTCTGGAACTGCCCGAAACCTTCCTCACCTGGTCGAACCCGAAGCCACGCAGTCCAAGCTCGACACCGCCACCGGGAAGGCCGGCAAGCGGCCCAAGGTCGCGTTACCGCTGGACCAGCCCCATGAGTTGGCCGATCCGGATATTGCCGGCTTGAGAACACCACCACCGCTTCGTACGGAGACATCGGAATCCGGCTCGCAACAGGCCGCGCGTCCCGCCGAACGAACACCGGTTGTCACCCCGGCGCTCCGCCCGGCGAGAACGGGGAGCGACTCGCAGAGGTCGCGTTCCGTCAGCCTGACCGCCGCCGAACCCGTCGTGTCCCTGCCGGCAGCCGGCCCGGGCACCTCTGGCACGGGCATGATGATCCTGTCGTCACCGAAGCCGTGGTTCGAGGCCAGGGTGATCGACCCTGACGGGCGCAACGTGGGGCTGAGCATCGAAGTCGAGCACGACCCGTCCGTTCCCGCACAGGGCACCGGCCAAATCTGGACGTACATCGGAGGGACGGGCAGCGCATCGGGCTCGACCATCCGGTACACGATCGACTCAGGGAAGCTTCAGGACGGCTGGACGATTCGCTGGCGGGCGCGCGGTCTGACCTCCAGTTCGACCGGCGCATGGTCGGTATGGCAGACAGCCAAGCTGGATGTCAGCAAGCCCGCCGTGTCCCTGCTGGCATCAGGCCCGGGCACCGCCATCTCCGGAACGATGATCCTTTCGTCGCCCAGGCCGTGGTTCGAGGCCAAGGTTACCGACCCCGACGGGCGCAACGTGGGGCTGAGCATCGAGGTCGAGCACGACCCGTCCGTTCCCGCACAGGGCACCGGCCAAATCTGGGCCTACACCGGAGGAGCGGGCGACCCGAACGGTTCCACGGTGCGGTTCACCGCCTCGTACGGTGTTCTAAAGGATGGCTGGCTGATCCGCTGGCGGGCGCGCGGCATCACCCCCACCGAGAGCTCCCAAACCTTGTACGGCCCCTGGTCCGGCTGGCAGACAGCCAAGCTGGACATCAGCAAACCGGCCGTGTCGGACCTGGCGGCCGGGCCCGGCGCCTCGGGCGACGGTCAGTCGATGCTGTCGTCCTTGACCCCGTGGTTCGAGGCCAGGGTGATCGACCCTGACGGGCGTAATGTGGGCATGAGCGTCGAGGTCGAGCACGACCCGTCGGCCGCCGGCCAGGGCAATGGCCGCATCTGGTCTTTCACCGGTGGCTCCGCCGATCCCTCAGGATCGTACGTCTCTTACAACATGCCCTCCGGACGGCTGAAGGATGGCTGGCTGATCCGCTGGCGGGTCCGCGGCATCACCCCGACCGAGACCAGCGACACCCTTTACGGCCCGTGGTCGGGCTGGCAGGCCGCCCGGGTGGACATCAGCAAGCCTGCTGCGTCGAACCTGGCTTCCGGACCGGGTACGACGGTGTCGGGACTGACGGTGCTGAGCACGTTGACGCCCTGGCTGGAGGCGAAGATCTCCGATCCCGACGGGCGTAATGTGGGTATGAGCGTGGAGATCGAGCATGATCCGTCGGTCCCATCGCAGGGCAGCGGCAAGATCTGGAGCTCCACGGGCGGCGCGGGCAACGCGAACGGATCCGTGGTGAGCTTCACTGTGAGCTCGGGCGTGCTGAAAGATGGCTGGCTGATCCGCTGGCGGGCGCGCGGCATCACCCCCACCGAGAGCTCCCAAACCTTGTACGGTCCGTGGTCGGGCTGGCAGACCGCCAGGTTGGACATCACCAAACCCGCCGTATCCGCGCTGTCGGCCACGCCCGGCGTATCCGGGACAACCTTGTCCACGCTGACCTCGCTGACGCCGTCCTTCGGCGCGACCGTCAGCGACGCCGCAGGACGCAATGTCGGCCTGTCGGTCGAGGTCGAGCACGATCCCTCCGTCCTGTCGCAGGGCAGCGGCAGGATCTGGAGCTACACGGGCGGCGCGGGTAACCCGTCCGGCTCGGCCATCGGCTTCACCATCGACTCAGGGAAGCTTCAGGACGGCTGGCTGATCCGCTGGCGGGCGCGCGGCATCACCCCCACCGAGAGCTCCCAAACCTTGTACGGTCCGTGGTCGGGCTGGCAGACCGCCAGGTTGGACATCACCAAACCCGCCGTATCCGCGCTGTCGGCCACGCCCGGCGTATCCGGGACAACCTTGTCCACGCTGACCTCGCTGACGCCGTCCTTCGGCGCGACCGTCAGCGACGCCGCAGGACGCAATGTCGGCCTGTCGGTCGAGGTCGAGCACGATCCCTCCGTCCTGTCGCAGGGCAGCGGCAGGATCTGGAGCTACACGGGCGGCGCGGGTAACCCGTCCGGCTCGGCCATCGGCTTCACCATCGACTCAGGCAAGCTCCGTGACGGCTGGCTGATCCGCTGGCGGGCGCGCGGCATCACACCAACCGAGAGCTCCCAGACGCTGTACGGGCCCTGGTCGGTGTGGCAGACCGCCAGAATCCAGGTGAACAATCCCGCAGGCAGCGGGCTCGGCGCGGTCCCCGCCACCCAGGGGACGGGCCTGTGGACGTTCTCCTCGCTCACGCCCTGGCTCTACTCGAAGATCACGAGCCCGAACGGTGCCGCGGCGTACCTGGGTGCCGAGGTCGAACACGATCCGTCAACCCCTGATCAGGGCGCGGGTCTGATCTGGTCGGGCCAAGGCACGACCGCGTACGCGTCCGGGTCCAACGTGTGGGTGCAGGTGCCTTCGGGCAAGCTCACGGACGGCTGGCGAATCCGCTGGCGCGTGCGCGGCGTACCGACGTCCGGCATGGCCGGCGCCTGGTCGGACTGGCAATCAGCCGTGGTGGCGCTCACTCAGCCGAGCGTGGCCGGCGCCGGCATGACCCCCGGCACCTCCGGCGCCGCCGGCTGGACGATCTCCTCTCTCACCCCGTGGGTGTTCGGCAAGGTCACCTCGTCCGAGGGGCGCGCCTCCTATCTCGGCGTCGAGATCGAGCACGACCCGTCGGCCTCCGCCCAGGGAACCGGACTGATCTGGGCCGGGCAGAGCACCACCTCCTACGTGTCCGACGCCAATGCCTGGCTCCAGGTCCCTTCGGGCAAGCTCACGGACGGCTGGCAGATCCGCTGGCGCTCGCGGGGCGTGACCACCACCGGCGTCAAGGGTCCCTGGTCGGACTGGCAGGCGGCACGGGTGAACCTGAACGTCCCGTCCGTGGAAGGGCTCGGCATGGCCCCGGCCAGGCGCGGCACCGCGTCGTGGTCGGCCACCACCCTGACACCCTCCCTGTACGCCAAGGTCACCGACCCCGACAACCGCGCCTCCCAGCTCGCCGTCGAAATAGAGCACGACCCGGCCGTCCCCGAGCAGGGCACCGGCCAGATCTACGCCGGCAAGTCCACCACCTCCTATCCCTCCGGCAGTAACGCCTGGATGGCCGTCCCGACGGGCAAGCTGCAGGACGGCTGGCTCTTCCGGTGGCGTGTGCGCGCCGTCACCACGACTGGAGTGAACGGCCCCTGGTCGGGGTGGCAGTCGGGTGTCGTGACGGCGCTGCCGTTCATCAGCTTCGCACCCGAGCACAACAGCCAGGCCGGGAGCCTGGAGCCGACGCTGTCGGCGCACGCCCAGTCCGCGAACGAGAACCCCGTCACCTACTGGTTCCAGCTCTGCGCGGGCACGCCGTCGAACTGGACGTGGTGCGAGAGCACCCCCACCTGGGAGAAGTCGGGAACCTGGTCGCTGTCCAACTCCAGCGTCTCCGGCGCGCACAAGTTGGCCTGGGGGCAGACCTACTGGTGGCAGGCCAAGGCAACCAGCGGCACCATGACCGTGACCTCGTCGTGGCGGGCCTTCACTCCCACGCCCGAGCAGGGCACGATCAACTCCTCCCTCGGCGAGGGCACCAACGGACGGGCCTTCAACCACTCTTCCGGAAACTTCACCCACACCGAGACGGACGTGGCGGTGGCCGTGACCGGGCCACCGCTGTCGGTGATGCGCACGTACAACAGCCTCGATCCCCGCACCGGCGAGGCGTTCGGTGCGGGCTGGTCGACCCGTTGGGACATGCGGATCGAGCCCGAACCACAGACGTCCACCTTGCTGGTGACTTATCCGGGCGGCGAGCAGCTACGCTTCGCCGCCAAGGGCGACGGCACGTACGCCTCGCCGTCGGGCACATACGCCACCCTGGCGAGCTTGCCCGAGGGCGGCTGGCGGCTGATGGACAAGTCGGCCACCTCGTACTGGTTCGATGCGAGTGGCCGCCTCACCAAGGTCGCCGACCACCGTAACCGCACCCAGGAGCTGATCTACGGCGCGGACGGCAAGCTGGCCAAGGCCACGGGCACCGGCGGCAGGTCGCTGACATTCACCTGGACAGGCGACCACGTGACCGGCGTGTCCACCGACCCCGTCAACGGCGCGCCCCTGACCTGGACCTACACCTACGACGGCGACAAGCTGGTGAAGGTCTGCCCGCCCAACACCGGAACCGCCTGCTCGGTCTACTCCTACGGGGACGCCTCCCGCTACCGCAGCGCCGTCCTGGACTCGGGTCCCGAGGGCTACTGGCGGCTCAACGAGACGGCCACCGCCACCGGAACCAAGATCGTCAACTCTTCCCCGGTCCTCGGCTCGGAGGAGGCCAAGCTCACCGGCACCACGGCCGACGCCACCAGCGTCCCCGGCGCGCTCACCGGCTCGCCGGACACCGCGCTGCGCTTCAAGAGCACCGCGGGCTCCACGTACGTCGCGCTCCCGCAGGCGACGATCAGTGGCCAGGGTGGCCACCTCGCGGTGGAGGCGTGGTTCAGGACCACCGGCTCCGGCACGATCATCGGCTACCAGAACTCGGCGGCCAACACCCCCACGGCCTTCACCCCCGGCCTGTACATCGGCACGGACGGTAAGCTGCGCGGCCAGTTCTACACGGGTACCCCCGCACCGATCACCTCGTCCGGCCCGGTCAACGACGGGAACTGGCACCACGTGGTGCTCTCCGGCGCCCACGACTCCCAGACCCTCTACCTGGACGGTCAGGCCGTCGGCACACTGGCCGGAAAGATCACCCACGTCGGCCAGTGGGAGACGCGGATCGGAGCGGGCTTCGGCTCGTCGGCCTGGCCCGCCACCACGAGCTCCACCGCGGCTTTCCCGTTCGCCGGTGACATCGACGAGGTCGCCGTGTACGGCAAGCCGCTCGGCGCGCAGGTCGTCAGAACCCACTACGCGGCCCGCCAGCCGCAACCGCAACTGACCAAGGCCGTCGCGCCCTCAGGCCGGACGGAGGCGGAGAACGTCTACGCCGCCGACGGCGGACGCCTGACCCAGCACACGGACGTCAACGGCGGAGCGTGGAAGCTGTCGGCGCCGGTCCACGCGAAGGAGACCACCGTCTACACCTCGGCCACGACCACGGTGACCGACCCGCACGGCGGGACGCTGACGTACGTGGACGACGTCTC
The DNA here is from genome assembly GCF_040678965.1 of Streptosporangium sp. NPDC049248. NCBI lineage: Bacteria > Bacillati > Actinomycetota > Actinomycetes > Streptosporangiales > Streptosporangiaceae > Streptosporangium > Streptosporangium sp. NPDC049248. The sequence continues at coordinate 72,112 of NZ_JBFAQY010000022.1, forward strand.
GCGCGGCGGCCGGCAGGTCTCCATGGCCGACCAGCTCGGCCAGACCAGCCGCTATACCTACGACGTCGGCGGGTACCCCGCCAAGATCTTCGACCCGAACGGCAACGTCACCGAAGTGGCGTTCAACGCCCGCGGCAACCTGGTGTCCAAGAAGACGTGCCGGACGGCGGACAACTGCTCCAGCGAGTACTTCAACCACTACCTCAACATCGACAACCCGTTCGACCCGCGCAACGACCTGAGGACCGGGCACCGGGACGCCCGCTCGGCGTCGGCGACCGATGAGACGTACATGACCTCGTGGTCGTACAACGCCTTCGGCGAGGAGACCAAGCACACCACGCCGCCCACATCGGACTTCCCGCAGGGCCGCTCGACGGCGAAGGTGTACACCGACGGCAGCGAGCCCGCCGTCGGCGGCGGCCTCACCCCGGCCGGTCTGGTGAAGTCCAGCAAGGACTTCAAGGGCAACGAGACCACGTACGCCTACACCGCCGCCGGCGACCTGGCGACGGAGACCAGTCCGACCGGCCTGGTCAGGAAGTACGAGCACGACGCGCTCGGCCGGCTGGTCACGCAGACCGAGATCTCGGAGGCGTTCCCCGACGGCGTCAAGACGACGATCACCTATGACGGGCTGGGCAAGGTCACCTCCCGCACGGGCACCGGTGTCAAGAACGACGTCACCGGGGTGACGCACACCTCGCAGTGGACCGGCACCTACGACGCGGACGGTCTGCCACTGACCGAGTCGGTGGCCGACCTGACCGGCGGCGACGCCACGCGCACCACCACCTACACCTACGACGACTACGGTCGGGTGGAGACCATCACAGGTCCGGAAGGCGGCGTGCAGCGGTTCGGGTACGACCACAAGGGCCAGAAGACCGGCTTCACCGACGAGCGCGGCACGACGTACCACTACGGCTACACCGCCCGCGGCGAGCCGGCCACGACCACGCTCAAGGGCTGGACCGGCAGCCCGGTCAACCCGCAGCCGGCCGCTGATGTGGTCATGAGCTCCATGGCCTACGACCCGGCGGGGCGGCTGGCCTCGCAGACCGACGCGATGGGGCGTACCACCGCCTACACCTACTTCACCGACAACCTCCCGGCCGAGAAGATCGCCAAGGGCGCCCGGCTGAACGGCTCGACCACGCCCAGGGACGTGGTGCTGGAGTCCAGGCTTTACGACGCCGCGGGCAACCCCACCCGGCAGATCACCGGCAACGGCACACTGCGGGTGGATGCCACCTACGACGCCGCCCGGCGCCTCGTCACCCAGACCGTGGATCCCGGCACGCTGAACCGCGTCACCACCGCCGCGTATGACGCCAACGACAACATGGTCAAGGTCAGCCAGAGTGTGGGGGGCACCGGCCGCACCGAGATCACCGAGTACGCCTACGACGCCGCGGACAAGCCGATCCGCCAGACCGTGCGCAACGACGGGCAGGACCTGGTCACGACCTTCACCATGGACGACCGCGGCCTGGTCACCGAGGTGACCGACCCGCGAGGCAACGCCTCGGGCGCCGACCCGGCAGCGTTCACCACCTCCGTGACCTACGACGCGGCCGGCCTGCCCACCCGGATCCAACTGCCGCCGGTCACGGTGGAACGCGCGGGCGCCCCGACGTCCACCCTGCGCCCGACCACCAAGCTGGGCTACAACACCTTCGGAGACAGGACGCGCCAGGTCGACGCCGAGGGTCGTACCACCACCTCCACGCTGGACCGGGCCGGGCGGATCGTCGAGCAGATCTTCCCCGCCTACACGCCGCCCGGCGGGCAGCCGATCACGCCCAAGGCGAGTGCCGGGTACGACGCCGCGGGCCAGCTGATCAGCTCCACGGACCGGAGTGGCCAGACCACCACCGCCGTCTACGACGCGCTCGGCCGCAAGGTGCGGGCCACCGCGCCCAGGGCGGGCGCCGCACCGGCCGCGGTCTGGACCTACGACTACGACCTGCTGGGCGAGGCTCTGGGGACCATAGACCCCACCGGGGCTCGCTCGGAGTCCACCTATGACGACCTCGGCCGTCAGATCACCCTGACCACTATCGAGCGGAAGCCGTCTCAGGCGGTCTACGTCACCAGGATGGAGTACGACGACGCCAACCGGGTGGTCAAGACCATCCGGCCGACCGGCGACGCGAGCACGCGCGCGTACGACGCCACCGGAGCGCTCACCGCGCAGACCGACGCGCTGGGCAACACCACCACCTTCGCCTACGACCTGGCCGGGCGGCCCGTCAAGACGACCAACCCGCTGGGCCTGTCCACCACGGCCACCTACGACCTGGCCAACAGGAAGACCGAGACACGAGAACTGGACGCCGACGGCGCGACGCTGCGTACCAGGACGTTCGGCTACGACCTGGCCGGCAACCTGATCAGCCAGACGTCGCCGGAGGGCCACACCGTCAACCAGGTGTTCGACGCCGCGAACCGGCTGATCGAAGTGCGGGAGCCGGTCTCGGCCACCGAGAGGATCACCAGCACCTTCGGCTACAGCGCCACCGGCGGTCAGACCCGCTCCACCGACGGACGAGGGAACGCCACCTACACCACCTATAACAGCCTCGGACTGATCGAGTCGGTCATCGAGCCCAGCACCGCCGCGCACCCGAACCCGGCCGACCGGACCTGGACGACCGGCTACGACGCCGCGGGCAACCCGGTGACCAGCCTCATCCCCGGCGGCGTTCGCGTCGACCGCGTCTTCGACGAGCTGAGCCGGCTGACCAAGGAGTCGGGCATCGGCGCCGAGGTGGCCACCGAGGACAAGACCTTCGGCTACGACCTGGCCGGCAGGGTCGTCAGCGCGAACGACCTGAGCTTCACGCTGAACGACCGCGGCCTGCTGCTGAAGACCACCGGCACGGGCGGCGACGTGAACGCTTATGCCTACGACGCCAACAGCCGGCTCACCCAGCGTGTCGACATCACCGGCACGACCGCGTTCACCTGGGATGACGCCGACCGGCTCACCCAGTCGGCGGACCCGGTCAGTGCCACCGTGATCGACTACGGCTATGACAAGGCCTCCCGCCTGACCTCCATGACCTACGGCGCGGCGGGCGCGCGCCGGGGCTACACCTATGACGCGCTCAACCGGCTGACCAAGGACCGGCTCACCACCTCATCGGGCGGCGCCATCGCCTCCATCGAGTACGGCTATGACCTTGACGACAACCTGACCTCCAAGACGACCTCGGGTACCGCGGGCGCGGGGCAGAACACCTACACCTACGACTGGTCCAACCGGCTGACCTCCTGGACCGCCCCCGACAACAAGAAGACCGACTATGCGTGGGACGCCGCGGGCAACCGGATCAAGGCCGGAGACAAGACGTTCGCCTACGACGAACGCAACCGCCTGACCTCGGGCGACGGCCACACCTACACCTACACCGCACGCGGCACGCTCAAGGAGGACGCCAAGGGCATCGTCCACATCACCAAGTTCGACGCCTTCGACCGCCTCATCAACGACGACACCGTCACCTACGACTACGACGCACTCGACCGGATCCAGACCCGCACCCAGGGCGGGCAGACAGCCCACCACGTCTACGACGGCCTGACCGACAACCTCGTGGCCGTCACCGACGCCGCCAACGTAAAGAAGGCGAGCTTCGGCCGCGACGCGCTGGGCCGCACACTCGGCATCAGTGACGGCGGCAGCAGCGCCCAGCTGGCCTTCTCCGACCTGCGGGGAGATCTGGTCGGCGCCTTCACCGCGGACGGGACGGCGCTGGTGGACTCGGTGGCCTACGACCCGTTCGGTGAGGTGATCACCCGTACCGGGGCCACGCACACGCTCGGCTACCAGGGTGGCTACACCGATCCCAGCAGCGGCAAGGTCAACATGGCGGCCCGCTGGTACCAGCCGAGCACGGGCAGCTTCGTCTCCCGTGACACCCTCACCCAGAACCCCGACCCCAGCGTGCAGCTCAACCGCTACGCCTATGCCAATGACAACCCGCTCACCAACATCGATCCCGACGGCCACAAGGCCAAGAAGGCCACAAAGGTAGCGGTGAAGGCGACGAAGACGACGATGAAGACGACGAAGTCGTCATCCGGCACTTCGGTAAACAGCGCCAAGTGTCCCAAGGGCGCCAAGAAGGGCAAGGGGGCGATCTGCAACGACGCAGCCGGCGAGTACAGGGACTGCAGGAAGGAAAAAAACAGCACGGGAATCTGCCAGGGTATGAAGAACGACTACGTCAGTTGTCGCGGTGAGAAGCGGGCCGGGAACTACAAGGGCAATCACGGCGTCTGCTCTGAGTTCGCGAACGATTACGTTACATGCCGCACGGGAAGCGACTACTACAGCGGGCAGAGTCATGGTGTCTGCAGCGGCGCGGGCAGGGAGGTTCGCCGCTGCCAATACGGAGAAATCGATAACGATAAGGCAGGGTACGGCCAGTCGACCGGATCCTGCAGAAACGTGCGATTCGACTATTACTCGTGCCGCGCGGACAAGAGAGGCGACGATCCGGGATGCAGCACCTTCTCCGAGGTCAGCTACAAATGCGCGCTGCACAAAAACGTCCAGTGCAACGACCTGGAGGGTAAGTTCCTCTCGTGCTACAAGGGAGGTAGAGGAGGCTCGGCGAACGAATGCGCCTTCGGCGTGAACATGCTGGTCCATTGCCGCGACAGCGCGAACAGGAAGGTCTTCGAGGACAAGAACACCTGTAACAACACCTGGAAGACCTTCTTCAAGGAATGCCAGGGATCGAACGGACTCGACGGCACGGTCTGCACCAAGGGCGAGAGTTGGCAGGACGTGTCATACGCGATCTGCGAGAAGCGCAAGCACGGCCACATGTGCGTGACCTACATCAGCCCGCAGGACGGACTGAAGATCGACAAGGGCGGCAGTCTGCCTCTCGTGTTCGTGACCGCCGGGCTCGACATCTGCGCGGCTGTTCTGGGCCCGACCAAGCCGGTGGTCGCCGGGGGCTGTGGCGTCGCGAAAGCGGTGATCGACATCATCAACGGCATCATCGATGAGATCGAACAGAGCGCGATCAGCACCGCGCTCGACGGAAGCACCGCACACGGTGAGGGTGGAGGCATTCAGATGATCACTTGGACCTATGACTGCCCGGTCAGCACCGCGACCCGCCAGTACGGCCCCAAGGACTGCGGCCCGCAGCACGAGCGCGTCATCCGAAAAGAATACGCACCATTGTGAGCCGGATGGTTTGGAGACCGAAGTGAATGACCTGCCAGAAGCCCGGCAAGCGGATCCGCGCGGCGGCGCCCGCTGGAGAACGTCCGCGATCATGCTTGCCGTGCTCCTGGCTGTCTCCCTGGTCGTCGCGGGACTCGCGTGGAAGCGTGAGTACGACAGGGCCTTGGCTCAGGAACGCGTCGCACTGGCTCATGGGCTCGCGCTGCACGCCGCGGACCTGCGCGACGCCGCCCCAGGCACGGCCCGGAACCTCGGTGTGGCCGCAGTCAAGATCCACTCTGACGGGCAGACCCGGGCGGGACTGATCGACACGCTGGTCGCGAGGCATGGCAGCGAGCTCACACCGAACGCCTCCAGGAAGGTGGCGCTGAGCGGCGACGGGCGGCTCGCTCTGACCGGTGACGGCGACGAGGTGAGCGTGTGGGACCTGACGACCTGGCTCGATCCCAAGGTCATCCTGAAATCCGATCGGGTCGCCACCTTGAAGGGCCACAAGGAGGGCGTGGACGCGGTGGCACTGTCCTTCGACGGGCGGACCGCGCTGACCGGCGACGAAGGCGCCACCTTCGTATGGGATCTCACCGATCCGGCCAAGCCGATCCGGGTGGCCGTGTTGGCGGGTGAGAGAAACACCGACAGCGTGCGGGCGCTGGCGTTGTCACACGACGGTCGTACGGCGGTGATCGCCAACGACGTCGGCGACATGGCCGTGTGGAATCTGACCGACAGGTCTCGTCCAGCGCGCCTGTCGGTGACGAGAGCGCACACCTCCTCCATCCGCGGCCTCGGGCTCAGCGCGGACGGCCGGACCGCCGTCACCGTGGACAACGATGATGCGGTGACGGTCTGGGATCTCGCCGACCCCTTGCATCCGGTCAAGTCGGCCGACCTGCCCCCGCCCGAGAGATCCGAGAGATCCATGGTGGCGACGGCGATGAGCGCGAACGGACGTGTCGTCCTCGTCGGGAACGGGCCTCGGGTCGAGGTCTGGAACCTCGATGACCGGTCGCGTCCGGCTCGCACGGCCGTGTTCGAGGTGCCCCTCGGTTACATGTACGACATGACCTTGACCTCCGATAAGAAGACCGCCCTGCTCGCCGGACCGAGCGATTCCGTGTTTCTCTGGGACCTCTCCGACCTGTCCAGGCCGACACGGCTGGCCGCGTTGAAGGGATACGCGAGGGAGATTGAATCCGTGGCTTTCAGTGCCGATGGCGGCATCGCCCTGGCGGCCGGCCCCAGCGGGGTCTCCCTGTGGGATCTCAGGAACCTGGCCGAGGTCGTCGCTGACCCGGAGGAGGCGGCTTGCCACGGTAACACCAACGAGCGGCTCAGCAAGGCGGACTGGGCTCGCTACGCGGGAGACGCGGACTGGTCGGACTACGGGGGAGAGGTCTCGGGCGGCCTTGCCGTTTGCTTCATCACTCCGGACCCCACATGACGCCCTTGACGGGAAGTGCGCGGTAGCGGAGGGCCATTCCGGGCCACGGGCGGCCGGGTTCACCACCTGCGCGCACTTCGTGCCGCCGAGGGAGGAGCACATGCGAAAGGCCGTCGAGCGTGCCCTCCTGTGAGGGGCGGTCGACGGCCTTTCGCGAGACGCCTTAGTTTCCTGACCGGCGTTTACCCAAGTCAGAAGCCAGCGGCTCAGACGTCGTAGTAGAGCTCGAACTCGTGCGGGTGGGGGCGCAGGCGGATCGGGTCGATCTCGTTCTCCCGCTTGTAGGAGATCCAGGTCTCGATCAGGTCCGGCGTGAACACGCCGCCCTCCAGCAGGTACTCGTGGTCGGCCTCCAAGGCCGCGAGCACGTCCGTCAGCGAACCGGGGACCTGCGGGATGTTACGGGCCTCCTCCGGGGGAAGCTCGTAGAGGTCCTTGTCGACCGGCTCGACCGGCTCGATCTTGTTGCGGATGCCGTCGATGCCGGCCATCAGCTGGGCGGCGAAGGCGAAGTACGGGTTGCACGACGGGTCCGGGACGCGGAACTCGATGCGCTTGGCCTTCGGGTTGGAGCCCGTGATCGGGATGCGGATGCACGCCGAGCGGTTGCGCTGGGAGTAGACCAGGTTGACCGGGGCCTCGTAGCCGGGCACCAGGCGGTGGTAGGAGTTCACCGTCGGGTTGGTGAAGGCCAGCAGCGACGGGGCGTGCTTGAGCAGGCCGCCGATGTAGTAGCGGGCGGTGTCGGACAAACCCGCGTAGCCGACCTCGTCGTAGAAGAGCGGCGCGCCGTCCTTCCAGAGCGACTGGTGGCAGTGCATGCCGGAGCCGTTGTCACCGAAGATCGGCTTGGGCATGAAGGTGACCGTGTGGCCGTGCTCCAGGGCCGTGCTCTTGACGATGTACTTGTACAGCATCAGGGTGTCGGCGGCCTTGAGCAGCGTGTTGAACCGGAAGTCGATCTCCGCCTGGCCGGCCGTGCCCACCTCGTGGTGCTGCATCTCGACGTCGATGCCCGCGTCGATGAGGCGGCGCACCATCTCCGAACGCAGGTCGGTGAAGTGGTCCATCGGCGGGACCGGGAAGTAGCCGCCCTTGAACCGCGGCTTGTAACCGAGGTTGCCGCCCTCCTGGGCCTTGCCGCTGTTCCAGGCACCCTCGATCGAGTCGATGTGGTAGTAGCTGGTGTGCGCGTTGGTCTCGAAGCGCACGTCGTCGAAGATGTAGAACTCGGCCTCGGGGCCGAAGTAGACGGTGTCGGCGATGCCGGTGCCCTTGAGGTACTCCTCCGCCTTGCGGGCGACGTTGCGCGGGTCACGGCTGTAGGCCTCGCCCGTCAGCGGGTCGTGCACGAAGAAGTTGATGTTGAGCGTCTTGTGCTGCCGGAACGGGTCGAGCACGGCCGTGGACGGGTCGGGCAGCAGCAGCATGTCCGACTCGTGGATGGCCTGGAAACCGCGGATCGACGAGCCGTCGAACATGAGACCGTCGGTGAAGACGCCGGCTCCGAAGTTCTCCGAAGGGAACGTGAAGTGGTGCGTCGTCCCCGGCAGGTCGGTGAACCTGACATCGACGAACTGCACTCCTTCGTCCTTGATGAACTTCAGGACGTCGTCGGCGGAGTTGAACACGCGAACCTCCCATGGGGCACGGGCTATCAGGCCGAAGGTATGCCTGCGCCGTTACCGCCCCGTGTCTCGTTTGTTTCACTCGTGTTAAGCGAAAGTCGCCTTCACGCTAGTTCTCGGACCCCGTCTGGACGGGTATACCGAGCCTTCCTTTGCCCGGTTTTGCCGGATTTTCACGTGTTCGACTTCAGCACCCTGCACTCGTCCGAGGGCTCGTCCTCAAGCGAGTAGGGGTCCACGGGAGGGCCGTCGGTTTTCACTTCGTCGGGGGGCGAGTCCGGATAGAACGGGTGTACGTAGGCGTCGTCGACGTCGCACCGGGCCGGGGCGGCCCCACCACCGTTCCAGTTCTTGACCCAGAAGCGCAGCCGGCCGTCCTGGCGCCACACGTCCAGTTCACCGATGTTGTGTACGACGAGCCTGGTCAGGGTGTCCGGTCGGCCCGGTCGCTGGATCGCGTACACGAACAGATAGTTGACCTTGACCTGGACGCCCCTGAGGCCGTTCTCCTTGAAGACGGACAGCCGGGTCTTGCCGTGGACCTTGAAGGTCTCGCTGGCGAGTTCGGCGCTCTTCGGGGCCAGGCTGGCCACCCAGGCCCGGCTCTCGTACGCGTTCTTCCTGCCGGGGTGCTTGAGTCCCTTGACGAACGGTGCGCGCTGCTCGGGGTCCAGCAGCCGGATCAGCTTGTTCGGTCTGCCGCCCAGCAGCACCTTCCGGTCCAGGTGCGAGGCCGCCAGAAGCTCTTTCGCGTGCCGGATGGCCGCGGCCACCTCCTTGCGGCTCAGCCCGCCGATCGCTCTGGGCTCCGGCATGACCAGCCCCTTTACGCCATTGGCGTACTTCTGGGCCGGTGAGCCGTCGAAGGGGGAGACCTGTGCCGGCTCCACCGGGGCCGGTTCGGCGCTCCGCCCGGCCGTCGGATCGGCGGACGGATCGATGCCGAAGTCCGCGAGGACAGCGGCGCGGACCTGCTCGGCGGTTTCGGGCCGGTAGACGACGAACCCTCCGGCCGCCGCCACCAGGACGGCCACCGCGACCGCGGTCCACCGCCGCCTGCGGCGACGCCGGAGGCGGGGCTGCCGTGCCCATTCCTGCTCGGCGATCTTCATCATCCGCTTGCGTTCGCGACTGCCGATCTGAGCGGTGAGCGCCTCGAAGCGCTGGTCGATGTCACCGTTGTCGGGCACGAGGTCTCCGGGGGGAATGTGCTTGCCGAGATGTCAGTGCAAATGATCCATTGCTCTGGCCCGATCCAGGTAGCCGAGGGATCGGGCGGATGCGGGAGCGGCACCGGGGGCGGCTACCGTTGGGGCATGAGCAGCAAGCAGCCGCGTTGGACCCAGACCTGGCTCGGTGGCGTCAGATCGGCCGGAGTCGACCTTGGTTATCCGGGGGAGCGGCTCGGGCTGCCCGCAGAGGGCAGCGGCTCGGTGGCCGGGTTCGGCCGCAGGCTCGGCGCCATCGTGGTCGACTGGCTGATCTGCACCTGGGCCATCACCCAGGGGCTCCTGCGGATCGACCCCGCCCATTCGGCCTGGGTCCCGATCCTGGTTCTGGCCGCCGAATACCTCCTGCTGGCGGGCACCATGGGGATGACCTTCGGGATGCGCCTGTTCGGCATCAGGATCGCCGCGCTCGACGGTGGCCGCCCCGGGTTCGTCTCCGTGCTGGTACGGACCGTCCTGCTGTGCCTGGCCCTGCCCGCCCTCATCTGGGACCGCGACCAGCGGGGCCTGCACGACCGCGCGGCGAACACCGTGGTAGTACGCCTCTGAGGCGCGTCCCCACGCCCGCAGCCGATTCCTTTTCCCTCCGGCGACCGTCACAACGGCGGGCGCCCGCGCCGGGCGGGCCGCGGTATGGGAGAGATGTCGTTGTGATCAAGGAAGAGGAGAGCGCGGTCCTGGCCGCCGCGCTGGCGGGTGACGAACCGGCGTTCGGCACGCTCGTCGAGAGGTACCGGCGGGAACTGCGGGTGCACTGCTACCGGATGCTCGGCTCCTTCGAGGAGTCGGAGGACCTGGTGCAGGAGACGTTCCTGCGCGCCTGGCGCAAGCGGGAGAGCTTCCAGGGGCGCTCGACCTTCAGGGCCTGGCTGTACCGGATCGCGACCAACGCCTGCCTGGACTTCCTGGACCGTCATCCGCGCCGCCCGCGCCCGCGTGAGGCGCCGGTGCTGGCCACTCCAGGCGTGTCCGCACCGTCGCCGACCGAGGTCTTCTGGCTGCGTCCCTACCCGGACCGGCTCCTGGAGCCGCCCGCGCCCGCCGGCGCCGAGCCGGACGCCGAGGTGGTCGCCAAGGAGACGATCGAGCTGGCCTTCCTGGCCGCCATCCAGCACCTGCCTGTCCGGCAGCGGGTGGTGCTGATCCTGCGCGACGTGCTCGGCTGGTCGGCACAGGAGGCCGCCGCGCTGCTGGAGGTGAGCGTCGCGACGGTGAAGAGCGCCCTGCAGCGGGCCCGGTCGACGATGCGGGAACACCTGCCCGGACAGCGCCTGGAGTGGGCGCCCTCCTCGGACCCGACCGAGGGGGAACGCGCGGCGCTGCGACGCTACATGGACGCCGTCGAGCAGGCGGATCCCGAGATCCTGGCCGGGGTGCTGCGCGCGGACGCCTGGCAGGCGATGCCACCGGCCCCGATCTGGATCCTGGGCGGGAAGGCGATCGTCGAGGCGTGGCGCCCGGCCATGATCGGCCCCGAGGCGTGGGGTGACTGGCGCGTCCTGCCGACCCGCGCCAACCGGCAACCCGCGGCGGCGGCCTACCTCAGGCGCCCCGGCGAGTCCGAGTACCAGGGCTCGTGGCTCGGCGTCCTGCGGGTCGAGGACGGGCTGGTGACCCAGATCACCACCTTCGGTGCCGAGATCTTCCCGGCGTTCGGCCTCCCCGCGGCGCTGTGACGGACAGCGGCGAGGACCCCGGACGGTTCGGACCGTCGTTCCGGGTACGGAGGGTCGTCGTCGAGCCCGGCGGCTCGCTGGATGGGGCCGGAGCCGGATGGCGGGACGCGATCGTCCTGCTTGAGCGCGGACGGATCGAGCTCGTCCGCTCCGACGGCGATCGCCTGGCCTTCCGCCGCGGCGACGTGCTGTGGCTGGACGGGCTGCCGGTGCGAGCCGTGCACAATCCGGGACGGGAACCCGCCGTCCTGCTCGCGATCTCACGCAGGTCCGGGTCCCACCGAGCCCGGGCTTCCGGAAACCGACCCCCACGGAGCGATTCCTTTCGCGGTCCCCGGCCGTCGTAACGGTCACACACCGCAGCACGGAAGGGATGATCATGAACGATATACAGAAGCGGGTCCAGGAGGCGGCCGACAGGCTCGTGGAGTCCGGGACCGAGCGGGGCCTGCAGGTCGCCGTGTACCGGCACGGCGAACCGGTGGTCGACGTCGTCGCGGGTGTCGCCGACCCGGCCACCGGGCGTCCCGTCACGCCGGACACGCCGTTCTACAGCGCCTCGACCGGCAAGGGCGTCACCTCGACCGTGCTGCACGTGCTCGTGGAGCGGGGCGTTCTCGGCTACGACACGCCGATCGTCGAGCTATGGCCTGAGTTCGGCGCCCATGGCAAGGAACGCGCGACGGTGCGGCATGCCCTGACCCACTCGACGGGCGTGCCCGGCGTGCCCGCCGGGACCACGCCCGAGGACCTGTGCGACTGGGACGGGATGTGCGCGGTGATCGCCGATGCCAAGCCCTGGTGGGAGCCGGGTACCAGGACCGGCTACCACCCCCAGTCGTTCGGTTACCTCATCGGGGAGATCGTCCGCCGGAGCACCGGCAGGCCGATCTCGCAGGTCCTGCGGGAGGAGGTCGCCGGACCGCTCGGGGTGGCCGGTGAGCTGTTCTTCGGCGTTCCGGAATCCGAACTGGGCAGGCTGGCCCGGCTGGAGGACGCGCCGAACGACTTCGAGATGTCCGCGGAGATGTTCGCCGACATACCGTTCTTCAGGGTGGTGGACGGCTACACGGCGGCGCCGATGGCGGCGATGCCGGATGCCGGTTTCGGCAACCGTGTCGACGTGCTGACCTCCGACATCCCGGCGGGCGGCACCATGTCCGCCCGTGCCGTGGCCCGCATGTACGCCGCACTGCTGGGCGAGGTGGACGGCGTCAGGCTCGTCTCACCGGAACGGCTGCGAGAGATCACCGAGGTGGCGGTCACCGGCGTGGACGAGGTCACCGGCACTCCGGTCACCAGATCCCTCGGGTACGCCGTCGGTGCCACCGAACTGCTCGACGCCCCTACCCTGTTCGGGATGGCGGGCAGCGGTGGCTCGGCCGCCTACGCCGACACGGCCGGCGGGATCGCGATCGCCATGACCAAGAACCTGGTCTCCGGCGGAGACTTCGGCACCTTCGACGAGATCGGCCGGATCGTCATGAACGCCGGCCGCTAGGCCCGCGCTCCCGGCCGGTCCCGGACGACCGCCCGCGACATCGGATCTCACCTGGCAACCGGCCTGTGACGATCTCCGGCGGGCGGGAAAGGCGGCCGGGACGCCGTCCGTGTCGCATGGCGGGCGGGTGCGCGTCTACCGGACGCAGGTGAAGATCGCGGTGCCGGGCAGGTGGTGGCCGCGCAGCGGGCTCCAGCCGCCCCACTCGCGGTCGTGGCCCGGCGGCCACTCAGGCTCGGTCAGCTGCCGCAGCACCAGTCCGGAGGCGGTGATGAGCCCGATCCAGTCGGCCATCGTGCGGTGGTGCTCGACATAGGACGGACGCCCGTCCTCGCCGATCTCCACGTACGCCGAGCGGTCGAAGTAGGAGCGGTCGGAGGTCAGCCCGGCGGGGCCGGGGTCGTCGGGGAAGGCCCAGCGGATGGGGTGGCTCACCGAGAAGACCAGGCGGCCCCCGGGGCGCAGCACCCGGTGGACCTCGGCGAGGACGGCTCCGGCGTCGGCCACGAACGGCAGCGCGCCGTAGGCCGAGCAGGCCAGGTCGAACGCCCCGTCGGCGAAGGGCAGGACCTCGGCGTCGGCCTGGACCACGGGGAGCGCGGCGCCCGCGTCCAGGTCGATCCGGCGCGAATGCTGAAGCTGGCGGAAGGACAGGTCGAAGGCGGCCACCCTGGCGCCCTGGCCGGCCAGCCAGCGCCCGCACTGCCCGGCACCGCAGCCGATCTCCAGCACGTTCTTGCCCGCGACATCGCCCAGCAGGCGGGCGTCGGCCTCGTCCAACCCCTCGGGACACCAGACGAACCCGGAGTCGCGCAGGAACTCCCCGTGCTCGGCCTGGTAGTCGTCGGCGGCACCGTCCCACCAGCCGCGGTTGGCCCGGGAGGTGGCCGCGGCGTCCACCTGATGGCGGCCCACCCCCGCGGAGCCCATCAGCGCATCTTCGGGCGGGGCATCTTCGCGCCGCGCGGCAGCGGGCCCTTGGGCATCGGCAGCGTCTGCGGCAGGGCCTTCAGCCGGTTGTTGATCTCGTACAGGGCGGGCTTCTTGAGGTTGCGGGGCAGCTTCATCAGGTGCCGCTGCAGCTTGGCCAGCGGGATCTGCCCCTCGCCGTCACCGGACTGGATGTCGTAGACGGGCACGTCCAGCGCGACTCGCTGGACGCGCTTCTTCTCGGCGACCAGTATCCTCTGCACCCGGCTGCCCGGCCCCTCCGAGACCAGGATGATGCCCGGGTAGCCGACCACGCGGTGCACGATGTCCTGGTCGCGGGTGACCGCGACGGCCGGGGTGACCTCCCAGTTGCCGCGCATGCCCTGCAGGATCGCGGCGGCGGCGCCGACCTGCCCGTGCAGCATGGAGTACTGCGCCTTCTGGGCGAGCTGGCCGAACACCACCAGCCCGACGGTCAGGGCCAGCAGGATCCCGATGAAGAGCAGGTACCAGAACCAGCCCGTGACCAGGCCGATCACCACGAACAGCGCGAGCGTGCCCAGCGCCGAGGCGTAGACGATCGGCATCCCCTTGGGGTTGGCCTCCTTGATGATCTTCGCGATCATGCGGAGTTGCTTGATGCGCCCCGGGCGCTCTGAGTCTTCGGGCTTCTTGGCCATGTCTGAAGGATACAAATCCATGGCTCAAGAAGTGAAAACGTGACCTGCCCGGGGCCGGCTCCGGCGCCGGGGCCGAAGGCCGCGGAGCACCGGAAAGGCCGGTGGCGCCAGCAGGAACGCCCCGACCGGCTTTTACCTGGATTATCCGGTCACGGTCCCGCTCAGGCGGCGGTCGGCGACGCTGCGGCCCACCTCGACCGTGTAGTCCCCCGGCACCGTCGACCAGCCCCGATCCGTCCACACCTGGAAGGCGCGTTCGGGCAGGTGGACCGTGGTGACCACCGTCTCACCGGGGGCCGCGTCGACGACGGAGAATCCGGCGAGGGCACGGGCGGGCCGTCCCGGGTCCCGGTCCTGGGGGGCGAGGTAGAACTGGACGATCTCGCGGCCGGGGCGTTCGCCGGTGTTGGTCACCGCGACGGTCACGGTCTTCCCGGTGACGGCGACGGAGTCGTAGGACCATGCGGTGTAGCCCAGGCCGTGGCCGAACCAGAACGCCGGTACACGGCCGGCGCGCTCCCAGGCGCGGTATCCGACGAAGACGCCCTCCTCGTAGGCGAGTTCGCCCCCGGTGGGCGTCACCTGCAGAACCGGCGCGTCGGGCTCGCGGACCGGCCAGGTGGTGGGCAACCGCCCCGAGGGCTCCGCGTCGCCGAACAGCACGTCGGCCAGCGCGTTGCCCGCCTCCTGCCCGGGAAACCAGGTCAGCAGCACCGCGGGGACCCGCTCCAGCCAGGGCATCTCCACCGGAGAACCGGCGTTGACCACGACGATCGTGCGAGGGTTCGCCTCGACGACCCTGGCGATCAGCTCGTCCTGGCGTCCGGGCAGGGCCAGGCCGGTGCGGTCGAAGCCCTCGCTCTCCACCTCGGGGGTGGTCGAGGCGACCACGATCGCCACGTCCGCCCCCGAGGCGGCCCGCACCGCTTCGGCGATCAGCGCGTCGTCGCCGGGGGAGGGGGCGGCGTGGCACAGGGCGAACGCCACGAACGCCATGCCGGTGAACTTCGCCCGGGGATGCCGTACGACCAGCTCGACGGGAACACCGGAGGTGAGCGTGACGGTGAACCGGCGCTCCGGAGGCGCCAGGAACGCGGCGGCCGGGTCACCGCCGGTCAGCGAGATGGTCTCGTCGAGGACCGTCTTCCCGTCGACCTCGACGGTGAACGCGCCGACGCCCACCACGGAGAACTCATGCGGGCCGCTCACGTCGGGCAGGCAGGCGGCGCGGATCTCGACGGCCGCCAGACGGCCGGTGTCGACGTCCGAGGGCAGCCGGCCGATCCAGCGGGCCTCGGCGCCTGCCAGCCGGTGCTCGGCCAGGACCCCGCCCTCCGCGTCCAGGAAGAGGGCCCGACAGGGGACGGCGAGCGGCGCCAGCCGTATCCGGGGGTCGGTGCCGAGCGCGTGGCGCACCTCTACGTCCCCGCGCGCACGGAGCCCCTCCAGCGGTGAGACGATCCGGTCGGGGAACACCTGGGCGCTGCCGCCCCCCATGATCCGGGCCTCCGCGGCCGCCGACCCGATCAGTGCCACGCTCCGCACGCCCGCGAGCGGCAGCAGGCCGCCCTCGTTGCGCAGCAGCGTGAACGACCGCGCGGCCACCTCACGGGCGAGGGCGGTCCCGTCGATCGCGGCACACCCGTCTGCGGTCGCGTCATCGGGGGTGAGCCGCAGGGCGCCGACCCGCAGGGCCAGGCGCAGGACGCGGCGGACCTGGTCGTCGACGACCTCCTCGGCGACGCGGCCCTCGCGGACCGCCGCCTCCAGCTTCGCGCCCCATGGGCCTGACGGGCCCGGCATGGCGACGTCGAGGCCGCCCTCGGCGGTCGCCTCGGTGGACCTGGCGGCCATCCAGTCGGAGACGACGAAGCCGTCGAAGCCCCACTCGCCCTTCAGCAGGTCGCGCTGGAGTGCCCGGTGCTCGGTCATCGTGGTCCCGTCGACCGAGTTGTAGGCGGCCATCACGCCCCAGGCGCCGGCCCGTACGACCCGCTCGAACGGGGCCAGGTAGACCTCCCGCAGAGCCTTCTCACCGACCTTGACGTTCACTGTGAACCGGTCGGTCTCCGAGTCATTGGCCACGAAGTGCTTGGGCGTGGTGGCCACGCCGCAGGATTGGACGCCCTCGACGTAGGCGGCGCCGATCTCGCCGGTCAGGTACGGATCCTCGGAGAAGCACTCGAAGTGCCTGCCCCCGAGCGGGCTGCGGTGCAGGTTGAGCGTCGGGGCGAGCAGCACGTGCACGCCCTTGCGCCGGGCCTCCGCCGCGAGCAGCCGCCCCGCCTCGCGGACCAGCTCCACGTCCCAGGTCGCGGCGAGCGCCGTGGGGCTGGGCAGCGCGATCGACGGATCGTCCGACGACCATTCCTCGCCCCGGACACCGATCGGGCCGTCGCTCATCACCAGCCGGGCGAGCCCGATCTGTGGCAGCGCGGGCAGGGACCACATGTCGGCTCCGGTCAGCAGACGCACCTTGGTGCCCAGGTCAAGCTTTCCGATCAGCTCTTCGATGTCCATGCCGACAGTCTCACCTTGGAACCGACCGCTTGGTAGGTCTGGCGGCAACCTCGTCGCACAACGTGGGAGACCCTGCCCCTGGAGCAGCCGGGCGATCGCCGACACCAGAGAGGGAGACGGACGAAGAACCCCGGGTGCCGACCGGAGCCCGCCCCGAGCCGGTCGCAACCGTTCCCGGGGAGGAACCCGAACGGAAACCGGAAGGGTCCCGCTCCTGGCCAGGAGCGGGACCCTTCCGGTTCGCCAGAGCGCGCGGGCCGGGCTCAGGCGTGCTGGCGGGCCTCGACCGCCTGCTTGTACAGGCGGCCCGCCCGGTAGGAGGAGCGAACCAGCGGCCCGGAAAGGACTCCGGCGAAACCGATGGCCTCCGCCTCCCTGCCCAGCTCCACGAACTCCTCCGGCTTCACCCAGCGGTCGACGGGGTGGTGGCGCGGGGTGGGCCGCAGGTACTGGGTCACGGTGAGCAGGTCGCACCCGGCCTCGTGCAGGTCGCGCATGGCCTGGACGACCTCCTCGCGCTCCTCACCCATGCCGAGGATCAGGTTGGACTTGGTCACCAGGCCGGCCTGGCGGGCCTTGGTGATCACTTCAAGGGAGCGCTCGTAGCGGAAGGCGGGCCGGATGCGCTTGAAGATCCGCGGCACGGTCTCGACGTTGTGCGCGAACACCTCGGGCCTGGCGGAGAAGACCTCCTCCAGCTGGGCCTGGTCACCGTTGAAGTCGGGCACCAGCAGCTCGACGCCGCAGCCGGGCAGCAGCGCGTGGATCTGCCGCGCGGTCTCCGCGTACAGCCACGCGCCGCCGTCGGGCAGGTCGTCGCGGGCGACACCGGTCACGGTCGCGTAGTTGAGGCCCATCTGCCGCACCGAGTCGGCCACGCGGCGCGGCTCGTCGGTGTCGTACGCCTTGGGCTTGCCGGTGTCGATCTGGCAGAAGTCACACCGCCGGGTGCACTGGTCGCCGCCGATGAGGAAGGTGGCCTCGCGGTCCTCCCAGCACTCGGAGATGTTGGGGCATCCGGCCTCCTGGCAGACCGTGTGCAGCCCCTCGCGCTTGACCAGCGCCCGCAGCTCGGTGTGGTTCGGGCCCGTCCTGAACCTGGTCTTGATCCATTCGGGCTTCTTCTCGATGGGGGTCTCGGCGTTGCGGACCTCCAGGCGGAGGAGCTTCCGCCCTTCGGGTGCGACGGTCATGCGAGCTCCTTCGTCGGTCGAGGGACCGAGGTGTTGCACGTCGAGGTGGGGTAAATGTGGTCACGCTCGCTCACCTGTCCAGCTTATGTCCCACCGCGAGCCGCGAGGCTCCGGGGGTCAGCGCCGGAACAGGTCTTCCTCGGGCAGCTCGAAGGCCCGCGCGCCGAGCGCCTCCGCCAGGTGCTTCTCGGCGTACGGCAGGACCTCGTCGACCACGATCCGCCGGCCGGTCTCGGCGGACAGCGAGGAGACCCCGGCGTCGCTGATGCCGCACGGGACGATCCGGTTGTACCAGCTCGGGTCGTTGGAGCAGTTGAGCGCGAACCCGTGCATCGTGACGCCGCCGGAGACCCGGATGCCGATGGCTCCGACCTTCCTGTCCGGCAGGCCGTGCGAGGGGTCTCCGGCCACCCAGACGCCGCCGCGCCCCTGGACTCGGCCCGCCTGCACCCCGAAGTCGGCGCAGACGGCCACCAGGGTCTCCTCCAGGAGTCGCACGTAGGCGTTCACGTCGAGCGGGCCGCCGAGCCTGATGATCGGGTAGCCGACCAGCTGGCCGGGGCCGTGCCAGGTGATCCGGCCGCCCCGGTCGACCTCGACGACGGGAGTGCCGTCGGAGGGCCTCTCGTGCGGCGCGGTTCGTTTTCCCGCCGTGTAGACCGGCGCGTGCTCAAGCATCAGGCAGGTGTCGGGAATCTCCTCGGCCACGCGGCGTGCGTGGATGCGCCGCTGAAGATCCCAGGCCTGCTCGTAGGGGAAGTCAACGCCAAGACGGACGATTGCCAGGTCACTCACGTCTCAAGAGTAGTTGACCCGTTCGTGGTCACGACGTGAGAAGCCGAGGCTCGATGCGGAACTCCTTGGCCCCACCCGCCCCGTCGTGCTCGACCTTGTAGGCGTAGGCGCCCGGGTGCACGCTGACGGCCTGGATGAACTCGGTGCCCACGTAGTGCAGCGCCACCCCCTCGTCCGCCGCGTAGCCCCCGGGCAGTTCGCCCGAGGCCACCGCCTCGTGCAGCAGCGCGCGGCGCTGCGGGTCGGAGTCGTAGTGGACGCCGCACGAGTGGGGCAGCAGACCCAGGCCCTCGGACCACACCCGCAGCGTCGGGCCGAAGGAGTCGGTGTTGCCGCCCACGTGCCAGCAGAGCGCCCCGGCGCTCTGGCCGCTCAGCACCACGCCGGCCCGCCACGCCTCCTCGAAGATCTCGTCCAGGCCGTGCAGCCGCCACAGGGCCGCCAGGTTGGCCACGCTGCCGCCGCTGACGTAGATGACGTCCTGGCCGAGCACCCACTCGCGCGGATCCTCGACGTTGGGCATCGGGAACACCGTCAGGTGGCTGACCTCGACGTCCCACTCGCGGAAGGCGCCGTACATCTTCAGCAGCCAGTCGGCGTCGTCGCCGGTGGCGGTGGCGAGCAGGCCCAGCTTCGGCCGGTCCTGGCCGGTCAGATCGAGGGCGTACCGCAGCAGCGCGCTCGCCTCGATGAACCCGTGGCGCTCGGACGGGCGGAACGAGCCGCCCCCGATGGCGAGGATGTGAGACTGCCCGGAACTGCGCATACGTGACCTCTTCGACGGCTTTGGCGGAAACAGGGACCCTAGAGTACGGCGGCCAGCGCCTCGTTGAGGCGCGTATGCCGGAACGTGTAACCAGACTCCAGGAGGCGCCGGGGCAGCACCCGCTGCCCGGTCAGCACCCCCTCCTCCGCGAACCCCCCGATGGCCGTGCGCAGCGCGAACCCGGGTACGGCGAGCGGCATGGTGGGCCGGTGCAGGGCCGCTCCGAGCGCCTTGGTGAACTCCGCGTTGGTGACCGGCTCGGGCGCCGTCAGATTCACCGGCCCCGAGATTTCAGGATTTTTCAGTATGTGTTGTACGGCGAGAACCCAGTCGTCGATGGAGATCCATGACCAGTACTGCTCTCCCGAGCCCAGAGGCGCTCCCAGCCCGAGTTTGAAGATCGGCAGGATCTTGGCCAGAATGCCGCCCGCGCGGCTCAGCACCAGGCCGGTACGGAGTCGGGCCACCCGGACGCCCGCCTCCTCGGCGGGTGCCGTCTCGGCCTCCCAGGGCGCCACCACCTCCCGGGCGAGGAATCCCTCGCCCGGCGGGGCCGTCTCGTCCACCTCGCGGTCCCCGGTGTCTCCGTAGTAGCCGATCGCGGACGCCGACAGCAGCGTCGGAGGCCTGTCCGGCAGCTCCGTCAGCGCTCTCACCAGCGTCCTGGTTCCCTCGACCCGGCTGCGGACCAGTTCGCGTTTGACGTCGTCGTTCCAGCGGCGGTCGCCGATTCCCGCTCCGGCGAGATGAACCACGGCCCGCGCGCCCTGCAGGGCCGCCGGGTCGATGAGCCCTTTGCCCGGGTTCCAGAACGTCTCGTCGGCGCCCTGCGGCGCCCGCCGTACCAACCTGACCACCCGGGTGTCGTCGGCCCGCAGGGCCTTGACCAGAGCCGATCCCAGCAGGCCCGAGGAGCCGGTCATGATGATCGTCATATCGCCCAATGTAATCGACCTCCTTCGAGGTCTTCGGAAACCGAAGGCCGATCGGATTCGCGCCGTTTCCGAGAGAGCCCCGATCCCGTACCGGCGGCGCCTTTGGCGTACCGAAAAGGCGAGGCGCGACACGCGGGAGAGAACGCACCGGGCCGGCCCGCGAAGTCGCGGGCCGGCCCGGTGCGTCTGGATCCTTCCACTGCGGTCAGGCGGCGCCTCGCCGAGTTCCCGACGCCTGGTGAGGCACCGCCTGACCGATCCTTGGCACGGCGAGATCCGCCTGGCGGAGCCTAGGCGTTGAGGCCCAGCTGGTTCTCGAAGCGGCCCTCCTCCAGGCGACGCTTGATCGTCGTCAGGAAGCGGGCGGCGTCGGCGCCGTCGACCAGGCGGTGGTCGTAGCTGAGCGCGAGGTAGACCATCGAGCGGACGGCGATGACCTCGCCCTCGGCGGTGTCCAGGACGACCGGTCGCTTGACGACCGCGCCGGTGCCCAGCATGCCGACCTGCGGCTGGTTGAGTATCGGCGTGTCGAACAGCGCGCCCCGGCTGCCGGTGTTGGTCAGCGTGAACGTGCCGCCGCCGAGCTCGTCCGGGCTCACCTTGTTGGTGCGGGTGCGCTCGGCCAGATCGGCGATCTTACGGGCCAGCCCGGCGATGTTGAGGTCGCCCGCGTCCTTGATCACCGGGACGATCAGGCCGCGCTCGGTGTCCGTCGCGAAGGCCAGGTGCTCGGCGTCGAAGTAGGTGACCTCGTTGGTCTCGCTGTTGATCGTGGCGTTCAGCTTCGGGTGCTGCTTGAGCGCCTCGATCGTGGCGAGGGCGAAGAACGGCATGAACGAGAGCTTGACGCCCTCACGCCGCTGGAACTCGGCCTTCGCGCGGTCGCGCAGCTGCGCGATCTTGGTGACGTCGACCTCGACCACGGTGGTGAGCTGGGCCGAGACCTGCAGCGACTCGACCATGCGCTTGGCGATGGTCTGGCGCAGCCGCGACATCTTCTCGGTGCGCCCGCGCAGCGTGGTGTCCACCGCGACCGGCTCGGGGGCCTGCGCGGGCGCGGCCGCCGGAGCCTGGGCGGCGGCCTGCGGGGCCTGGGCCGGGGCCTGGGCCGCCGCGGCCCGCTCGCGCTGGTCGCG
This sequence comes from Streptosporangium sp. NPDC049248, assembly GCF_040678965.1. NCBI lineage: Bacteria > Bacillati > Actinomycetota > Actinomycetes > Streptosporangiales > Streptosporangiaceae > Streptosporangium > Streptosporangium sp. NPDC049248. Next base: position 93,754 of record NZ_JBFAQY010000022.1, read on the forward strand.
GGCCGCTTCCAGCACGTCCTGCTTGCGGATGCGACCGCCGACACCGGTACCGCTCAGCGAGTCGAGGTCGACGCCGTGCTCGCCGGCGAGCTTGCGCACCAGCGGGGTGACGTACGGGCTCTCACCGGAGGGCTGAGCGGCGGGCTCGGCGGCCGGTGCCGTCGCGATCGGGGACGGCGGCGCGGCCGGGGAGCTCTGGACGGCCTGGGGGACCGGGGCCTGCACCGGTGCCGGTGCCGGTGCCGGGGCGGGGGCGGGGGCGGGGGCCTGCGGGGCGGGCTGCGGGATCGAGGAGACCGGCTGTGCCTGCTGCTGGGGGGCCGGCTCGGGCTCGGGCTCCGGTTCGGGGGCCGCCTCCTGTGCCGGGGCGGCGCCCTCGGTGCCGTTCTCGTCGATGACGGCGAGCTCGGCGCCGACCTCGACCGTCTCGTCCTCGGCCACCACGATCTTCGTGAGGATGCCCGCGGCCGGAGACGGGATCTCGGTGTCGACCTTGTCGGTGGAGACTTCGAGAAGCGGCTCGTCGGCCTCGACGCGCTCGCCCTCCTTCTTCAGCCAACGGGTGACGGTGCCCTCCGTGACGCTCTCACCGAGCTGGGGCATCTGTACGGACTTCGGCATTGGTGTCTTCTCTCGCGTTCCGAGTGAGGGCTTACGTTAGTTGTGGACGTGGAGCGGCTTGCCGGCCAGCGCCAGCATCGCCTCGCCGACGGCCTCGGACTGGGTCGGGTGGGCGTGGATGAGCTGGGCGACCTCGGAGGGCAGGGCCTCCCAGTTGTAGATCAGCTGCCCCTCGGTCACGAGCTCGCCGATGCGACGGCCGACCATGTGCACGCCGAGCACCGGGCCGTCCTTCGCAGAGATGATCTTGACGGCGCCCTGCGTCTGCAGGATCTGGCTCTTGGGGTTGCCCGCGAGGTCGTAGGTGAACTCGACGACCTCGTGGCCGCGCTCCCTGGCTTGGGCGGAGGTGATGCCCACCGAGGCCACCTCGGGATCGGAGTAGGTGATCCGCGGCACGCCGTCGTAGTCGATCGGCACGGGGTTCAGCCCCGCGATGTGCTCGGCCACCAGGATGCCCTCGGCGAAGCCCGCGTGGGCGAGCTGCAGGGTCGGGATGAGGTCGCCGACCGCGTACACGCCGGGCACGCTGGTCTGGCAGAACTCGTTCACGGCGACGGTGCCGCGCTCGATGGCGATGCCCGCCTCCTCGAAGCCCATGCCCGCGGAGACCGCGCCGCGGCCGACCGCGACGAGCAGCAGCTCGGCGTCCAGGGTCTTGCCGTTGGCCAGGCTGACGACCACGCCGGTGTCGGTGGTCTTGACGCCCTCGAAGAAGACGCCCAGCTCCTGCTTGATGCCGCGGCGGCGGAAGGAGCGCTCGAGCAGCTTGGAGCTCGACTCCTCCTCCAGCGGCAGCAGGTGCGGCAGGCCCTCGACGATCGTCACCTCGGCGCCGAAGGAGCGCCAGACGCTGGCGAACTCCACGCCGATGACGCCGCCGCCCAGGACGACCACGGAAGTGGGCACCCGGTCGAGCTTGAGCGCGTGCTCGCTGGTGATGACACGCTCGCCGTCGATCTCCAGGCCGGGAAGGGACCTGGGCGCGGAGCCGGTCGCCAGCACGATGTTGCGGCCCTCGTAGATCTCGGAGCCCACCGCCACCCGGTTCGGGCCCGCGAGACGGCCCTCACCCTCGATGATCGTGATGCCCTTGCTCTTGAGAAGGCCCTGCACGCCCTTCCAGGCGCGATTGACGATCTTGTCCTTGAACGCGTGGACCGCGGGCACGTCGATGCCCTCGAAACGGGCCTTGACGCCGTAGGTCGCGCTTTCCCGCGTCTCGTCGGCGACCTCCGCGGAATGCAGAAGCGCCTTGGTGGGAATGCACCCCCGGTGCAGACAGGTGCCGCCGATCTTGTCTCTCTCGATCAGCGCGACCGTCTTGCCCAGCTCGGCCGCCCGCAGAGCGCAGGCATACCCGCCGCTACCGCCACCCAGGACGACGATGTCGTAGGGGCCGCTGCCATCAGCCACAGGAAAGCTCCTTGTCGGATTGGAATACCGTGTTCACGGTCGCGCCCCTTCCGTGCCCTGGCCGGCCGCGCGGATCCTCGATCGCATCCACGTCGCCGCCTGACTCGGCTCGGCGCCCAGTCGGTGCCCGCCCTTGGCCCGGCACCGACAACCGCATCTTTTCATCTGTCTGTGTTGCTTGTGACCCGCACGCGCGGCTACGCCGACGCCTGGGCGGACCCGGTCGCGTAGCGCTCGGCCAGGCCGACGAGCGTCCGGGTGACCGCCCCGGTACCGCCCTTCGGCGTGTAGCCGTGCGGCTCCCCCTTGTTGAAGGCGGGACCGGCCATGTCAATGTGTGCCCAACGGACACCGTCCGGCACGAATTCCCGCAGGAAGATCGCCGCGGTGAGCATCCCGCCGAAACGCTCGGGGTGCAGGTTGGCGATGTCGGCCACGGGCGAGTCGAGCCCCTTGCGAAGCTCGTCGGGCAGGGGCATGGGCCACGCGGCCTCGCCCTGCGCGCCCGCCGTCGCGACGATCTCGGCCCGGAGGTCGTCGTCGTTGGCCATGACGCCCGCCGTCCGCCAGCCCAGCGCGACGATCTGCGCGCCGGTGAGCGTGGCGACGTCGACGATCACGTCGGGCTCGTCCTGACCGGCGCGGGCGATGCCGTCGATCAGGACCAGGCGGCCCTCGGCGTCGGTGTCGAGCACCTCGACCGTCTTGCCCGCGAAGCTGGTGAACACGTCGGAGGGACGCTGCGCGGTGCCGCTCGGCATGTTCTCGGCCAGGCAGAGGTAGCCGACCGCGTTGACCTTCAGGCCCAGCCTCGCGATCGCGAGCATCGCGCCGAGGACGGCGCCCGCGCCGCCCATGTCCGACTTCATCCAGTCCATCGCGGCCGACGGCTTGAGCGACAGGCCGCCCGAGTCGAAGGTGATGCCCTTGCCGACGTAGGCGAGCTTCTTCTCGGCCTCGGGGTGGCTGTAGGCGAGGCGTACCAGGCGGGGCGGGTTCGCCGATCCCTGGCCGACGGCGACGATGCCGCCGTAGCCGCCCTCCTTGAGCGCCTTCTCGTCCAGGACCTCGACCGACAGGCCGGCCTCGCCGCCCACCTGGTCGGCGATCTCGGCGAAGCGCGCGGGCCACAGGTCCGAAGGCGGGGTGTTGACCAGGTCACGGACGAACGAGACCGACTCGGCCAGCGTGCCGGCGCGCCCGATCGCGGCCTCGGCGCCCTCGGCGTCGGTCAGCACGGCCAGCTCGGCCACCGGGGCGCTCGGCTCGTCGGCGGTCCGGTACCTGGTGAAGGAGTACGCGCCGAGCAGGCCGCCCAGGGCGACGGCGCCGGCGTGCTCGGCGCTCGCGGTGGGCAGGGCCAGCGCCACCCGGCCGGTGCCGGCCAGGGCGCGGACCGCGGTGCCCGCGGCACGGCGCAGGGCCTCGGCGTCGTAGCCGTTCTCGGGGGCGTCGCCCAGGCCGACGACGACCAGCAGGGGCGCGGTCAGCGCGCCGAAAGTGGGGATCTTGGAGATCTCGCCCGGCTTCCCCTTGGCGCCCACACTACCGAGCGCGGCGGCGAGCCTGCCGCCGAGAGCCTGATCGAGGCCGTCAGCCCCGGGAGCGGGGCGCAGGCCGTCCGGTCCGGTATGGACGCCGACGACCAGTGCGTCGGTATCGAACGAGACAGCGTTGTCAGTTGGGGTCAGCCGCACAGTGGTCACACAAGCCGATGCTAGTAGGGCTTGCGCAGTACTCATAAACGAGGGTTCGTCCTACGAATCGCACCGTCCGATGGTGCTACCGGGAGTGGCATCATCGAGAGGGATGGTGCTAATGTCACTAGCACTATGTTGCTCACCTTGGATATGGGCGATCCCCGGCCACTGCACGAGCAGGTCGCCGAGGCGATCAGACGTGCCGTCGCCGAGGGGTCCTACGCCCAGGGAGACCGGCTCCCACCGGCGCGCGACCTGGCCGCCGCGCTGGGCATCAACGCCAACACGGTGTTGCGTGCCCTGCGGGACCTGCGTGACGAGGGGGTGCTGGAGTTCCGTCGCGGCCGCGGCGTGAGCGTGCTCAGCCGCCCCAACCCGCGCAGCGTCATCGAGGAGAAGCTGCGCTCCCTGCTCGCCGAGGCGGTCCAGTACGGCTACCGCCATGACGACGTCATCGAACTCATCAGAGAACTGTCTTGATTTCCTCCCCAGGGCTGAAGCCCGGGGTCCCCACGCTGAAAAAGTCAGATGATCGGGTCGGAGACCCGGTCCTTCGAAGGGAAGACCGAGATGGGCCAGCGAGCCCGATTCCTGTCCGTGGCGGCCGGCTGGTCCGTGCTGGTGGCCGCCGTCCTGGTCGCCGCGCCGCTGACGCTGCGAGACCGGCTGCCCGATCCGATCGCCACGCACTGGGGCGGCTCGTCCGGCGCTCCCGACGGCTCGATGCCGTTCACCGCCTCGGTGCTGTTCCAGGTCGGCCTGTGGGTGCTGATCTCGGGCGTCCTCTGTGCGATCGTGCTCGTCAACGCCGGGAAGCTCAGGAACAGGGCGAACCGCATGGCGCTCGGTGCCGTGCTGGGCGGTGGCGGCCCGTTCTTCCTGGGGTTGCAGGCGACCACGTTGTCGGCCAACCTCGACGTCCCCGACTGGAGGCAGGCAGATCACCTGGGGTGGAGCGCGCTGCTCGTGGTCGCGGCGCTGCTGCTGGGCGGCTGGCTCGGCGCCCTGATGGCCCGTCCGGGTCCCAACGATTCCCCGGAGCCGAAAGCGACTTCTCCACGCCGGGTCCCGCTCGGTCCCGGCCAGCGCGCGGTATGGGTTTCCTGTTTGCGCAACGGCCTGCTCGTCGCGCTCGGCTGCTCCTTCCTGGCCGCGGGGATGGGGCTCGCGGTGCTCGCCCTGCTCGGTGGCGACGGCATGCTCTGGATCCCCGCGACGATCATGGGTCTGGTGGGTCTGGTAGGCGTGATCTTCAGTTCGGTACGGGTGCAGGTCACCGAGGAGGGCGTCGTCCTCTTCTATGGACCGCTCCACCTGCCCCGCAAGCGCATCCCGATCACCAGAGTGGAGCGGGCCTGGTCGGAGGAGCTGTTCCCGTCCAATGTCGGAGGCTGGGGTGTCCGCGGCCTGCCGGGTGGCACGACGGTCATGCTCCGCGGCGGGGAGTGCCTTGTGATCGGCTACGTCTCCGGTGGTCGCTTCGCCGTCTCGATCGACGACGCCGAGAACGGCGCCGCCTTGCTGAACACCCTCGTGGCCAGGACGTCCACCGCTTCCGGCGTCCGCTGACCTCCACCTTCGCGGACCTTCCCCCCCCCCGAAACCGAGCATTGGAAGGTGATCTCATGCCCCGCCGATCCACTGATCTGTGGCTGTTTCTGCTCGTCGCGTTCGGCCTGTCCTGGCTGTTCGCCCTGCCCCTCTGGCTGACGGGTGCGCGGATCGGCGCGCCCGCGTTCATAGCGGTCGGAGTGGCGATGATGTTCACTCCGACGCTGGGCGTCCTCGCCGTCCGGCTTTGGGGCAGACGGCTCGGAGAACCCGCCACCGGTTGGCGTGAGTGGGCCGGGCGGACCGGCCTGTGGATGGGGGAGCGTCGCGGGCGCACGCTCGCGCTCGTCGCGCTGGCCTGGTTCGGCACCCCCCTGCTGGTGATCGTCGCGATCGCGCTCAGTGCCGCCCTCGGCCTGCTCTCCGTCGACCTGTGGGGGCTCAGCCTGTTCCGCGAGAGCCTGGCGGCGGCCTCCCCGGGCCGATCGCTTCCGGTGGAGCCAGGAGTCTTGGCGGTCGTGCAGATCGCGGTGGTCTTTCTGATCGCTCCGCTGATCAACTCGATCGCGGCATTCGGAGAGGAGTGGGGGTGGCGGGGCTGGCTGCTGCCCCGCCTGATGACGCTCGGCACCTGGCGGGCGCTCCTGGTCTCCGGGGTGATCTGGGGAGTCTGGCATTTCCCGCTCACCCTGCGCGGATACAACTACCCCGAGCTGGGTGCGTGGGCGGCACCGATGTTCATCGTCTTCTGCGTGGTCTTCGGAGCGCTGCTCGGCTGGTTCCGTCTCTACTCCGGGAGTGTCTGGCCAGCGGTCGTCGGGCACGGCTCCCTGAACGCCTCCGCCGGCCTGACCCTGCTGGTCGGTAACGCGGCGGACCCGCCCAATCTGGCCATCGCGGGGATCACCGGGCTGGTCGGCTCGGCGCTGCTGGCCGCGGTCTTCGCGCTGGTGATCAAACGCTGGCCGATCGAGCCACAGCCCCAGGCCATCGGCTGAGAGTCGAGGAGAGGAATGCTCCTGCCGCCCTCGCCGATGGGCCTCCTCTGTCCGGTCCGTCCGATTCGCCGAATCCGGCTGCTCTGCTCGGGTCCGTCGGGTCAGGCAGGTCCGCAGGGTCTGGCACGGCCGGAGGAGGCTGGAAGGTCAGCTCACGAGTACCGTGCTCACCAGCAGGGCCGTGACGGTGGTGATCTCGACCAGGGCTCCCAACACGTCCCCGGTGATGCCGCCGAGCCGGCGCACCGCTCGGCGCCGCACCACCCAGGCCGCCAGCAACCCGAGGAGTACGGCCGCCGGCAGTCCCCAGGAGGCGGAGAGACTCCCCAGCCCGGGATCAAGGTCGCTGAGGCCGCCCGGTGCGGCTCCCCGGGAGCCGGAGAGCGAGTCGATTCCCGAGGCGAGCCCGTGGTTGTCCTGATGAGTGCCGAGGAACGCAGAAGAGGACGACCGGACGTCGAGGGCGCCGGTGTCAGGCAGGAAGAGCAGCGCGGCCGACCCCGCGAGCACCAGCACGGTCATGCCCACCGCGACGCTCCGTCGCACGGTGCCCGCGACCATCGCACCGAGCCCGCCGGGGCGGGCCGGGGGGATACCCGCTCGGCAGGCCCAGGTGAGGGCCAGCCGCCCGGCCGCGCAGGCGGTGACCAGGACGATCGGCCCCGACCCCGTGTAGGCGAGTTCCGACAGGGCCGCCACCTGGAGTAGCAGGGTGCAGACCAGGGTCACCACCCCGAACGGGCCGATGTCGGACCGTTTCATGATCTCCAGCGCCCGTTCGGCGGGCTTCCCGCTGCCCAGCCCGTCGGCGAGATCGGCAAGCCCGTCCAGGTGCAGCCCCCGGGTGAGCAGTGCGAGGACCGCCACGGCGAGCACCGACGCCGGAAGCGGCGTCATCCCCAGCCGGAGCGCCATCGCCAGCACCAGTCCCGCGACGGCCCCGAGCACCGCCCCCACCAGCGGGGCCATCGCCATCGCGACACCCCCCGCCCGGCGGTCGACCACCCCGGGCCGGACCGGGAACACGCTCAGTGTGCCGACCGCGAGACGCACCCCGTCGGCGAACGTCGACGACCTGTCGGGAGGCGGGGGCGCGGGCATGACCGCAGATCATAGCCCTCCCGGGCGCCCGGGACGCGGGGATGGTGGGGCCGGCGACGTTCTTTGATCCGGGTACTCGGCGTCTCTTGGCGAACGGAGGCTCGGAGGGACCGGCGCTGTCCCCGGGGTCTCGGTGTCACCTCGTCGAGGAGAGGCTCAGTAGGGAAGGGGGAGGAGACGGCCGGCGACGACGAGGGTGACGTCCTCGGATTCCGCGGCGAGGCGCTGGTTCAGGCGGCCTAGGACATCACGGAACATCCGGCCGCTGGCGGTGGCGGGCACCACGCCGAGGCCGACCTCGTCGGAGACCGCCACGACCCGGGCCCGGGTCTGCCGCCAGGCCGCCACCAGGTCGTCGCACCGGGGCGCGACCGCGTCCAGGCCGTCCCCGCCCGACCAGGCGTCGCACTCGTCGAAGACGGAGGCGACCCAGGTGCCGAGCCCGTCGATCAGCAGCGGGGTCCCGGCGGACCGCAGCAATCCGGCCAGGTCCGCGGTCTCGGTGGTCTCCCAGTGGGCGGGTCTGCGGTCACGATGCGCCCGGACCCGGCGCAGCCACTCGGGATCGCCGTCGCCGGACGGCCCGGTCGCGACATAGCGGACCTCGGGTTCGGCCGCCAGCCGTAGTTCGGCCTCCGCGGACTTGCCCGACCGGGTCCCGCCCAGCAGCAGGGTCCTTCGGGGCGGGGGAGCCGGAAGTGGCGGGGGCTCGCCGATGTCGAGGACCGTGCCATCCGGTACGGCGCGCACCCCCCACAGGTCTGCCCGCCTGGCCAGCTCCGCCTCCGTCGGTACCCGGTGGTCGAGGTCGACGGCCAGCACGTGTGTTCGCTCGCCGACCAGGCCCCGCCGGCGCAGGTCCCCCAGCCGTGCCGGCCGGTCGAGCACGTCCAGCAGCACCAGGTCCAGAGCCGCTCCCGGGCCTGCGGGCTCTCGCTCCTCGTAGGGGGGAGGGGCGGGCGGGCCGGCGGGGGCGTAAAGGACGCGACGGTCGCCGGGGGTGGTGACGGTGAGGCCGTCCGGACCGGGCGAGGCGCGGTAGCCGGGTGGGAGCGGGCCGGCGGACGGCAGCCGCACGGAGCCGCCGAGCAGCACGGACGTGGGGCGGCGGCCGGGGGCGATCCGGGCGCAGGAGACGCACCCGCAGCCCGGGGCCGGCCAGCCCGCCGCAGCCGCGGTACCGGAGATCAGGACCTTCACACCCGGCCTCCCATCGGGTTCAAGGAGTTGCGAGCCGCCACCTTCCGGCGGAAGCGGATGACCTCCGCAGCGTACGGGGGGTCGGGAACAGCCGGGCGACGGGGCACGAGACCATGATCCTGCCTCCACGCTCGGGGGCACCCTGGAGAGGTAGGGTTCGCTGAGCCGCCGAACGGCACTGGCAGGATCCGTGAGAAGGAGCTATGGCATGACGTGGCGCTGGCGTTATGAAAACGCGAATGGCGGCGAGGTAGTCGAGGGGGTCGCGCCGTCCGACACGTTCCCGAGCCAGGCCGATGCCGAGTCGTGGCTCGGTGAGAACTGGCGTGAGCTGCTGGAGGCGGGGGTCGAGAAGGTCACCCTGCTCGAGGACGAGAAGATCGAGTACGAGGGAATGTCCCTGCGCCCGGAGTGAGGGAAGGACCCGCTGATCGGGCGGGCCGCTCGGCAGAGGGGCGGATGCGAACCGGCGATCACCGAGGAACGGCGAGTGGTGCACCGGCCCTTCGCCCCTCGGTGAGAAGGGGCGAAGGGATCTCGACCGGGACAGGTTCTAGGGACGCCGTTTGGGGCTGACGGTCTTGGCGGGGTCGCGCTCGACGACCGGGCCGAGGACATCGTCGATCTTCTTGAGCACCTCGGCGTCCAGCCTCACCCCGGAGGCCCTGACGTTGTCGCGGACCTGCTCGGGCCTGCTGGCGCCGACGATGGCCGAGGACACGTTCGGGTTCTGCAGCACCCAGGCCACCGCGAGCTGGGCCATGCTCAGCCCGAGATCGGCGGCGATCGGCCCCAGTCGCTGGACGCGGGTGAGCACGTCGTCGTCGAGCATCCGGGAGATGAAGTTGCCCCCGGTGGGGTCGGTGGCTCGGGAACCGGCCGGGGGCGGCTGCCCCGGCAGGTACTTGCCGGTGAGCACGCCCTGGGCGATGGGGGAGAAGACGATCTGGCCGACGCCCTCCTTCTCGCTCAGCGGTACCACCTCTGCCTCGATGACCCGCCACAGCATGGAGTACTGGGGCTGGTTGGAGACCAGGCGGTCGAAGCCCATCTCATCAGCGATCTTCAGGGCCCGGCCGATCTGCTCGGCGGTCCACTCGCTGACGCCGACGTAGAGGACCTTGCCCTGGCGTACGAGGTCGTCGAAGGTCTTGAGGGTCTCCTCAAGCGGCGTCTCGTAGTCGAAACGGTGTGCCTGGTAAAGGTCGACGTAGTCGGTCTGCAGACGGCGCAGCGAGCCGTGCAGGGACTCGGTGATGTGCTTGCGTGACAGGCCGCGGTCGTTGGGCCCCTGACCGGTCGGCCAGTAGACCTTGGTGAAGATCTCCAGAGACTCGCGGCGGACTCCCGCGAGGGCGCGGCCGAGAACCTCCTCCGCCTTGGTGCCCGCGTACACGTCGGCGGTGTCGAAGGTGGTGATCCCCTCATCGAGCGCCGCCCGCACACACTGCTTGGCGGCGTCCTCCTCTACCTGGGAACCGTGGGTGATCCAGTTGCCGTAACTGATCTCACTGACCATGAGACCGCTCCGGCCAAGGTGGCGGAATTCCATGCTCTGACATTAGTAGGTGACCGATTCGGGATACTCTGCCGGGCGTGTTGCGGTTGATCACTTCGCGGAGGGTACGGCTGGCGCTCGCCGCCGGGCTGCTGGCGGCGGTCGTCGTGCTGGTCGTCCGCCTGTGGCGGAGACCGGAGGGCGGTCCGGGGGGCGACTCCCCGAAGAAGGCGTCGATCGGCTCACCGGCGGAGAAGACGGCCTCCGGGGCCGGGCACGCGCGGCGCCGGCCTCCCGCGCCGCTCCTCGGCGTCCCCACCGAGGAGGATCTCAGGCGGTACGCCACCGGTCCCCCTTCCGCCTTCCGGTCCGCCTTTGAGCGGACGTTCGCGCCCAGGCAGCCGCGCGAGCCGCTGGACGGGGCGGTCAAGGGCCGCCTGGTCCGCTGGGGCGCCGTCGGGATCGGGCTCTGCCTGCTCGCCTTCGGCACGCAGGTCCTGGAGAAGGCGGTCTTCTCGGAGGGGACGCGGGCCGCCGAGGGAACCGCCCTCTGGAGCCCGCCGGGTGTGAAGGACGGGTGCGAGCCGAGGGCGGGGCAGGTGCTGGAGCCGGGGATGCGTCACCCGGCGGAAGAGGGGCCGATGATCCGGCCCACCGGCCCGTGCCCGGTCGATGTCGTGGCCGTCACGGACTCCGACGTGGCCGACCCCACCTCGCCGCCGGACGAGCCCTCCGCGGCGGTTCCCGACGCGGACTGCCGGCCGCAGGCGAGGGTCCCGCGGGTGCGGGTGATCGACCCCCGGATGACCAGGGCGGTGAACCGCCAGTGGCGCCGCATCGAGCGGTGGCTCGCGGCCAACGCCCCGGAGAGCCTTCGCACGCTGGGCAGGCCCGCCAGGGCCCGCACGATCGCCGTCGCCGAGGCACAGATGGGCCTGCGCTTCCCCGACGACCTGCGTGCCTCCCTGCTACGGCACGACGGGGCCCGTGTCGTGGGCGACATCTGGCCGTTCGGCTTCATCGGTAACCGGAACCAGGGGGTTCGCGAGATCCGTGACACCTGGCGGCGGTTCTGCGGGATGGACGGGGAGGACATCGGCGCAGAGGCAGGCGTCGACGCGCGGGCGGAACGGTGGGACGGGCGGATGATCCCGTTCGGCGCCAACGGAGGCGGCGACCACCTGGTGATCGACTCCGTGGCGCGCGACGTCGGGCGGACCGACCACGAGGGCCGGATGAGCTTCACGCCCGGCGGCATCCGGATCCGCTCGTACTACGGCCTGCTGAAGGCGACGGCCGACGCCCTGGAGACCGGCGGGTCGGTGGGCTACTGGAAACCCAAGGTGACCGGCGGAGAGTTGGCCTGGGACGTCGTGCGGTCGTGATCGCCGTCCCTCCCGCCCGAGAGCGGGTGCGGGGACTGCCGGGAAAGCCCTTCGGATCCGCTCCGCGGCCGTTGCGCGGGACAAGAAGAACCCCGCCCCTTTCGAAGGAGGGGCGGGGTCCGAAAGCCGGTGGGCCGAGGTGCTCCCGGGGGCCGCGAACTACTTCTTCGGCGGGACCGGCCTGCCGCCGGGCAGGACGGTGGGCGGGGGGAAGCGCAGCTTGCGGATCTGCAGCGCGCGCATGGCGGCGTAGAAGCCGACACCCTTGAGGTTCTCGCCGGGGAACTTCTCGGCGGCGAGCTTCTTCACCTTCCAGGACACCCAGATCGAGGTGAGCAGCACGCCGACCATCATGATCGGCCAGCCGATCGTGATCACCGCGACGTAGACGTAGCCGCGGACGTCGGTCGGAAAGGGGATCCAGGTGAGCAGCAGGATCAGCAGGGAGAACGGCAGGAAGTACTGGCTGACGACGCGGCGGGAGTCGACCCAGTCGCGCGCGAACTTCCTGACGGGCCCCCTGTCGCGGGCCGGGTAGTAGCGTTCGTCGCCGCGCAGCATCCCCTCGCGCGCCTTGGCCCGGTCGTTCGCCTGGCGCTCGCGGAGCTGCTTGTAGGCCTCTTTGCGGTTGTTGGGGGCGTTCACCGGCTGTCGGCGACGGCCTTCGGCGTCCCGTCGCTTGGGTGTGGGACGCCCCTTGCCCGCAGGCTTAGGATCGTTAGCGGAGGCGGGGGAGTCGTCCGCGGTGGTCTGGGTACGTCGGAACACAACGTCAGCCTACCGGGAGTGCAACTTAGTGACGCCCCCGCGCGTTATGCGTAGGGTGAACCCTATGGTGGCTCCGGTGCTTTTCGGGGGGCTGGAATCACTTGGGGTGACCCGAAGCGCACTTGAAGAAGGGGACGGCCGACGCGCATGAGCGTGATGAAGAGACTTTCGCTGATCTTCAGGTCCAAGGCGAACAACGCGTTGGACAAGATGGAGGATCCTCGCGAAACCCTGGACTACTCATATCAGCGCCAGCTGGAGTTGTTGCAGAAGGTACGCCGGGGCGTGGCGGATGTCGCCACCTCGCGCAAGCGTGTGGAGCTTCAGATCAACCAGATCGAGGCGCAGGCGCGCAAGCTTGAGGAGCAGGGCCGTAAGGCGCTCGGGGTCGGTCGCGAGGACCTGGCCCGCGAGGCGCTGACCCGCCGCGGCAGCCTGCAGACCCAGATCGCGGACCTCCGTGTGCAGCACGACAACCTGCAGGCCGAGGAGGAGAAGCTCACCACGGCCTCCCACCGGCTGCAGGCCAAGGTCGACTCCTTCCGTACCAGGAAGGAGACGATCAAGGCGACCTACACCGCGGCCGAGGCGCAGACGCGGATCAACGAGGCCTTCTCCGGCATCTCCGAGGAGATGGGCGACGTCGGTCTGGCGATCCAGCGCGCAGAGGACAAGACGGCCTCCATGCAGGCCCGCGCGGGTGCCATCGACGAGCTGCTGGCCAGCGGCGCGCTCGACGACTTCAGCGGGCAGCGTGGCGACGACATCCAGGCCGAGCTCGACCGCATGGGCGGCGGCCACGACGTGGAGCTGGAGATCGCCCGGATGAAGGCCGAGCTCGGTCAGGGCACCGGGCCCCAGGGGGCGATCACGTCCGGCCCCGCCCAGCAGCAGCCCCAGCCGCAGCAGCAGCCCCAGCAACACCCTCAGTCCAACCAGACGCAGCAGCTGCGCCAGCCCGGGGAGGGCCTGTGATCGTCCGCATCATGGGGGAGGGGCAGATCGACATCGCCCCCGCCGATCTCGACGTGCTCAACACCCTGGACGCCGAGCTGGAGGCCGCGATCGAGGCGGGTGAGGAGGAGGTCTTCCGCACCCGGTTGCACGCCCTGCTCGACAAGGTCCGCCATGTCGGCAAGGCGCTGCCCGACGACAGCCTGGAGTCCTCGGAGCTGATTTTGCCCCCGGCTGACGCTTCCATGGAGGAAGTTCGGGAGATGCTCGGCAACGAGGGCCTGATTCCCGGATAGCCTGGGCATATGGTACAAACCCGGTTCGCCCCGGACCGGGGCCTGACCAGGCGCATGGTGATCACCATGTTCCTGCTCGGATTGCTCTATGTCGTCTTCGTGGCCGTACTGATCGCGTTGGGCGTCCGTGCGGTCGCGGTACTGCTGATCGCCGGCGTCATGCTCTTCGTGCAGTACTTCATGTCCGACCGCATCGCGCTGTTCGCGATGCACGGACGTGTCGTGTCCCCGCAGGAGGCGCCGGAACTGCACGGCATGATCGACCGGTTGTGCGCTCTGGCCGACATGCCCAAGCCGCGGGTGGCGATCGCCGATTCGGATGTTCCGAACGCGTTCGCCACCGGCCGCAACCAGAAGAACTCCGTGGTCTGCGTGACCACGGGGTTGCTGCGCCGGCTCGACGCCGGCGAGCTGGAGGGCGTGCTGGCCCACGAGATGTCCCACGTGGCGCACCGGGACGTCGCGGTCATGACGATCGCGTCCTTCCTCGGCATAGTCGCCGGGCTGATGACCAGGGTCGCGCTCTACAGCGGCCTGGGACGCGGGCGCGACGACCGGGGCGGGCTGCCGATCGGCCTGATCATCATGCTCGTCTCGATCCTGGTGTACGCGGTCAGTTTCCTGCTCACCCGGGCCCTGTCGCGCTACCGGGAACTGGCCGCCGACCGTGCGGGAGCGCTGCTCACCCAGCGCCCGTCGGCCCTGTCCAGCGCCCTTGTCAAGATCAGCGGCGAGATGGCGCGCATCCCGACCAGGGATCTGCGCGAGGCCGAGCCGTTCAACGCCTTCTTCTTCGCGCCGGCCCTCTCCGGCAAGGCGAGCCTGAGCGCGCTGCTGGCGACCCACCCGCCGCTGGAGCAGCGCCTTGACCAGCTCGGCAGGATCTCCGCCCAGTTCGGGCAGGGCGGGTGACGCGGCGGGAGCGCCGTTCCGTGGAAGTGGAAGCCGTGAAGGGGAAGGGACCGGATGCGCTGGTGGGATGCTCTGCTGGGCCGAGGTAAACCGGCCAAGGCCGACCTGGACGCGCTGTTCGCGCTGCCCTCGGCCGCGGTGACCCTGCAGGCGGCCACCGACCTGGCGCCGACCGGGCTTGGGGCGGTCTGCTTCCGCTCGGCCGAGGGCGGGGCGTTCGCCGCCCTTGAGCGCGACATCACCCAGTTGCTGGACGCCGGAGGCGGCCCGCCGGTGGAGGTGTCGAAGGACGCCTACGGCTACACATGGCTGCTGGTCCGCCGCACGCCCGAACTGCTCGGCGATCTGGTCACCGACCTGCACGCGGTCAACTCCTCCCTCGAGGCGGCGGGTTTCGGCCCCTCGCTGCTCTGCTCGCTGGTCTCCTTCGCGGCCCCCGACGGTCGCGGGCTCGCCATGGTCTACCTCTACAAGCAGGGCACCTTCTACCCGTTCGCCCCGCTGCCCGGGCAGACGGGGCGCCGGGACAACGCGCTGGAGCTGCAGGTACGCGGTGCGATCGGCGGTGAACTGGAGATCGAGCCGGATCTCGGCCGCTGGTTCCCCCTCTGGGGCGCGCCCGGCCTCTGATCCGTCCGTCCGGCCCGGTCCGGGCCGGCCCTCCGCAAGATCGTCTCTGGCTCTCGCGCAAGGGGTCCCGCCCGTTCCGAGGATCCTGAAAGGCCGTCTGGAACGCGCTACCGAGGTCCGTCCGACTTGCGGTTTGATGTACGTCCTGTGACCCTTTGCCCCCACAATGGGTCCGGAAGTTCATCACGGAAGAAGGGTGTGACCATGGCGGACCTCGCGTCCTTGCGGCCCGGGGATCCCGAGCACGTGCGGGAGTACCGGCTCACCGCCCGGCTCGGTGAGGGTGGCCAGGGAACGGTCTACCTGGGAATCTCCCCGACCGGTGCCCGTGTCGCGGTCAAGCTGCTCCGCGCCGACCTCGCGCAGGACGAGGAGGCGATGGAGCGTTTCGTCCGTGAGGTCAGCACGACCCAGCGGGTCGCTCCCTTCTGTACCGCCGCGGTGATCGACACCGGGGTCGACCAGCATCGCCCGTACATCGTCAGCGAGTACATCGACGGCCCGACGCTCGACGCGGTCGTGGCCACCGAGGGTCCCCGGCACGGCGCCTCCCTGCACCGCCTGGCGATCGGCACGGTCACCGCGCTCGTCGCGATCCACCAGGCGGGAATCGTCCATCGCGACTTCAAGCCCTCCAACGTGCTGCTGGCCCCCGACGGCCCCCGAGTGATCGACTTCGGTATCGCCAAGGCGCTCGACCGCACCTCCACGCTGACCGCGATGGCGATCGGCACCCCCTCCTACATGACCCCCGAGCAGCTGGCGGGGGAGAACGCGGGCTCACCCGCCGACATGTTCGCCTGGGGCTGCACGATGGTCTTCGCGGCCACCGGGCAGCCGCCGTTCGGTACGGACAGCCTGCCTGCGATCTTCAACCGGATCATGAACATGGAGCCCGACCTGGGGGCGATCGCCGATCCGGCGCTGCGCGACCTGGTCGGGCAGTGCCTGTCCAAGGACGCCACCCAGCGGCCCACGGCGGGCGAGGCGCTGCTGCGGCTGCTCGGCCACGCGGGCGGGCCGGCGGCCGGCGCCGTGCTGCCCACCGCACCCCGCGGCATCCTCGCCGAGGGCTCGGCGGCCGCGGCGCAGCAGACCGGGCCCGGCCCCGGCGGCTACCCCGCCGGGAGCGAACCCGCCCCCACCGCCACCACTTACGGGCGGCGGCACCCGGGAGGCGACGACCGCACGCGGCAGGGCTATCCGCATCACCCGGAACAGCAGCCGTATCCCCAGCAGGGCGGTCCCGGCGGGGGATACCCCGGGCAGGGCCCGCAGGGCGGCCCGGTGGGCTACCTCCAACACTCCGAACCGCGTGGTCACACCCAGCCGTCCATGCCCCACGGTTACACGCAGCCGTCCGAGGCCCACGGCTACGCCCAGTATCCGCAGCAGGGGCCGGGATACCCGCAGCAGGGATACCAGGGGCCCCAGGGGCCCACGGGACCACAGCCCTACGGCGGTCCCGTGCCCCATGCCTCCCACGACGGTGCCCCGTACCAGAACCCCGGATCACCCGGATATCCGGGACACCCCGCGCCCGCCAGGAGCGGGCGCGGAGTGTGGCTCGCGGTCGCGGGCGGCCTGCTGGCCACCGCCCTCGTGGCCGGAGGCGTCGTGCTGGCGGTGCGCGGCGGCAGCACCGAGACGCCCGACCCCCAGGCGGGCACCACCCAGAACGGCGACCCGCAGACCGGCGGTACGGAGCAGGCGAGCCCCCCCGCCTCCGCGACCCCGACCCCCGAAGCGCCGACGGTGCCGCAGGCGACCAACAAGATCAAGCTGCCCGGCAGTTCGATCACGCTCCATGAGAGCCCCCAGGACCCGATCAAGCTGAGTTCCTACAGTCTCGACTGGGAGAAGACCCTCTACGTCAGAAAGTACGGCACCGACCGGTTCGCCAAGAACGACAAGTACTTCCACTACACGCTCAACGCCGCGGGCACCCAGGCGCTGGGGACCGACCGGATCTACGACGCGCAGAACTACTCGATCGTGTCGGTCATCGACCAGCGCACCGGCGCGGCGAGCAAGATCAGGATCACCAAGGCGCCGGTCTACCCGACGCTGCCGCAGTGGTCGCCGGACGGCAAACGCGGACTGGTGACGCTGTACGAGGCCGTGGACGACACCAGCAAGGAGTACGGCTTCGCGATCATCGACACCGTCACGAAGAAGGCCAGGATCGTCCGGGTGAAGGAGAAGGACGCGGGCACGTGGAGCTACTTCTGGCGGGGTGACGGCCGTGCCGTCGGCACCTGGGCGCTCACCGGCAAGACCCAGCGCATCCGCTTCTACGACCTGCAGGGCACCGTGCTGCAGACCCTGCTGGACGTGGGAACCCCGATCACCGTCGAGGGCGACGACATCTCCCCGTCGGGATCGTCACTGCTCACGTACTGCAAGGAGAGCGAGAAGGAGATCTGCGTCTGGTCCACCGCCTCCGACGCCCCGGCGAAGGTGCGGATCCCGTTCGAGACCGAGCGGCTCATCGGCTGGTACGACGACAAGCACATCGCGGGCTGGCGGCGCAAGGGTTCCGGCTACGAGGCCGTGGTGTTCGACTTCAAGGGACGGTCGCAGCGGGTGCTGGCCACCACCACCGACGCCAAGGAGTACGAGAAGCAGTTCATGCGCTTCACCCGGGAGGGCTGACATGAGGGAATGGACCCATGCCGAGCATGTCTCGGCGGCCGCCACGGAGATCGCCCGGATGGCCGATGTCCTGAGGGGGCGGGAGATGTCCGTTCCCGTGCTGACCTGTCCCGGCTGGGATCTGGCCAGGCTCGTCACCCACACCGGTGGCGTACACCGGTGGGCGGCCACCATGGTCGCCGACCTGGCCGAGCGGCGCTACGACCGCCGCGGGATGGACATGGGCCTGCCCGCCGACGCGAGCGGTTATCCCGCCTGGCTCGGTGCGGGGGCCGTCTTGCTGTCCGAGGCGCTGCTGTCGCAGGATCCACAGGCGCCGATGTGGACCTGGGGCGGGGAGCGGCGGGTGCGCTTCTGGTCCAGGCGGATGCTCCACGAGACCCTGGTGCACCGGATGGACGCCGAGCTCGCGGTGGGCATCCCGACTCTGGTCCCCGAGGACGTGGCGGCCGACGGGGTCGAGGAGTTTCTCGACATCCTGCCGTACGCCCTGTGGAACCCGGGTGTGGCCGAGCTGAGGGGCGGGGGCGAGACGATCTCCCTGCAGGCCGACACCGGAGCCGGGTGGGTGATCACCCTTGACCCCGACCGCTTCCACCACCGGCGGTCCCTGCAGCCGGGGAGCGTGACCGTGCGCACCGCCACCTCGGCGGACCTGCTCCAGGTCGTGTGGGGGCGGCGCAGCGTCGACGACTACGCCGTCGAGGGCGACGCGGGGCTGCTGGGCTGGTGGCGGGAGCTCGCCCGGATCTGACCGGCGGAAGGTAAACACCCGCCCCGGGATTCGGCCAAGACACGGCAGATCTCCAGGAAGGTCCGCCGCCGAGGCCGCCGCCCCGTGGTGCCATGCCCCTATGATCAAGATGTCTCAGGCGGTGACCTCGGCCGCGCTCGTCTCCGTGGGCCTGTTCGGTGGCACGGCGCTCGCGGACTCCACGCCCTCCACGGCGACGGTGAGGGAGGACCGGCCGCAGATAACGATCGTGGGCGAGGGGCGGCTGTCGGTCACCCCGGACGTCATGAAGCTGGACGCCGGTGTCGAGGTGGTCCGTTCCACCGCGGGAGAGGCGTTCACCGCCGCCCGTGCCGCCGCCGCCGCGCTGACGAAGGCGTTGCTGGCGGCCGGCATCGCGGCCAAGGACCTGCGGACCAACGAGCTGTCCCTGGGCCCCCAGTACAAGGACTACCCAACGATCTCCGGCTACCGGGCCGCGCAGGGGGTCGAGGCGGTGGTGCGGGACCTGGACACCGCGGACGACGTGATCGACGCGGCGGTCGCGGCCGGCGAGGCGGTCCGGCTGGACAGCGTCTCCTTCGAGGTCGCCGACAACCGTGCGCCGCTCAGGCTGGCCCGCGAGGCCGCGTTCAGGGACGCCAGGACCCGCGCCACGCAGTACGCCAGGCTCGCGGGGCGCAGGCTCGGCCGCGCGCTGGAGATCAGCGAGGAGAACGTCACCCCGCCGCGGCCGTTCTTCGCCGCCGGCGCGATCGCGGACAAGGCGTCGATCAGCCCGGGCCGCCAGGACGTGTCGGTCAGCGTCAGGGTGGTCTACGAGCTGGATTAGGCCCCGCTCACGCGGTGCTCCCCCGATCCCGGGTACGCGACAGGTTCCCGGCACACGACGGGCCCCGGCGGGTCACCACCCGCCGGGGCCCGTCCACCTCGTGCTCAGGGCAGCGCCAGCATCCTGTCCAGGGCGACCCCGGCCCAGTGGGCGGTGTCGTCGTCCACGGTGATCTGGTTGACGACCTGGCCGGCGGCGAGCGACTCCAGCGCCCACACCAGGTGCGGCAGGTCGATCCGGTTCATCGTCGAGCAGTAGCAGACGGTCCGGTCCAGGAACGTCACGTCCTTGTCGGGGAACATGGCGCCGAGCCGCTTGACCAGGTTCAGCTCGGTGCCCACCGCCCAGGAGGACCCGGCGGGAGCCGCCTCGATCTTCTTGATGATGTACTCGGTCGAGCCGACATGATCGGCCTTGGTGACGACCTCGTGCCTGCACTCGGGGTGGACCAGCACGTTGACGCCGGGGATGCGGGCGCGGACGTCGTCCACGCACTCGGCGGTGAAGCGGCCGTGTACCGAGCAGTGCCCCTTCCACAGGATCATCTTGGCGCCCGCGAGCTGCTCGGCGGTCAGGCCGCCGTTCGGCCGGTGCGGGTTGTAGACGACGCAGTCGTCCAGTGACAGGCCCATCTCCAGCACCGCGGTGTTGCGGCCCAGGTGCTGGTCGGGAAGGAAGAGCACCTTCTCCCCGCGGGAGAAGGCCCACTCCAGGGCGCGCCTGGCGTTGGAGGAGGTGCAGACGGTGCCGCCGTTGCGCCCGCAGAAGGCCTTGATGTCGGCGCTGGAGTTCATGTAGGTGACGGGGACGGTGCCGCCGGCGATCCCGGCGTCCTGGAGCGCCTCCCAGCACTCCTCGACCTGGTCGAAGGTGGCCATGTCGGCCATCGAGCACCCGGCGGCGAGGTCGGGCAGCACCACCTTCTGGGAGTCGGAGGTGAGGATGTCGGCGGACTCGGCCATGAAGTGCACGCCGCAGAAGACGATGTACTCGGCGTCGGGCCGGGCCGCGGCCTCCTTGGCGAGCTTGAACGAGTCGCCGGTCACGTCGGCGAACTGGATGACCTCGTCACGCTGGTAGTGGTGGCCCAGTACGAAGACCCTGTCGCCGAGCGCCGCCTTCGCCTTCCTGGCGCGTTCCACCAGCGCCGGGTCGGACGCGGCCGGCAGCTCGCCGGGACAGTCGACACCGCGCTCGCTGTGCGGGTCCACGCCCCTGCCCAGGACGAAGAGCGGAAGCCCGGTCTCGGTGGTCGTCATGGCCACACCCCCTTATCGTCGAAGTGACGACTAATGATGACACACGCTGTTGAGGCTTTATTCCGTGGGAGGGAGTTTTGTCCGAAGAGGGGAAGTGTGAGTCGTCCCAGGAATGTGTAAGCGGGGACGGGTGTTGGTAGCGTCTAAGAAGGACGTCAGAAACAGACAGCCGTTCCCGGGGAGCGGCTGACGCAGACGCGGGAGTCACCACATGTCGGTTGAGAGCAGCGAGACCACGGCGCAGGGCCTGATCCTCAGTTCCGCGGCCGCCGCGAAGGTCAAGAGCCTGCTGGAGCAGCAGGGCGAGGAGGGCCTCCAGCTGCGCGTGGCCGTGCAGCCCGGTGGCTGTTCCGGTCTGCGCTACCAGCTCTTCTTCGACGACCGTTCGATGGACGGTGACGTCGTCTCCGACTTCGACGGCGTGAGCGTGGTCACCGACCGGATGAGCGCGCCCTACCTCGTGGGTGCCACCGTCGACTTCGTCGACACGATCGAGAAGCAGGGCTTCACGATCGACAACCCCAACGCCACGGGGTCGTGCGCCTGCGGAGACTCGTTCAACTAGGCAATCGCCCGACCGGACGAGACCGGACGAGACAACGAAGGCCCCGCGCGGTGACATCCGTCACCGCGCGGGGCCTTCGTGCGCCCACAAGGTCGCGTATTCTTGCGTGGCCCGATCGCCCACGTTCCCAGAGATGCTGACAACGAGGAGAAGAACCCCGTGCGCATCGCCGTCACCGGCTCAATCGCGACAGATCACCTGATGACCTTCCCGGGCCGCTTCGGCGACCAGCTCATCGCCGATCAGCTCCACCGGATTTCCCTGTCGTTCCTCGTGGACGACCTGCAGATCCGCCGTGGCGGCTGCGCGGCCAACATCGCCTTCGGCATGGGCTGCCTGGGTCTTCGGCCCGTCCTGGTCGGCGCGGTCGGCGCGGACTTCGCCGACTACCGCTCCTGGCTGGAGCGCCACGGCGTCGACTGCGACTCCGTCCACGTCTCGGAGCTGCATCACACCGCCCGCTTCCTGTGCACGACCGACGACGACCACAACCAGATCGCGTCGTTCTACACCGGTGCGATGGCCGAGGCCCGTCTCATCGAGCTCGGCCCGATCAGCCAGCGGCTCGGTGGCCTGGAGCTGGTGCTGATCAGCCCCAACGACCCCGAGGCGATGCTCAGGCACACCGCCGAGGCGCGCCAGCGCGCGATCCCGTTCGCCGCCGACCCCTCCCAGCAGCTCGCGCGCATGCCCGGCGAGGATATCCGCGAACTGGTCGACGGCGCCGCCTACCTGTTCGGCAACGACTACGAGAAGGGCATGATCGAGCAGAAGACCGGCTGGACCGACGAGGAGATCCTCGGCCGGGTCGGCGTCCGCGTCACCACGCTCGGCCCCAAGGGCGTCGTCATCGACCGCAAGGACGAGCCGCCGCTGCACGTCCCCCCGGCGCCCGAGCTGGGCAAGGCGGACCCCACAGGCGTGGGAGACGCCTTCAGGTCCGGTTTCCTGGCGGCGCTGGCCTGGGGCCTGTCCCTGGAGCGCTGCGGCCAGGTCGGCAACCTCACCGCCACCCACGTTCTGGAGCGCGTCGGCGGCCAGGAGTACGAACTCGGTCAGAAGGTCTTCCTGGAGCGTTTCGCCGACGCCTACGGCACCGACGCCGCGGCCGAGGTGGCCGGCTTCGTGAACTGCCACCACGCCTGAGCCGCCGCTCGAACACCGGCCGGCCGGCACCGGGCGCCGCCCGGGTCACCGGTGGCCGGACCCGCCGCCGGACCGGCGGCTGAGCCACGCCCGGCTGAGATCACCCGACATCGGGCACTCAGCCGGGCGGGATGCCGTCCACGCAGGTGTCAGGTGCTCGCGTAGATACGGTGCACGAACTCGGCGAGCTTGTCGTCGGGCAGGTGCCTGGCCAGGTCGGCCTCGCTGATCATGCCGATGATGCGGCCGTTCTCGATCACCGGCAGCCGCCGTATCTGGTTCTGCTCCATCTTGGCCAGCGTCTCGTCGACGCTGGCGTCCGACGACACCCAGACCAGCCCGGTCGCCAGCTCACCGGCGGTGACCTTGGACGGGTCCATGCCGTGGGCCACGCACTTGACCACGATGTCGCGGTCGGTGATGATCCCCTTCAGCCGGTCGTCGCTGCCGCAGATGGGTAGCGCGCCCACGTTCATGTCGCGCATCATCTGTGCGGCCCGGTCGAGCGTCTCGTGCGCCTCCACGCAACGGACCCCGGCATGCATCAGACTCCTGGCGGTCTCGCCGCTCATAACTGTCCCCCCGAACCGTTTGATGGATTTTCGGGGAGAGTCATACCCAGTTTCAGGACAAGTCAGTAGTTGCGGCGCACGTGGATGGACCAGCCGCGCTCGGGAAGCTCGTAGCTGGCCACGTGGTGGTGCGACTTCAGCCGGCACCAGGCCGGGATGTCGGTGAAGGCGGCGGGATCGTCGGCCAGGACCGCGACGATCGCGTTGAGCGGCACGTGGTTGATCTGCTCGGCCAGCATGATGATGGGAATCGGGCACTTCTTGCCCAGCGCGTCGATGGTCAGTGCCGGGCTCTGGGCCGATCCCGCCGGGTTGGCCTGGCTGGACGTCATGGAGTCTTCACTTCCCAAATGTTGATCACAGTTTAACCCCCGCCTCCTCGCGGATCCTGCGTACCGTGCCGGGCAGGACGGTGAGGAAACGGTCGACATCCGCCGCCGAGGTGCCTCTGGGCAGCGACACCCGCACGTTCCCGTGGGTGAGCACGCCCATGGCCTCCAGAACATGCGATGGACGAAGCGTACTCGCCGTGCAGGAACTGCCGGACGATACCGAGAATCCGGCCTTGTCGAGTTCGGTGAGCAGTGCCTCACCTTCCACGTAAAGACACGAAAAGGTGACGATGTGCGGCGCCCGCACGACCGGATCACCGATGACCTCGACGTCGGGGACCAGCCGGGGCACCTCGGTCCTGACCCGGTCCACGAGCGTGGAGAGCCTGGCCGACTCCACGGCCGACTCGGCCACCGTGGCACGCAGCGCGGCGGCCGCCGCGACGATCGCCGGCACGTTCTCGAAACCGGGGACCCGGCGGCGCTCGCGGTCGTCCTCGGGCAGCGGGCTGCGCCACCGGGTGCCCTTGCGGACCACCAGCACGCCGACCCCCGCGGGGCCGCCCCACTTGTGCGCGCTCGCGGCCAGCACCGACCAGCCGCCGGGCAGCGGCATCCGGCCCGCGGTCTGGGCGGCGTCCACCAGCAGCGGCACCCCCGCCTCGGCGCACGCCGCCGCCGCCTCGGCGACCGGCTGGACGGTCCCGACCTCGTGGTTGGCGCTCTGCAGGCAGGCCAGGGCGGTGCCCTCGGCGAGGACCGCCTCGCGGAAGGCACCGGCCTCGACGGCGCCGGTGATCCCGACGCCGACCGTCTCGACCGAGCCGCCGTCGCGCTCGTGGATGCCGGCCGCGTGCAGCACGCTGGAGTGCTCCACGGCCGAGGTGACCAGGCGGCGGCCGCTCCTGCGGCGTCCGTGCAGGGTGCCGAGCACGCCCAGGTGCACCGCCTGGGTGCCCGAGGAGGTGAACGAGACCTCGTCGGGCCTGGCGCCCAGGGCCTCGGCGACCTCGGTCCTCGCCTGTTCCAGTAACATCCTTGCCCGGCGAGCGGAACCGTACAGCCTCGCGGGGTCGGCCCAGCCGACGTCGAGGGCCGCGATGAGAGCCTCCCGAGCCTGGGGGTGCAGCGGCTCCGTGGAGGCCGCGTCGAAGTACGCCACGCTCCAATCGTCGCACCACGCGCGGTGCGGGCGGGGGCTGCGCGGGGGGGCGACGGTTGTCCGCGCTAATGTGTCCCCCAGCGTGAAGCTGTGAACTACAAATCTTGAACGTGAACAAACGACCGCCCAGGAGCGACTCCTGGGCTTCATCTGTGGGGTAGGCGATCCGTGAGTCCGACCCGCCGTTCCGCACGGCGTCCGTTGGCCCGCCGCCGGGTGCCACGCGCTGCCGCTCTGGCGCTGCTGCTGGTTTCCCTGACGGCGTGCAGTGCCGAAGAATGGTCCCGAGGCGGCCTGCCCGAGGGCGTCACCAAGCAGTCCGAATCCGTCCAGAGCCTGTGGAACGGATCGTGGATCGCCGCCCTCGCCACCGGTGTGGTCGTGTGGGGTCTGATCCTCTGGTCCGTCGCCTTCCACCGTAAGAAGAAGAACTCCTCCGAGGAGTTGCCGCCTCAGGTGCGGTACAACCTGCCGATCGAGATCCTCTACACGGTGGTGCCGATCATCATGGTCGGCGTGTTCTTCTTCTTCACCGCGCGGGACCAGAACTACATCAACACCCTGTCCGGCAAGCCCGACGTGAAGGTCAAGGTCGAGGGCTTCCAGTGGAGCTGGCGCTTCACGACGGAGTACAACGGCAAGACCGTCCAGGTCGTGGGCCTGCCCGCGGCCGACTACACCAAGGGTCCCGAGCTGATGCTGCCGGTGGGGAAGAACGTCGAGTTCGACCTCCACTCGCCGGACGTCATCCACTCCTTCTGGGTACCGGCGTTCCACTTCAAGCGCGACGTGATCCCGGGCGTGAACAACAAGTTCGAGGTCCAGACGCTGAACAAGACAGGTGTCTACGCCGGTCGCTGCGCCGAGCTCTGCGGTGTGGACCACAGCCGGATGCTCTTCTCGGTGAAGCTCGTGCCCCAGGCCGAGTTCGACCAGTACATCGCTAGCCAGGCGGGTGCCCAGTGACCGCGCATAACCCAGCACTTCCCCTTCCCCCGACCCGCAAGGGCTCGGTCGTCGTCAAGTGGATGACGTCCACCGATCACAAGATCATCGGACACCTCTACCTGATCACCTCGTTCGTCTTCTTCCTGATCGGCGGCGTCATGGCGCTGATCATGCGGGCGGAGCTGGCCCAGCCGGGCCTCCAGCTGACCACGAACGAGCAGTTCAACCAGCTGTTCACCATGCACGGCACCGTCATGCTGCTGATGTTCGCGACCCCGCTGTTCGCCGGGTTCGCCAACGAGCTCATGCCGCTGCAGATCGGCGCCCCCGACGTCGCCTTCCCGCGGCTGAACATGGTCAGCTACTGGCTCTTCACCTTCGGCAGCACCATCGCCCTGTCGGGCTTCCTCACCCCGGGCGGCGCGGCCAGCTTCGGCTGGTTCGCCTACACCCCGCTGTCGAACGCGATCAGCTCCCCGGGCATCGGCGGCGACCTGTGGATCGTCGGCCTGACCATCAGCGGTCTGGGCACGATCCTCGGCTCTGTGAACTTCATCACCACGATCGTGTGCATGCGCGCGCCCGGCATGACGATGTTCCGCCTGCCGATGTTCACCTGGAACATCCTGCTCACCTCGATCCTGGTGCTGATGGCCTTCCCGGTGCTGGCCGCCGCGCTGCTGGCGCTGGAGTCCGACCGCAAGCTCGGCACGCACATCTTCGACTCCAGCACCGGCGGGGCGTTGCTCTGGCAGCACCTGTTCTGGTTCTTCGGCCATCCCGAGGTCTACATCATCGCGCTGCCGTTCTTCGGCATCGTGACCGAGATCCTGCCCGTCTTCAGCCGCAAGCCGCTGTTCGGCTACATCGGCCTGGTGGCCGCGACCATCGCCATCGCGGGTCTGTCGATCACGGTGTGGGCGCACCACATGTTCGCCACCGGGCAGGTGTTGCTGCCGTTCTTCTCCTTCATGACGTTCCTCATCGCGGTGCCCACCGGGGTGAAGTTCTTCAACTGGATCGGCACCATGTGGCGCGGCCACCTGTCGTTCGAGTCGCCGATGCTGTTCTCGATCGGCTTCCTGGTGACGTTCCTGTTCGGCGGTCTGACCGGTGTCATCCTGGCCTCCCCGCCGCTGGACTTCCAGGTGTCCGACTCCTACTTCGTGGTGGCGCACTTCCACTACGTGGTGTTCGGCACCGTGGTGTTCGCGATGTTCGCCGGCTTCTACTTCTGGTGGCCCAAGTTCACCGGCAAGATGCTGAACGACAGGCTGGGCAAGATCCACTTCTGGACGCTGTTCGTCGGCTTCCACGCGACCTTCCTGGTCCAGCACTGGCTGGGCGCGCAGGGCTTCCCGCGCCGCTACGCCGACTACAGCCCGATCGACGGGTTCACCGACCTCAACATGGTCTCCTCGGTGGGCGCGTTCCTGCTGGGTGCCTCCACGCTGCCGTTCCTCTACAACGTGTGGAAGACCCACAAGACCGCGCCGCAGGTCACCGTGGACGACCCGTGGGGCTACGGCAACTCCCTCGAATGGGCGACGTCCTGCCCGCCGCCGAGGCACAACTTCATCTCGCTGCCCCGCATCCGGTCCGAGCGCCCGGCGTTCGACCTCAAGTACCCGCACACCCCGGCCCCCCGTGAGCTGGAGGAGGTCCGATGAAGGTCCAGGGCTGGTTGTTCATCCTCTGCGGCATTTTCTTCGCCGCCGTGGACGTCGTCTACTGGTACTGGTCGAAGGAGCCGGTCGGCACGACGGCGATGGCCATCTCGGTGGGCTTCGCGCTCATGATCGGCTACTACCTGATGTACACGGCCCGCCGGATCGGCGACCAGCCGGAGGACGACAAGCAGGGCGAGATCAGCGACGGCGCCGGGGAACTGGGCTTCTTCAGCCCGCACAGCTGGTGGCCGCTCTTCGTCTGCCTGGCCGTCTCGCTCGCCGCCGTCGGCCTGGTCATCGGCTGGTGGCTGTTCCTGATCGGCGTTTTCGCGATCATCATGAGCATGATCGGTTTCGTTTTCGAGTACTACCGGGGCAACTTCTCGCACTGACCCCGCGTCCCACCGCGAAAGCGGGTCACGGAAAAACTTCCGTGGCCCGCTTTTTGGCGTTTATTTGGGGCTCAGGGTGGATGTCTTATGTGGTGAACCGCTTACTCCGGGTAATAACTGAATCAGTGGTTCAGTCCGGGACAGGGGAGTTCATGTGGGGCACGCGATCCGTGGTTCGAGCCAGGGAGCGGGACTGCTGGCCCTCGTGCTGGTGACGACCTCCTGCTCGACAAGCACCGCCGTACGCCAGGAGCAGACGCCGCAGGCGTCCCAACAGGCGGAGTCCGCCGCCGCCGTGGTCACCGTGGCACCGCTCAAGGGGGCCAGGGGAGTGCCCACGGACACCCCCGTCCTGGTCGCGGCGCAGGGCGGCACCCTGAAGTCGGTCACCGTCAGGGCCGTGAAGGGCGCCAAAGGCTCTCTGCAGGGCGTTCTCAGCGCCGACGGTACACAGTGGCGCAGCCGCGGTACGGCGGCTCCAGGGGCCTCCTACGAGGTCTCGGTGACGGCGGTCAATCCGGAGGGCGCCCTCACCCGGACGACCTCGTCCTTCTCCACGGTGAAGGGCCGCGAGACCTTCGCGATCGAGAGCTTCATGCCGGACCGGGACATGACCGGTCTGACCGTCGGCGTCGGCATGCCGGTGATGATCACCTTTGACCACCCCGTCACCGACCGCGTCTCCGTCGAGCGCAACCTGTTCGTCCGCACCTCCAGGCCGGTGGTGGGGGCGTGGCACTGGTTCGACGACCGCAACGTGCACTTCCGCCCGAAGAACTTCTGGCCCTCGGGCACCAAGGTCAGGGTCGAGGCCCGGCTGGCCGGGGTGCGCGGCGGCGCCGGCCTGTACGGCGCGGCGAACCGGACGGTCAACTTCAAGGTCGGCCGCGCGCAGATCACCCGGGGCAGCGTGCTCTCCCACCACCTCACGGTGCGGCGCAACGGCAGGGTCGTCAGGGAGATCCCGATGAGCGCGGGCCAGGGCGGCGACTGGAAGTACCACACGACCAGCGGCGTGCACCTGGCCATGTCCAGGGAGAACGTCACGGTGATGACCTCTCCGGGCATCGGGCCCGGCTCGCCCGGCTACTACCAGCTGACCGTCTACGACACGGTCCGCATCTCCAACAGCGGCGAGTACATCCACAGCGCCCCGTGGTCGGTCGGCTCCCAGGGCTACTCCAACGTCAGCCACGGCTGCGTCAACGTCAGCCCGAGCAACGCCAAGTGGTTCCTCGACAACACCCTGATCGGGGATCCGATCATCATCACCGGCTCGCCCCGCGTCCTGGAGCCCACCAACGGCTGGGGTCACTGGCAGGAGAGCTGGCGGGAATGGCTCAAGTGGAGCAGCCTCAAGCACTTCACCACCGACGACGTCTGAAACCGACGACGTCTGAAACCGACGACGTCTGAGACCGGTGGTGTCTGAGACCGGGCCCCGCCGGCCGTGGGTGCCCGCGGAGCCCTCTGAGGGGGCGTCAGCCGTCGCGGAGAGGCTTCGGGGTCCCATGGGACCGGGCTCGGGGATTCGGGGGCTCAGGGGCGGCCCTCCGGCGGGGCGTCGGGAAAAGGGTGTGGAAAGACGTCGAGGCCCGGACACCGTGCGGTGTCCGGGCCTCTCGTGTGGCGTCAACCCCGGGGGTCAGTGGGTCAGGGACCTGTCCTCTCCACCCTGACCGACCGCCGTGTGCTCCTCGTGCCCCTCGCCGTGGCCGTGGCCGTCGTCGAGCGGGATCTTCTCGCCGCCGTAGGCCGCGCTCATCTTGTTGCGGAGCTTGCCGAGCGGGCCGCGCATCGCCTTGGACGGGATGCCGTCGTCGTCTCCGCCGCCGCCCCCGGTGAGGACCGGGACCGGCTCCTTGCCCCGCATGTGGGCCTCGATGGCCTCGTTGGGCGGGACGTGGACCTCGATGTACTCGCCGTGCGGCAGTCGCTTGATCACGCCGGACTCCACGCCGTGGCCGATGATGGCCGCGTCGGCGCGCTGCAGACCCAGGCAGATCCGGTAGGTGACGTAGTAGGCGATCGCCGGACCGGCGAAGATCAGGACCCGGCCGACGTAGGTCGTCCAGTTCAGCGACACCTGGAAGAACGCGGCGATCTCGTCGTTGGCGCCGAGCAGCCACAGGACCCCGTAGAAGGTCATCGCCGAGATGCCGATCGAGGTGCGGTGCGGGTTGTTGCGGGGACGGTCCACGACGTGGTGCTCGCGGCGGTCTCCGGTGACCCACTGCTCGATGAACGGGTACAGCGCCAGACCCGTCATGACGATGCCCATCGGCACCAGCGCCGGGATCAGCACGCTCATCGGCAGCGTGAAGCCCAGGACGTTGATCTCCCAGGCGGGCATCAGCCGGAGCGAACCCTCCAGGAAGCCCATGTAGAAGTCGGGCTGAGAGCCCGCCGAGATGTCGGCCGGGGTGTAGGGACCGTACAGCCAGATCGGGTTGATCTGGGCGAAGGTGCCCAGCAGCGCGATGACGCCGAAGGTGAACATGAAGTAGGCGCCGGCCTTGACCATGAAGGCCGGGTAGAACGGCGCGCCCACCACGTTCTCGTTGGTGCGGCCCTTGCCCGGCATCTGCGTGTGCTTCTGGACCCACATCAGGATCATGTGAGCCGAGATGAGCGCCAGCAGGATGCCCGGGATGAGCAGGATGTGCAGCGAGTAGAACCGGGAGACGACGTCCACGCCCGGGTACTCGCCGCCGAAGAGGAAGAACGTGATCCAGGTGCCGACCAGCGGCAGCGAGATCGCCACACCCTCGGTGATCCGCAGACCGGCGCCCGACAGCAGGTCGTCGGGGAGGGAGTAGCCGGTGAGTCCCGCGGCCAGCGCCAGGGTCAGCAGCAGCACGCCGATCAGCCAGTTCAGCTCGCGCGGCTTGCGGTAGGCGCCGGTGAAGAACACCCGCAGCGCGTGCACCATCATGCCGCCGATGAACAGCAGGGCGGCCCAGTGGTGCATCTGGCGCATCAGCAGGCCGCCGCGCACGTCGAAGCTGATCTCCAGCGACGACGCGTACGCCTCGGACATCCCGACGCCGTACAGCGGGCCGTAGGAGCCGGTGTACTCCACGTGGGCCATGCTGGGCTTGAAGAAGAACGTCAGGAACGTGCCGGTCAGCAGCAGGACGATGAACGAGTAGAGCGCGATCTCACCGAGCAGGAACGACCAGTGGTCGGGGAAGATCTTCCGCAGGTTCCGCCGCAGGAAGTTCCCCGCCCCGATGCGGTCGTCGACGAAGCCGCTCGCGCCCGCGATGGGCTTGGGAACGGTCTGGGTGCTCATGATTGGCCTCCCTTCTTGGCCTCGGCCTCACGGGCCTCGGCCTCGGCGTCGCCGCGCTCCCAGAAGCTGGGCCCGACGGGGACGGGGAAGTCCGCCGTCGCCACGAGGTATCCCTCTTCGTCCACGGCGATCGGCAGCTGCGGAAGAGGCCGGGCCGCCGGGCCGAAGACGACCTTGGCGCCGTCGGCGGCGTCGAAGGTCGACTGGTGACACGGGCACAGGATGTGGTGCGTGCTCTGCTCGTACAGGGCCGCGGGGCAGCCGACGTGCGTGCAGATCTTGGAGTACGCCACGATCCCGTCGTGGGTCCAGTTCAGGTTCGTCCCGGACTTGAGCTCCTCCGGGCGGAACTTGATCAGGATCAGGGTGGCCTTGGCCAGTGCGTTCAGGTCGTGCTCGTATCCCTCGGGCACCACGGAGAGGATGCCGCCGGGGGAGTTGAAGTCGGCCGCCCGGATGGGTGATCCGCTTCCCTCGACGAGGAGCTTGCGGTTCTTGCCGTCCTTGGTCTTCTCTCCCCAGACGGTGTGCCGCAGTTTGGCGGGGAAGTCCTTGTAGCTCGGGCCGAGGTCGCGCAGCAGGACCAGCGGGGCCAGGCCGAGCGGGGCGGCGGCGAGCAGCAGGGTGCGGCGCAGCAGCGGGCGCTTGGTGATGCCGCTCTCGGCCGCGCCCTGCAGGAAGGTCTCGCCGACGTAGGACCGGGTCTCGGTGTCGGAGGCCATCGGGTGGCGCTCCTGGACCAGGTTGTACTTGGGCATGACCAGGCGGACCCAGGTCACCATGCCCGCGGCCAGCCCGAGCAGGGCCAGCGTGAGCGTGCCGCCCAGCGCGAGGTTGGAGACCTGCGTCTTCTCGATGTCGCCGACCTGGAAGACGACGTACGACACCACGAAGCCGATGCCGGCCAGGAAGGCGACGAGGAAGCAGAGGGCGGCGTACTTCTCGCCCTTCTTCGCGGTCGCCTCGTCCTGCGGGGTCACTCCGGGAACCTGGGCGACCTCGGTCGACGGGCGCTCCTCGGTGCCGAGCAGGGAGGTGCTCGCCGCGGGTGGGGGGGTGCCGATGACGCGCCTTGGCGCGCGTTCCTCCGGCTGTTCGATGCCGTGATTGTTCTCAGTCATTTGGCCTGTCGCCTCTTCGCGGTGATCCAGATGGCGGCCAGGGAGAGGAGGCTGAGTCCGACGACCCAGGCCACCAGGCCCTCGGTGACCGGGCCGATGCGGCCCAGACCGGCGCCGCCCGGGTTGGGCTCGTTCCGCACGCCCACGATGTAGGCGATCATGTCCTTCTTCTGCTGAGGGGTGATGATGCTGTCGTTGAACACCGGCATCGCCTGGGGGCCGGTGACCATGGCCTCATAGATCTGCGTCGGGGTGGCCTCGTGGAGCGGCGGAGCGTACTTGCCCTGGGTCAGGGCGCCGCCCGAGCCGACGAAGTTGTGGCACTGGATGCAGTTGGCGCGGAAAAGCTCGCCGCCCTTGGCCTTGTCTCCCATGGCGGGGTCGACCTGATCCTTGTCCGGGATGGCCGGGCCGCCGCCGAGCGACTGGATGTAGGCGGCGAGCTGGTCGACGGCCTCGTAGGTGCCGTCGGGGCGCTTGGTCTTGGCGACCCACGGCGGCGGGGGCTTGCGCGGTGCCTGCGCGCCGGGGTTGGCCAGGGGCATGCGGCCGCTGCTGACCTGGAAGTCCACCGAGGCGGCGCCGACGCCGATCAGGGTCGGACCCTGGGCGGTGCCCTCGGCGTTGAGCCCGTGGCAGCTGGAGCAGCTCTGCTCGAAGAGTTTCTTGCCCTCGGCCACGTCGTCGGCCCTGCCGGACGCGATGGCGGCGTCGGCCTGACTGCTGGAGGAGACCGTCAGGGCAACGGTGTAGACCCCGCCGATCAGGGCCAGGGCCAGGAGCAGGACGGCGTATCTCGCGAGGGGATGCCGCCGCCCAGCGGTGATCCTATTCACAGAGATCCCCGATTCCTTATTGAATTCCATAGATGGTCACGAAAAGGCCGATCCAGACCACGTCGACGAAGTGCCAGTAGTAGGACACGACGATCGCGCTGGTCGCCTGCTCACGGGTGAAGCGCTTCGCGGCGTACGTGCGTCCCAGCATGAAGAGGAACGCGATCAGTCCACCGGTCACGTGGAGGCCGTGAAAGCCCGTGGTCAGGTAGAACACCGAGTCGTACGCGGTGTGCGACAGGGTGTGTCCTTCGTGGACCAGCTCGTTGTACTCGTACAGCTGGCCGGCCACGAACACGGAGCCCATCAGGAAGCTGACGATGTACCAGAAACGCAGCTTGGCGACCTGGCCCTTCTCAGCCGCCCACACGCCCAGCTGGCAGGTCACACTCGACAGGACCAGGATGATCGTGTTGCCCAGGGCGAAGGGGACGTTCAGGTGGGCCTCCGGCCAGGGCAGTCCCTGGCTGAGGCTCACAGACCGGATGGTGAAGTACATCGCGAACAGCGCCGCGAAGAACATGAGCTCGGAGGACAGCCAGACAATCGTCCCGACGCTGACCAGATCGGGTCTGCGGGACGAGTGTGCTGTCGTCGTCGTTGAAATTGCGGATGCTGTCGCCACGGGCAGCATTATTGCGGCTCTCCTGCTCGGGTCGCCGCACGACCCCCCGATAGGGGGGGCATACGCCCATAAAAAGGGGACGTATGGGGCATTTTGTTCAGCTGTGGCTCCGGCCTGGGTCTCCAGGCCGGCTGACCGGTAGCATCCCAGGTGACCATACATCGACGAGGGATAGTGAGCGCGACCGTGAGCACCGACGACAAGATGAGGGTCCTCGTCTACAGCGACGACGCGAGCACCCGCGAGAAGGTGCGGCAGGCACTCGGCCGCCGCCCCGCCGCCGACGTGCCCCTCGTGGAGATCGTGGAGTGCGCCACCCACGCCAAGGTCGTCCAGCACTTCGACTCCGGTGAGATCGACGTCGCCGTGCTCGACGCCGAGGCCCAGCCCGCGGGCGGCATGGGGGTGGCCCGTCAGGCCAAGGACGAGGTCCACGACTGCCCGCCGATCTGCCTGCTGATCGCCCGCCGTGACGACCGCTGGCTGGCCGAGTGGTCGCGCGCCGAGGCCGTGGTGCCACAGCCGATCGACCCGGTCGGCCTCGCGGAGACCGTCGCCGACCTGATGCGCCGCCGCCTGTCCACTCGTCTGACCGCCCGGTAAAACCCCCCTGGAGAACCGCATGGACGCGCGCACCACCTGGCCGGCGCTGTTGTCCGCCCTGCTCGCGGGCGAGCACCTGACGGCGGACGAGACCGCCTGGGCGATGAACCAGATCATGTCCGGCTCCGCCACGCCCGCCCAGATCGCGGGCTTCGCGGTGGCGCTGCGGGCGAAGGGCGAGACCGTCGCGGAGGTGACCGGCCTGGCGCGCACGATGCTGGAGCTGGCCACTCCGCTGACGGTCGAGGGCCCCGTGGTCGACGTCGTCGGCACCGGTGGTGACCGGGCGCACACCGTCAACGTCTCCACCATGGCCGCGATCGTGGCCGCCGCGGCGGGAGCCAGGGTCGTCAAGCACGGCAACCGGGCCGCCTCGTCCTCGTGCGGCGCCGCCGACGTCCTGGAGCACCTGGGGATCGTGCTCGACCTGTCCCCGGCGGACACCGCCAGGGTCGCGGTGGAGGCCGGCATCGCCTTCTGCTTCGCGCCGGCCTACCACCCGGCGCTACGCTTCGCGGGCCCGCCGCGCAAGGAGATCGGCATCCCCACGGTCTTCAACTTCCTGGGACCGCTGACCAACCCGGCCAGGCCCGCCGCCCAGGCGATCGGCATCTTCGACGCGGGCATGCTCCCCGTCGTCGCCGGCGTCTTCGCCGAGCGCGGGGTCTCCGCCCTGGTCTTCCGGGGCGACGACGGGCTGGACGAGCTCACCATCGCCACCACCTCCACGGTCTGGGTGGTGCGCGAGGGCGGCGCCGAGCAGACCGTCTTCGACCCGGCGGTCCTCGACATCCCCAGGGCGGCGCCCGACGCGCTGCGCGGCGGGGACGTGGCCTTCAACGCCAGGGCCGTGCACGACCTGGTCGGCGGCAAGACCGGCCCGGTCCGCGACGCGGTGCTGCTGAACGCCGCGGCCGCGCTGGTCGCCCTCGACGGTGCCGGCGGTGACCTGAACGCCGCGATGGCCGCGGGCTACGAGCGCGCCGTGCGAGCCGTCGACTCCGGTGCCGCCGGCGAGACCCTCGACCGGTGGGTCGCGGTCAGCCGGGCGTCGAAGCCGTCCTGAACCGTGCTCGTCCCGCGGTGTGGGGCCGGGGGCATGGGCCGTCGTGAACCCTCCCGGCGGTGTCTCCGTGGGAGAGGAGCGTCCCGGCACCGTCCGGACCGTCACTGGAACGTGACCGGGCCGAGACTCTTTCGTTACCGGCCGGAACGTCTCCGCTCCCGGGTGGATGGAAGATCCACCCGGGAGCGGATGTGCCGTCTCGGCGTGCCGTTCTAGGTTGCGACCCATGTGGCATGCTGACCCCCTGACCGAGCAGATGTTCCCCGTCCTGCTGGCGTGCGTGGCGCTCGGACTGTGCGTGGCCGTCGTGAGCCTGGCGTGGGATCGCAGGCTCCTGCTGCTGAGGCTCAAGTCCGCAGAGGACAGGTTCGTCGGTCAGCAGGAGGAACTGGTCCGCGCCCAGTTCGCCGAGAGGCGGGCGCGCATCGCCCGTGAGCTGAACGACGTGGTCGCGCACGGGATCAGCATGATGACGCTCGGCGTGGGCGCCGGACGGATGATCATGGACAAGGATCCCGACCGGGCCAGGCGGACCTTGCGGGTGGCCGAGGAGTCGGGGCGTCAGGCACTGGTCGAGCTCCAGCGCACCCTGTCGCTACTCGATCTCGACGGCCCCTCGGCGGGCAGGACGCCCCAGCCCAGGCTGTCCGACCTGCGGGACCTGTTCACCGAGGTCCGTGCGGCGGGCCTGGGGGTGGACATGGTCGAGGAGGGCAGGCCCGCCGAGGTCGCGCTCACCCTCGAACTGGTGGCCTACCGCATCGTCCAGGAGGCGCTCGCCAACACCCTACGACACGCCGGTGCCCGTTCGGCCCGCGTCACGCTGCGCTGGCGCCCGGGTTTCCTCGACGTGCTGGTACGGGACGACGGCCAGGCCGACCCCTCGGCGACCGCGGGGCACGGCCTGCTCGGCATGCGCGAGCGGGCCGCCCTGTTCGGTGGGACGCTGGCGGCCGGGATCCTGCCCGGAGGGGGGTTCGAGGTGCGGGCGCGGCTACCCGTCTCGGGCGAGGCGGTCCCGGACAGCACCCGTACGGCCATGGGGGACGTCACCGACCTCGAACCGACCCGCCCTCTCCTCCGTCCCGCCGGCGCGGGTCAGTCGGACTCGCCGAGGCCGATCGAGAAGGCGGCGTCCAGATCGTGCCGGGAGTAGGCGCGGAAGGCGATGTTGGTCTCGGTGTGCAGCACCCCCGCCACCTTGTTGATCCGCCCGGGAATGACCTCGGCGATCTCCTCGTAGGCGGTGACGCGGACCATGGCCATCAGGTCGTACTCCCCGGTTATGGAGTAGACCTCGCTCACCCCGTCGATCTCGGCGATCGTCTGGGCGACCTCGGGGATCCGGTCCACCTCGGCGTTGATGTGAACGATCGCGGTGACCACGAGCTTCCTCCTCGTTGAGTGTTGCCTGCCGTCTTCGACGCTATCAGCGCAGCGGACGGCCCTCGCGCGCCCGGCGCGGCTCGGCCGCCTGGTAGGCGCGATCGATGCGGGCCTTGAGCCGGCCGGCACCCGAGACGGGCAGGCTCCAGGTGCCCTCCACCTGCACCAGTCGCACCCCCGGGGACTCCAGCCAGCGCAGCACGCACTCGGTCTCCTCGGCGCTGGCGGCGGGGACCGGCCCGGGGCCGGGCGGCACCGTCTCGGCGGTGGCCGCCAGCGCCTCGACGAACGGGGTGGGGTGGGCGCCCCTCGGCATCACCCCGGCCGAGGCGAGCCGTCCGTACCGGATGACGTGGATCTCCCAACGGCCGTCCGCCACGGGGGCGGCCGCGACCATCTGGGAGATGGCGGTCAGCGACCGCAGCCGCTGCATGCGGGCCGAGGTGCGGATGTAGGAGGCGAGCCGGTCGCGGTCGGCCGCGGCCTCCTCGTAGCGCTGGTCGAGGGCCAGACGCTCCATCCTGGCCTCCATGGCGGAGAAGACCCCGGCCGCGTCCAGTTCCAGCGCCCGGCGCGCCGCCCCGACGTGCACCGCGTACTCGTCGGGGGTCTCACGTCCCTCGCACGGCGCGCCGCACCTGCCGATCTCGGCGAGCGCGCAGGCGGAGCGCCTGGTACGCGGAGTGATCCGTTCGGTGCACTGCCGCAGCGGGATCGTCTCGTGCAGCGCGGTGCGGGCGTCCTCGGCGGCGCGGGTGCTGGTGAACGGGCCCAGGTAGGACGCCTCGTCGTCCTTGACCTCGCGGACCACCGACAGGCGGGGGAAGAGCTCGTCGGTCAGCTTGAGCCAGAACATCTTCTCCGGATGGCGCGACCTGCGGTTGTAGCGGGGCTTGGCCGAGCCGATCAGCCTGAGTTCCCTGACCTCCGCCTCCAGTGGGGTCGCGCAGGCGATGGACCTGACCCGCGCGGCGATGCCGATCATCTCGCGGACGCGGGGCCGGGTCTCGCTCGCGGTGAAGTAACCGCGCACGCGGTTGCGCAGGTTGGTGCTCTTGCCGACGTAGAGCGGGTCGCCGCCGGAGTCCTCGAAGACGTAGACGCCGGGTCCCGTCGGCACCGAGTCGGCCAGGTGCCGCTTGCGGCGCTGCTCGGGGGTGGGCGCGCGGACGAAGCCCTTGAGCTCCTCCAGCGTCTGCACCCCGAAGGAGCCCGCCCGTTCCAGCAGGGCGTGCAGCACGTCGACCGTGGCCCGCGCGTCGGCGAGCGCCCGGTGGCAGGGCTCGGTGCGGCTGAAGATCGCGGCCAGCGTGGACAGCTTGCAGTTGGGCGCCTCGTCGCGGGTCAGCAGCTTGCGGGCCAGGTCGACGGTGTCGACCACCTGGTGGGCGGGCGGTGGATACCCGTGCGCCGCACAGGCCGCCCTGATGAATCCCAGGTCGAACCCGGCGTTGTGTGCCACCAGGGTGGAGCCCGCGGCGAACTCCAGGAAGGACGGCAGTACCGACTCGATCCGCGGCGCCGCCACGACCATGCCGTCGGTGATGCCGGTCAGTACCGAGATGAACGGCGGGATCGGCGAACCGGGGTCGACCAGGGTGCCGAACTCACCGAGCACCTCGCCGCCCCTGACCTTGACCGCGCCGATCTCGGTGATCGCGTGCTCGCCCGCCGAGACGCCGGTGGTCTCCAGGTCGAACACGACGAAGGTGACCTGGCTGAGCGGGGTGCCCAGCTCGTCGAGTGTTCCCTGCACGGCGTAGTTCACGATTCACGACCATAGAAGCCCCGACCGACATTCACCGCACCGGGCTCTCTCGGCGCCGGAGGCCCCGCGCACCCGTGGCCCGCGCGTGGGAAAGGCGTCAGCTCCAGTAGCTCCCGTCCAGCATCCGTTCGAGGGCGGCCCGGTGCAGCACCAGGTCGTCGGGGTCGTCCGGCATGGGCTGCTCGCCGAAATGGATGCGGCGGTGCCAGACGCGGGCCATGATGACGCCGTGCCTGAGCGCGGCGTACATCTCGTAGAACTCCATGTCGCGCGGCTTATATCCCGTTATTTCTTGATACGTCTCGCAGACGTCCTCGCGCCGCATGAAGTCGGGCAGGCCGGGCAGTTCCATGACCTCGGCGATCTCCTGGAAGAACCGGTGCAGAAAGATCATCCAGGCGAGGTCCAGCTCGCGGGGGGCGATCGCGGCCATCTCCCAGTCCAGCACCGCCACCGGGGTGAAGTCGCGGTACATCACGTTCCCGATGCGGGCGTCGCCCCAGCTCAGCACGTCGGGCCCCGGATCGTTCGGCCAGTGCTCGCACAGCCAGTCGAACGCCCGCTCCAGCAGCGGGATGCGCATCGAACCGTGTGCCCACTCGTAGTAGGACCGCTGGTCGTCGACGTGCCTGCGCAGCGCGGACTCGCCCGTGCCCGCGATCTCCAGCGGGCGCAGCTCCTCCACGGTGAACGGGGCGTCGTGCAGTCTGGCCAGGATCTCGACGCTCTGCCGTTGCAGCCGTGTCCGGTCGGCGGGGGAGGCGTCCAGCAGCCAGCCCTCGAAGGTGTAGGGCAGGACGTCCGGCGGCACGTCGCCGGTGAGCCGCTCCATCACGAAGAACGGGGTGCCCATCGGTGCGGGGTCGGGCTCGTACCACAGGGTCCGGGGCGCGAGCACCCCGGCGCGCTCCCTGACCATCCGCATGACCTCGAACTGCCTGCCGAGGTCGTAGCTCGGGAAGACCGGCACGGCCTCGCTCGCCGGGGCCATCCGGGCGACGCAGCCGATCTCCCGCCCGCCCTCCGCCGCCGTCCAGGAGGCGTCGAAGAGCAGGGTCTCGCTGGACATGCCGTTGCCCGAGGGCGCCGACAGCCGGGAGAGCGTGACGGGGGATCCCACCCTGCCGGAGAGCCAGGAGCGCATCCGTTCGTGTAACTCATCGAGGTCGCGGGTGGATGTCCGCATATCCTCGGCCTGCCGGCGCTGCTGATCCATCGCGCTCTCCCGGGTGGCGTACGTCACAAGGTGATCCGCACAGTCGTAACCTAAGAGCAAGCGCTTGTCCATAAAGAGTTCACGGCCGGGTCGGCCGCCGTCCGCCTTACGGTCAGGTCGGGGTCAGGGTGCGGTAGCCGTACCCTTGACGTGAAGACCGATCCGAGTAGGGGCCGTGATGAGTTCAGCCGGAGAGGGCCTGTCTCGTCCGTTACCCGAGCAGGTTCGCTTACACGTCGTGGAACTGGCGTCCCAGATCCTCGGCTCCATGCCCGCCGCCTCGGTGCCGCCGCCGCTGAAGGGGATCGCCAGATTCGACCCTCGCAAGCGCGCCAGGCTGGGGGGCGCGCCCATCGCCGCGCAACTGGAGACCGACAAGAAGTTCCGCGAGCTGGTCGCGGAGACGCTGACCGCGGGCTGGCCGGAACTGATCGCGAGTCTCGCCGAGGGCGCGGTCCCGCCGGCCGCCGAGCCCGTCATGGTGGCCGCGGCCGCCTACCTGACCCGGCCGCCCGGCTGGGCGGACATGGTGGAGGCGGCCCGCGCGGACCTGGAGCGATCGGCCGCCGCCGCCGAGGACTCCGCGCAGGAGCAGACGCTCTCCCGGCTGCGCGAGCAGTTGGCCGGCCAGAAGAGCGCGGCCAAGGAGGAGTCCGAACGGCTGCGCGAGCAGCTCAAGGCCTCGCGCTCGGAGGTCTCCGACCTGCGCCGCAGGCTGCACGAGGCCCGGGAGCGGGCCAGGGCGGCCGAGGCGCGTGCCGCCGAGGCCTGGGAGGCGGCGGAGGAGGCGAAGACCGCCGCGGTCTCGGCGGGGAGCAGCGTGGAGAGCGAGCTGCGCCGCCTGCGCGAGCGGCTGGCCGACGCCGAGCGTCAGCTGGAGTCGACGCGCAGGGCGGCCCGCGAGGGCCGCAGCGTGGAGGACACCAAGGTCCGCATGCTGCTCGACGCCCTGCAGGACGCCGCCGCGGGGCTCCGCAGGGAGCTCGCCCTGCCCTCCGGCATCCACCGTCCCGCCGACTCGGTGGCCTCGGTGGCGCCGGGCAGGCAGGGGGTCCAGGCGGTTCCCGCGCGGGCGCTCGCCGACGACGACCCCGCCCTGCTCGACCAGCTGCTCGCGCTGCCGCAGATCCACCTGATCGTCGACGGCTACAACGTGACCAAGACCGGTTACGGTACGTTCACCCTCGCCGACCAGCGCAATCGCCTCCTCACCGGCCTCGGTGCGCTCTACGCGCAGACCCGAACCGAGCTGACCTGCGTTTTCGACGGCGCCGAGCTGAACGGGCCGGTCCCGGTGTCGGCCCCCAGGGGGGTGCGCGTGATGTTCAGCGCGCCGGGGCAGATCGCCGACGACCTGATCCGCCAGCTGGTCCGCGCCGAGCCCACGGGACGCGCGGTCGCGGTGGTCTCCTCGGATCGGGAGGTGGCCGAGTCGGTCCGCAGGATGGGCGCCCGGCCGGTCCCCTCACTGCTTCTTCTCAGGCGTCTGGGACGGGCGTGAACCTTTTCCGGTGATGGCGCATCGAACTACCGGAAGGTATTTCGATCTCCCCAGGGGCACTCGATGAAGAAGATCATAACGCTCGCCGTCGCCGTGCTGGCCATCGGGGCGACCGTCGCCACCCCCGCCGCGGTCGCGGCGGCCGGCATCCCCAAGGGCTTCTTGCTCTATGAGAAGGACGCGGCGAAGAAGCCCGTTCTCGCCGAGAGCAGCTGGAAGGTCAGCGACTCGGCCAAGGTCCGGCTGGCGATCAACCCGTGCGACCGGGCCACGCTGGCCAGAACCGGCCGGACGGCCGCGCGGACGGTGACCTACACCAGCGTCCCGGACTTCCAGAAGGTCGAGCAGGTGATCCTGTACCGCTCGAAGGCGGCCGCCGCCGGAGCGGTCGCCCAGGTGCGCTCCGCCCTGACCGCCTGCCG
Organism: Streptosporangium sp. NPDC049248; assembly: GCF_040678965.1. Classification (NCBI taxonomy): domain Bacteria; kingdom Bacillati; phylum Actinomycetota; class Actinomycetes; order Streptosporangiales; family Streptosporangiaceae; genus Streptosporangium; species Streptosporangium sp. NPDC049248. Next base: position 134,889 of record NZ_JBFAQY010000022.1, read on the forward strand.
CTCCAACACCAACGGGGGCTCCGCCTACCGCTACGTCTCCTCGCGCCTGACCGGGCTCGGAGACGAGGCGCTGAAGGTCTCCGGGCAGGTCTACTACAAGGGGAAGGCGGGCGTGGGGGGTGACCGGAGCGTGCTGGTCAGGAAGGGCAACGCGGTCCTGGTCTACCTCTGGGCCGGGGAGTACTACAAGCCCGCGCGGAGCGACTGGGCCACCCAGTTGCGCGACGCCAGAAAGATGACCGGAAAGATCTGCGGCGTCGCCGACTGCTGAGGGGCGCCCCCGGTGCTCGCCCGGGATATCGGAGCTGCCACCTGCGGCAATAGCGCAAAACATGTGAAAAGGTGATCTAAACCTTACTTGTTCTGTACTATTCGCCGCAGGTCTGTGCAGTCTGGAGGCGTTGACGTGGCCGTGGCGGGTATGCCGGTTGGACTCATTCGGATACCGGTGGCGGCCGGGCTCGCCCTCGCGATGCTGATGACGCCGGTGAGCGGGGCCTCCGCGGAGCCGAAGCCGACGCTCGCCCAGGCCAAGAAGAAGCTGGAGAAGCTCAACGAGCAGGCCGACCAGATCGTCGAGAAGTACAACCAGGCCTCGGAGAAGTGGAAGCGGGCCAGGAAGAAGTACGCGACGCTGAACAGCGAGCTCGCCCGGCAGAGCGAGCAGGTCGCCGGGCTGCGTAAGGAGCTCGTCGCGATGGCGGTCAGCACCTACCAGTTCGGCGCGGTCAACAGCTGGGAGGGCATGGTCTACCAGACCGACCCCGGCGCGCTGCTGAGCGGCCTGGCCTCGGTCGACCAGATGTCGGCCTCCCGGGCCCAGTCGCTGAGCGCCTTCGACGAGGCCACCAAGGCGCTGCGGCTCAACAGGAACCTGGCCAAGGGCGCGCTGAGCGAGGCCGACGAGACGCGCGACGAGCTGGCCAAGGAGAAGGCCAAGGCCGACAAGATGGTCAAGGCTCAGACGAAGCTCCTGCGCGAACTCAACGTCTTCAAGGCGGGTAACCCCGAGAGCGGCGGAATCCAGTACACCGGCTCCGCCTCGGGAAACGCCCGCGCCGCCCTGCAGTTCGCCTTCGCACAGGTCGGCAAGCCCTATCAGTACGGCGGCACGGGCCCCGGCGGCTGGGACTGCTCGGGCCTGCTCCAGGCCGCCTGGCGCAACGGGGGAGTCAGCCTGCCGCGTACCACCTGGGAGCAGTGGAGTTGGGGCGCGAACCGCAAGGTCTCGCTGAACGACCTCCAGCCGGGCGACCTCATCTTCAGTGAGGGCCTGGGCCACGTCAGCATGTACGCGGGCAACGGCCAGATCGTGCACGCCCCGCAGACCGGCGACGTGGTCAAGGTCGTCCCGCTCTCGGCCTACGGCCGTCGCCTCGTCGGAGCCGTCCGCCCCTGACGCACGGCGCGCGGGTCCCAGTGGCCGGAAAACCGGGTGCGCCGCCCGCGGCGGCGCTGTCAGCATCGGAAAATGATCACTTCATGGATGCTCGACGAACTCGCCCATGCCGGTCCCGAGCACCTCGACGCCGCGTTCGTCGCCGGGTTCGACCGCAAACAGGGCAGGCCCGATCCGGGGGAGGATCTCGCCGCGCTCGCCGGGCGCGGCGTGGGGGAGACGGCGACGGTCGTGGAACTCGGCGCGGGGACGGGGCAGTTCGCCCTGGCCGCGGCGCGGCGGTTCCGGCGGGTGGTGGCGGTTGACGTCTCCCCGGCGATGCACGACTTCCTGACCGTCCGGGCCGCCGAGGACGGCCTGGCCAACATCGAGTGCGTGCGGGCGGGTTTTCTCTCCTACGAGCACGCGGGGCCACCCGCGGACGCGGTCTACACCCGTCACGCCCTTCATCAGCTCCCCGACTTCTGGAAGGCGGTCGCGCTCGACCGCATCGCGCGGATCGTACGGCCCGGGGGCGTCCTGCGCCTGCGCGACCTGATCTTCGATTTCCGGCCGGCCGAGGCCGGCGCCGTGCTCGGCCGCTGGCTCGACGGCGCGGCCGACGATCCCGCGCTGGGCTACACCCGCGAGGACTACGCCGAGCATCTGCGCACCGAGTACAGCACCTTCCGATGGCTTCTCGAACCGATGCTCGACGCAGCCGGGTTCGAGATCGTCCAGGCGGACTTCAGGGAATCGATCTACGGCGCCTACACGTGCGTCCGGCGCTGACGCGTGCTCGGCGGCGGGGGAGGGCCCCTCACGGCTTCAACCGTGAATGATGGTAAATGTGATGAACATTACAGAAATCGTGATTTGTCGGGTGTGATTCCAGAGGTGTGACGAGGGTCATATCTCAATAGCATAAATGGCCATTAAGCAGGGGTAACGGGAAGATCACGAACGCTTGTCGATCTTCTTGTTTGGCGAATGCTTTGCCGAAAGTTGGAGATCGGGGTAACTTCTGGCCTCGCGACGTGCAAGCCATGCCGTCGCGGTGAATGTCGGTCTTCGGGCCGGTGTCCCTATAGAAATCCAACCGGCCGCCGCTCCCCCGCCGGGGGCGGACCTCATCGCGGCGGCCCGCCGAATCCACGCAGCCAGGAGGCATGGAACCGGGGACCCAAAAGGCCCGAGACAACGTGGCCAGGGGTGAATCAGCGCATTTGCGCCGTAGGGCATCTTCCCAGCCCGAACCCGTCAGCTAACCCGGTAGGCATCAGTGGAAGCACCAAGGAGAAATCCTGTCTACCACCCCGTGTAACACCCGTCTATCGCGCCTTTTCCGCCTTTCCCTCGGCGGTGTCGCCCTCACCTTGACCGCCTCAGCCGGAGCGGTCACCCTGGGGTCGACGGCGGCCGGAGCGACGACGGACAGCACCCCTGAGATCCTGGTCAACACCGCGGCCGGAGTCTCCGAGCAGACCGATCGGGCTGCGCACAAGGCCAAGGCCGGTACCAAGGTCAAGACCAAGATGAGCAGGGCGGCCCTGCAGAAGGTTCGGGCCCGCAAGGCCGTTTCGACGGCCAAGAAGCAGATCGGCGATCCGTACCGGTGGGGTGCCTCCGGTCCCGGCGCGTTCGACTGCTCGGGGCTCGTCAAATACGCCTGGCGCAAGGCGGGCGTGTCCATCCCCCGGATCACGCACAGCCAGTACCGGGCGATCAGGAAGAAGGTCTCGTGGAGCCACCTGCGCCCCGGTGACCTGATGTTCTTCAGTGGAAAGGGCCACGTCGGCATGTATGTCGGCAAGGGCAGGATGGTCCACTCGCCGAGCAGCGGCAAGACGGTCCGGATCGTGAAGCTGGAGGGGTACTACAGGTCCTCCTTCGCCGGAGCGGTCCGGCCCGGAGCCTGACCCGGGCAAGGGGCGCCGGCCCCGTTCCTCACATGTGGAGGGGCGGGGCCGCTCCGTTTCCGGTAGGGGCCGCGAGCGTGCCGCCCGGGCGGATCCGCGCCTCCGGCAAGGAGCGTCGCGATGCCGGTCGATCGACGGCCCCTGGCCCGGAGGCCGGAGCACCGGCCGGCATTCCGATAACATCGACTCGTTATGTCCGTCCCGAAGGGGCGCCGCACCGTGCTCGCCGGGATGCTGGCGCTGATGAGCGTGGGCCCGTCGGCCGGGACGGGACCTCTCCTGGCCGGAGCCGGCCCGCTTCCTCACGATCCTCTCCAGCGCGCCGGAGAACTCCCCGTCGGCCTTCGAGACCTGTGGCCCGGCGCCGCCGTCGTCGTCCGGGGTGAGTACTCCCTCGTGATCGGCCACGACCTCGCGCCCGCCGTCCTGCGGGACCTGGCCGCCAGGGCCGACCGGGCCCGTCGCGCGGTCGCGGCGATCTGGGGGCCGGTCCGAGCGGTGATCCTGTTCCCCGCCACCGATGCCGAGGCCGCGGCACTCGCCGGAGCGGAGAGCACCCGGGGCCTGGCCGCGATGGCGACCGCGGACCGGGTGATCGTCCTGCCTTCGGGCTACGCGAGGCTCACCATGACCGGCAGGGACGTGGTGATCACGCACGAGCTGGTGCACGTGGCCACCGGCGCGACCCGCGGCGGCCGGGTGCCGATGTGGCTGTCGGAGGGCTTCGCCGACTACGTCGGCTACCGCGATGCCGGAATCCCGGTACGGACGGCCGCCGCCGAGCTGGCCGCCGAGGTGCGCGCCGGAGTCCTGCCCGCCCGTCTCCCGGGCCCCGCCGACTTCGCCCCCGGCGCTCCGCGGCTCGCACAGGCGTACGAGGAGGCCTGGCTCGCCTGCCGGTTCATCGCGGAGCGCTTCGGTGAGAAGGCCCTGGTGAGGCTCTACGGTGGCGATGTCACCGACACGCTCGGCCTGTCGCCCGCCCAACTCACCGTGGCGTGGCGTGACTATCTCGGAGAGGAACTCGCCTGACATCCTTGTGTCCTTCCCGGTCCAGGCCCCACCTGGCGGATCTCGCCGTGGCGAGGAGCGGTCGGCGGGTGCCTCGCAGGGCGCGGGAGGGAGCCGCGGCGTGCCGCGGTGACCGGTGACGACACGGCGAGGCGCCGTCCGGCCGACCGCGGCAGGCGGAGGATCCAAAGGACGGGGCCCAGGGTTCGGGCTCCACGCTGGAGGTGTTTGATGACGCTGAGCACGACGGACGCGCCCTCGGGTGTGCGGTCGGCGGGGTGGGCGCTGGCCGCGCTGGGGGTGGTCACCCTGGCGGTCGTGGCGGTCGCCACGCCCTGGCGGGCGCTGCCCGCGGGAACCCCGGCGGTCGTCCCCGATCCGGGCCGCGACTTCACGGCCGAGCAGATCGCCAGGTCCGAGGCGTTCGACAGACTGGTCAGCGTACCGGGTTACCTCTCCCTCGGCCTGACGCTGGTGGTGGCGGGGGTGCTGGTGGGCACCCCGCTGGGCGCCCGGCTCGTCGGCCGGCTGCGGGGGCCGTGGTGGCTGCGGGTGCTGCTCGGCGTGCTGGTGTTTTCGGTGGCCGTCGCGATGCTGCGCTGGCCGCTGGGGATGTGGTCGGAGACCTACCTGCGCGACTTCGGGTTGTCCACCCAGACCTGGCCGACCTGGACCGTCGACCGGATCAAGAGCCTGGGCGTCGGCACCGCGCTGACCGCGATCATGGTTCTGGCGGTGGTCGCGCTGGCGCGGCGCTACCGGCGCTGGTGGATCCCGGCGGCGGCCGGCGCGTTCGCACTGACGGTGGCGGCCTCCTTCGCCTACCCGGTGCTCATCGAGCCGATCTTCAACGACTTCAGGCCGATGGAGGCCGGACGACTCCGCGACGACCTGCTCGCCATGGCCGCCAGGGACGGCGTGCCGGTGGAGGACGTGCTCGTCGCCGACGCCTCCCGGCGGACCACCGCGCTCAACGCCTACGTCTCCGGATTCGGCGCGACCCGCAGGATCGTCGTCTACGACACGCTGCTCCGGGCGCCCGCCGACGAGGTCGAGCTGGTGGTCGCGCACGAGCTCGGTCACGCCAAGGCGGGCGACGTGCTCTCCGGTACGCTCGTCGGAGCCCTGGGCGCGGCGTTCGGGGCGTGCCTGCTCTACGTGGTGACCTCGGCGGGGGTCGTGCGGCGTCGCGCGGGGATCTCCTCCATCGGTGACCCGAGGGCGGTGGGTTTGGTCATGGGGTTGCTCAGCCTGGCCGCGGTGCTGTCAGGACCGGCGCAGAACCTGGTGAGCCGGCACATCGAGGCCCGTGCGGACGTCCACGCGCTGGACCTGACCAGGGATCCGGCGACGTTCGCCGCCATGCAGAAACGGCTGGCGGTCACCAACATCTCGGATCTGTCGCCCGACCTCGTGGAGTACGTGCTCTACGCCTCGCATCCCACCGCGCCGCAGCGCATCGCGCTGGCGCGCTCCTGGGCCCGGCTGAACGGTCTCTCCGAGCCATGAGGCGCACGCTGGTGGTCACGAACGACTTCCCGCCTCGCGCCGGGGGGATCCAGTCCTTCGTGTACGGTCTCATCGCCCGCCGCCCGCCCGGCTCCGTCGTCGTCTACGCCCCCCGATGGCCCGACAGCGAGGACTTCGACCTGCGGCAGCCCTACCCCGTGGTGCGGCACCCCACCTCGTTGATGCTGCCCACCCCCGCCGTCGCCCGCCGGGCGGCCGCACTGGTCGCCGAGTTCGGGTGCGAGACCGTGGTCTTCGGGGCGGCGGCGCCGCTCGGGCTGCTCGCGCCCAGGATGCGCGAGGCCGGGGTCCGCCGCGTCGTCATGGTCACCCACGGCCACGAGGCGGGCTGGACGGCGCTCCCGGTCGGCCGCCGGGTGCTCGCCAGAATCGGCGCGCACGCCGACGTGGTCACCTACCTGGGGGAGTACACCCGGCGGCGGCTGGTCAGGGTGATACCCGGGGACAAGCTGGTGCGGCTCGCGCCCGGCGTCGACACCGAGGTGTTCGCGCCCGGGGCCGGGAGAGAGCGGGTGCGCGCGGCGCTCGGACTGGGAGAGCGGCCGGTGGTGCTCTGCCTGTCCAGGCTGGTGCCGCGCAAGGGCCAGGACACGCTGCTGCGGGCCTGGCCCGGTGTGCTGCGGGACGTTCCCGACGCGATGCTCCTGATCGTCGGCGGTGGCCCGTACCGCAGGACCCTGGAACGGCTGGCCAGGCCGATGAACGGCTCGGTCCAGATCACCGGCCCCGTGCCGGAGGCCGCGCTGCCCGGCTATCTGGCAGCGGGAGACGTGTTCGCCATGCCGTGCCGTACCCGCCTGGGCGGTATCGACGTGGAGGGGCTCGGCATCGTCTATCTGGAGGCGTCCGCCAGCGGACTGCCCGTGGTGGCGGGCTCCTCGGGCGGTGCCCCCGACGCCGTGCTACGCGGGCAGACCGGCCTGGTCGTCGACGGCACCCGCCCGGACGAGGTCACGGCGGCCCTGGTCGACCTGCTCAAGGACCGGGCCGGGGCGCGTGCCATGGGTGAACGCGGGCGCGAGTGGGTCGCGCGCGAGTGGAGCTGGGATCTCGCCGCCTCCCGCTTCGCCCGCGTTCTGGAGTCCGTGGAGACCCCCTGACTAGCCGTAGAGGGACTCGACCTGCTTGGCGAAGTCGCGCATCACGACGGCGCGCTTGACCTTGAGGGTCGGGGTGAGGTGCCCGCTCTCCTCGCTGATGTCGACGTCGAGCACCGTGAACTTCTTGATCTGCTCGGCCCTGGAGACGAACTTGTTGGCGTTGTCCACGGCCTTCTGCACCTCGGCGACGATGGCCGGGTCGGAGCTGAGGGCGGCGAGGTCCGCGTCCGTCCTGCCGTTGGCGGCCTTCCACTGCTCCAGGGCCTCGGTGTCGAGCGTGATGAGGGCCGCGACGAACGGCCTGTCGTCGCCGACCACCATCGCCTGGCTGATCAGCGGGTGGGCGCGGATGTGGTCCTCCATCGGGGCCGGGGCGACGTTCTTGCCCGCGGCGGTGACGAGGATCTCCTTCTGGCGGCCGGTGATGCGCAGGTAGCCGTCCCCGTCCAGCTCGCCGACGTCGCCGGTGTGGAACCAGCCGTCCTTGTCGATCGCCACGGCGGTGGCCTCGTCGTTGTTCCAGTAGCCCTCGAAGACGTGGCGGCCCTTGACGAGCACCTCGCCGTGCTCGCCGATGCCGATGGTGACGCCGGGGAACGGCTTGCCGACGGTGCCGATCTTGTTGGCCCCCGGCAGGTTGACCGAGGAGGGCGCCGAGGTCTCGGTCAGGCCCCAGCCCTCAAGCACCTCGATGCCCACGCCGCGGAAGAAGTGGCCGAGCCGCTCGCCCAGGGCGGAGCCGCCGGACACGGCCGCCGTCAGCCTGCCGCCGGTCGCGGCGCGCAGCTTGCCGTAGACGAGCCTGTCGAACAGGGCGTGCTTCAGCCTCAGGCCCAGCCCCGCGCCGCCGGTGGACTCCGCCCTGCTCCAGGCGATGGCGGTCTCCGCCGCGGCGTGGAAGATCTTCCCCTTGCCGTCGGCGGTGGCCTTCTGCTCGGCGGCGTTGTAGACCTTCTCGAACACGCGGGGCACGCCCAGCAGGAACGTGGGCTTGAAGGCCTGCAGGTCGGGGCCGACGTTCTTCATGTTGGGAGTGTGCGCGAGGACCGTGCCCGTCTCGATCAGCACAATCTCGATGATGCGGGCGAAGACGTGCGCGAGCGGCAGGAAGAGCAGGGCCGCCCTGTCGTCCACGGTGAAGAGGCGCTCCAGCGGGCCGTGCGCGACGTTCCTGGCGGTGAACAGCAGGTTGTCATGGGTCAGCCGGCAGCCCTTGGGCCGGCCGGTGGTGCCCGAGGTGTAGACGATGGTGGCCAGGTCGGCGATGCCGCGGCCGGCCCTGCGCTCGGCGAGCGTGTCGTCGCCGACCTCGGCGCCGAGCGCGGTCAGCTCGTCCAGGGCACCGCCCTCGATGCGCCAGACGTCCTTGAGGCCGGGCAGCTCCGAGATGCCCTCGCGGACCGTCTCCTCGTTCGAGTCCAGCTCGACGAAGACGGCCTTCGCGCCGCTGTCGGAGATGATCCAGGAGACCTGGTCGGCCGAGGAGGACTCGTAGATCGGCACGCTGACCGCGCCCGCGGCCCAGATCGCGTAGTCGATCACGGTCCACTCGTAGCGGGTGCGCGACATCAGCGCCACCCGGTCGCCGGGTTCGACGCCGGCCGCGATCAGGCCCTTGGCCACTTCCGCGACCTGGTCGCGGAACTCGCGGGCGGTGACGGCGGCCCAGTCGTCGCCGACCTTGCGGCGCAGGGCGACGGCGCCCGGCTCCTCTTCGGCGCGCCGGAACACCGTGTCGGTCAGGTTGGCGGAGGCGGGGACATCCACCAGCACGGGGACGCTGTACTCACGCACGGATCACTCCTGGAGACGCACGGATCGATGGGCTGCCTGGAAGCTATCGCGATAAGTTACGCATGAGTAAATTCGTCACCCAGGCGTTATCAACGGGAATTTCACCGTACCAACTGCTCTCGTCTGGAGTGGTTGGCCGCGCCGTCGTGTGAGGTTTGTTACTTATGCCGGTATTTGCGGGTGGTTAGGATGTCCGGCATGCGGGTTCATGTCGTCAGCGATGTACACGGGAGAGCTGACGCGCTGGCCCGCGCGGGAGAGGGCGCCGACGCCCTGATCTGCCTGGGGGACCTGATCCTGTTCGTCGACTACGACGACCACTCCCAGGGCATCTTCGCCGAGCTCTTCGGGGCGGAGCGGGCGGCGGAGTTCATCGCGCTGCGGACGGCCAAGCGGTTCGAGGAGGCGCGGGCGATGTCCTCGGCGCTCTGGGCGTCGCTGGAGGGTGGCCCGCGCGAGCACATCGAGCGCTCCGTCAGGCGGCAGTACGGTGAGATCTTCGCCGCGATGCCGACCCCCGCCTACCTCACCTACGGCAACGTGGACCTGCCGCGCTACTGGCCCGAGTACGTGCGCGAGGGCCACCGGGTGCTCGACGGCGAGACCGTGGAGATCGGCGGCCTGCGCTTCGGCTTCGTCGGGGGCGGGCTGCGCACCCCGTACCGGACCCCGTACGAGATCGACGAGGAGGAGTTCGCCCGCAAGGTGGAGGCCGTCGGCGAGGTCGACGTGCTCTGCTGCCACATTCCGCCGGCCATCCCCGAACTGCTCTACGACGTGGTGGCCCGGCGGTTCGAGCGGGGCAGCGAGGCCACCCTGGAGGCGATCCGGCGGACCCAGCCGCGCTACGCCCTCTTCGGTCACGTACACCAGCCCCTCGCCGCCCGCACCCGGGTCGGCAGGACCGAGTGCCTCAACGTGGGGCACTTCAGGAACCGGGGTGTTCCCTTCGCGCTGGAGTGGTAGCCGGCCGCGGCCCCGCCAGGCGTACGCGGACGATCGTGAAGCAGTACGGTTGGCCCATGGCTGATCGCACCACCTCCAGCATCACGATCGGCGCGGACCGGTCGAACATCATGGCGGTCATCGCCGACTTCCCCTCCTATCCCCGGTGGGCGGGCCAGGTGAAGTCCGCGCGGATCCTCTCCACGGGGGAGGACGGCCGCCCGGCCACGGTCAGGTTCGTCCTCGACGCGGGTGTGATCAGCGACGAGTACACCCTCCGCTACACCTGGTACGGCGACGAGTCGGTCGACTGGCACATCGCCGAGGCGGGGAAGATGGTCTCCGGGCTCACCGGGAGCTACCGTCTCGCCGACGCGGGCGGCGGCACCGAGGTGACGTACGAACTCGCCGTCGACCTCAAGGTTCCGATGATCGGCATGATCAAGCGGAAGGCGGAGAAGGTCATCGTCGACACCGCCCTGAAGGGGCTGAAGAAGCGCGTCGAGACCCGATGAGGGAGCGGGGCGTGATCGCGGAACCGTCCCTCGGGAGGACGACGTGAGCCGGGTCCTGCTCTTCACCGGCAAGGGCGGCGTCGGCAAGACGACCGCCGCCGCGGCCACCGCCACCCTCGCCGCCCGGTCCGGCCTCAAGACCCTGGTGGTCTCCACGGACACCGCCCATTCGCTGGCCGACGCCCTCGGCGTGCACGCCGCGACGGAGCCCACCGAGATCGCCCCCGGCCTCTCCCTGCAGCAGGTCGACACCCAACGGGCGCTGGAGCGCCAGTGGGGTGAGCTGCGCGACTATGCCAGGGGCGTCTTCGCCGAGCTCGGCCTCGACGAGGTGACCGCCGAGGAGATCACGGTGCTGCCCGGCGCCGAGGAGGTCATCGCGCTGCTGGAGCTGCGCGAGCAGGCGAGCACCGGACTGTGGGACGTCATCGTCATCGACTGCGCCCCGACCGCCGAGACGCTCAGGCTGCTGGCCCTGCCCGAGGCCCTCGACTGGCACGTGAACCGGCTGCTGCCCGTCGGCAGGCGGCTGCTGCGCACCCTCTCCCCGCTGATCCGCCGCCTGGCGCAGGTCAGTGTGCCGGAAGACCACGTGGTGGGCGCCGGGGAGCGGCTCCACCGGGGATTGCTGGAGGTGCGAGAGCTGCTCACCGGGCCCGACGCGAGCGTCCGGCTGGTGCTCACCCCGGAGGCCGTCGTGCTGGCCGAGGCCCGCCGCACGCTCACCTCCCTCAGCCTGTACGGCTACCGCGTCGACGCGGTGATCGCCAACCGGGTCTTCCCCTCGGAGGGCGCCGACGAGTGGCGGCAGCGGTGGGTGCGGGCCCAGGCCCTGCACCTGGCCGAGGTCGAGGAGTCCTTCGCGCCGCTGCCCGTGCACACCGTGCCCTACCTCGAGGCCGAACCCGTCGGCCTCGACGCCCTCGCCGGTGTCGCCGAGGCCATGTACCGGGGGAGCGACCCCTTCGCCCCGCCCTCCGTCGACCCGCCGCTGCGGATCACCGCCGAGGGCGAGCTGATCCTGGCCCTGCCGCTCGCGGACAAGAACGAGGTGGATCTGGCGCGCAAGGGCGACGAACTGATCGTCAACGCCGGTTCCTACCGCCGGGTCCTGGCCCTGCCCGCCGCGCTGGCTCGCAGGTCGGTGCGGGAAGCCGCGCTCCGAGACGGGTTTCTCCGGGTACGGTTCGAAGCGGGAGGGCCTGATGACTGATAACACGAATGACGCAGAGAAGACCCCGAAGCCGCGTGCGCCCAGAAAGCCGGGTAAGGCGGCTGACGCCGTGACACCGGAGGTCGCCGCCGAGACCGCCGGCACCGGAGCCGCCGAGAAGACCTCGAAGTCGCGTGCGCCCAGGAAGCCGGGTAAGGCGGCTGACGCCGTGACACCGGAGGTCGCCGCCGAGACCGCCGGCACCGGAGCCGCCGAGAAGACTCCGAAGAGCCGTCGTGCGAAGCCCGCCGGGGGAGCCGCGCGGTCCGGGCGTGCCCGGCGTACCGGATCGGCCGAGTCCGTCGAGTCGGTCGAGGCGGCTGAGGCGGGGATCGAGCCCGTCGAGCGGATCGAGGTCGCGCCCGGGGCTTCGGATCCCGGGCGGGCCCCGGCCTCGGAGCAGGCCGAGCGCGACGCGCGCGCCGAGTGGTTCGAGCGCGCCGATCGGGCCCGGCGCGAGGAGCGGACCGGCTGGACCCCGTGGGGCCGCCCCGGCGAGCGCGAGGAGCCGGGCGGGACCGAGGAGCGCGGGCGAGACGAGCGGGCCCGTGAGGAATGGGCCGAAGCAGGTAGGGACCCACTGGGCAGCGCCGCCGAGGAGGCGTTCAAACTCTTCGACACGCTGCAGCAGAAGGCGACCAGGGAACTGCGCAAGAATCTGATCAAGGGCACGATGACCGGTTTCGGCAGCGCGTTCTCCGGTGGCGGCCGAGGAAGAGAGCGGGACGTGTGGGAGGAGGCGGTCTCCGAGCCCGAGGAGTACATCTGCCGGGCCTGCCCCGTCTGCCGCGCGATGGCCGCGCAGCGTGAGTCGGGAGCCGCCGTCACCGATCACCTCATGCAGGCCGGCACCGAGTTGTTCGCCGCCTTCAAGTCGGCGGTCGAGGGGCTCGGCAAGCCCGCGCCAGGCCAGCGGGCACGGGAGCGCGAGCGCGAGGACACCCCCGTGGAGCACATCGACCTGGGGTGAGCCCCAGGGGGAGAGGAAGAAACGGACAATGGCGCTGACCATCGGCGTGGACATCGGCGGTACGAAGGTCGCGGCGGGAGTCGTCGACGAGGACGGCCGGATCGTCGCGCACCTGCTGCGGCCCACCCCGGCCGAGAACCCCGAGCGGGTCGCCCACACGATCGGTGACGTGATCCTGGAACTCGCCAGGGACCGCGAGATCGAGGCCGTCGGTCTCGGCGCCGCCGGGTTCGTCGACGAGACCCGGTCCATCGTCCGGTTCGCCCCCAACCTCGCCTGGCGCGAGGAGCCCCTGCAGAAGAAGGTCTCCGACCTGGTCGGCCTGCCCGTCGTGGTGGAGAACGACGCCAACGCGATGGCATGGGGTGAGGCCAGGTTCGGCGCCGGTCGGGGGGAGAGCCACCTGGTGTGCGTGACCGTCGGCACCGGCATCGGCGGCGGCATCGTGTTCGACGGTTCCCTCTACCGGGGGCGCTGGGGCATGGGCGCCGAGTTCGGCCACATGCAGGCGGTCCCCCAGGGACGCCTGTGCGGGTGCGGCAACCTCGGCTGCTGGGAGCAGTACGCCAGTGGCAGCGCCCTGGTCAACGAGGCCAGGAAGATCGCCGAGGCCGAGCCGGACAGGGCCGTCACGCTCCTGAAGATCGCCGGCGGAACGCCGGAACAGATCGAGGGCCACGAGGTCACCGAGGCGGCCAGGCAGGGCGACCCGGCCGCGCTGGCCGCGTTCTCCTCGATGGCCCGCTGGATCGGTCAGGGGCTGGCCGACCTCGTGGCCGTCCTCGACCCCGGCTGCTTCGTGCTCGGCGGCGGTGTCTCGCGCGCCGCGGATCTGTGGATCGACGAGACCCGCGAGTTCTTCGCCACGCACCTGAGTGGCCGGGGGCACCGCCCGCTGGCCGACATCCGGCTGGCCGAACTCGGTGCCTCGGCGGGCCTGGTGGGCGCCGCGGATCTCGCCCGCCGGCGCTGACCGGGGTCTTCCTCCCGAAAGCCGCTCAGGGGAGCCTTTCTCCGGTCCGCCGGGCGGGGCACCACCGGGCCGCGTCGGCCGGAGACCCCGCTCGGGGCACATCGCCGCCCGCCGACGGCCCGCATACCGATCAGGGGCGGATGGCTGGTATATCCGGCGGTGCCCGGTTACCCTCGCGTCACGCGTCGCGAAGTGAGGTAGCCGTGGTGCTCAGGATCGCCAGCTACAACGTGCGTTCCATGAGGGACGACATCCCGGCGCTGGAGCGAGTGGTCGCCGCGCTCCGCGCGGACGTGCTCTGTGTGCAGGAGGCACCCCGGTTCCTCTGCTGGCGCCGCAGACGCAGACGGCTGGCCGCCTTCGGCGGACTGTCCGTGGCGGCCGGCCGCCGCAGGGGCGGCGTCGCCGTGCTGACCGGTCCCGGCGTGCGGCTGCTGCACGGGGAGGGGCGTCTGCTGGAGTCCTTCTTTCCCCTGGAGCGGCGGGCCATCGCGATCGCCGTGGTGGAGGCGGAGGGACGGCGGATCGCCGTCGGCTCCATCCACCTCGACCTCGACGAGACGGCCAGGCGCCGGCACGCGGGCGAGGCGGTGAGGCTCCTGGGAGAGGTGGCCGACCGGTTCGGCGCGCTGCCGGTGCTGGCCGGAGACATCAACGAGCAGTCCGGCCAGCCGAGCTGGCAGCACCTCGCCGAACGGCTGACCGACTGCTACCCGGTCTCACCGCGCGGTGACGGCTTCACCTTCCCGGCCAGGGGGCCGCACAAGCGGATCGACGCGATCTTCGCGATGGCCGGCCTCTCCGTGGCCTCCTGCGGGGGTGTCGAGGCCGATCCGGCGGACCTGGTGGCCGCCACCGACCACCTGCCGGTGATCGTTGAACTGGATCTTCGGCACCCCGGGCCCCACCTCTGAGGAGCCCGCCTTCCGGGGAGCCGGGAAGACCGGCGGGATCAGGGTTTTCGTGACGAACGGCAGGGAGTCTTCCCGGATCACGCCCGTCAACTGGAGAGACCGGGACACGGGGAGGGGAGGAGCCCCGTACCATTTGAAACATGACCCGTCGCCTTCCGCGGCGTGCGCTGGCTCTCTGCGCGGGAGGCCTGCTCCTGCTGTCCTCGCACACCTCTCCAGCACATGCCGATCCCGTCAGCCCGCCCGTGGCCGATGCCTGGCAGGCTCCGGCCAGCGCGGGCCTGAGCAGTGACGGATCGCTCTCCGACGTGGTGGGCGTCTCGGCCACGAGTGTGTGGGCGGTGGGTCAGCAGAGCGTCTGGGACGTCTGGCAGAGCCGTGGCGCGATCACCCACTGGAACGGTTCCTCCTGGAACGAGGTCGGCATCCGCAACGACCCGACGGGCGCGGGGCCCCTGCGTTCCGTCGCGGCGGCCTCGGCGTCGGAGCTGTGGGCCGTCGGCGAGGGACATGACGGTCTTCCCTACCTGGCGAAGGGAGACGGGGCGGCCTTCGACAGGGTCGTCGTCGACAAACTGCACGCGGGTGACTGGCTGGGCGGGGTGGCGGCCGTCCCCGGTCGGGTGGTCGCCGTCGGCCGCCGCGGCAGGCTGCCCCTGATCGTGTCCGGCGCCGGTTCGAAGTGGAAGCTCACCCAGCTTCCCGGCAGGGGCACGCTGTACGGCGTGGCGCTGTCGGGCAGGAGCGACGGGTGGGCGGTGGGCGACGCCGCGGGCAAGCCGTTGATCATGAGGCAGTCCGGCGGGCGCTGGAAGCCTTTCAAGACCCCCGAGATCCCCGGCGGCTACCTGCGTGACGTCCACCTCGACGGGCCGAAGCGGGCGATCGCCGTCGGCGGCCTCTACCGGGGGGCCGGCGAGACCGTCCCGTTGATTCTGTCGTGGAACGGTAAGAAGTGGTCCCGGGTGTCCCCGCCCGCCGGTGACATCCGCCTGTACGGGGTGACCGGCGACCGCAGGGGCCACTTCTGGATCTCCGGGGTCGACCTGGACCGGCCAGGCGAGGCGTTCCTGCTCCGCTACGACGGGCACAAGGTCAAGGCGTTGCGCGGTCCCGAGACCACCGACTCCCGGACGGTGCGGCTCCAGGCCGTGACCTATCTGCCGGGCACCGGCACCGTGTGGTCGGTCGGCCACGTGGTCGACGCCTCCGGCAAGTACACGGACGTGATCGAGCGCTTCGGCACCCCGATGCGCGCCAAGCCGTAAGGCGAGGCCTCCCGCTCAGATGACCGCGCCGTCGTCCCAGCCGGAGTCGTTGGGCGGACCGTCGCCCATGCGGACCACCAGCGCCACGAAACCACCGATGAACGCGGCGACCGCGGTGAACAGCATCCAGCCCTGCAGGTTCCAGCTGAGCGCGGCGCTGAGCAGCAGGTAGGCGGGCCCGCCGAACAGGGCCAACCATGCGATCTTGGTGGCGGCGTCGGTCTTGGGCAGCGGGGGTGGTGGCGGAGGCACGTAGTGCTCCTCCTCTTCGCCGTCACTCCGTTCGGTGTCGGTGTCTGCGTCGTCGTCGACCAGGTCGTCCTCACGCAGGAGGTCTTCCTCGTCCGACTGCTTGATCACTCGTCGCGGAGGTTCGGCCGGCAGGTTCTCGCTGTCCGGCCACGGCTGATGTGCCGAGTCATGCTCGGCGGGGTCGTTGAAGGATGCGATGATCTGACGCCAGACCTCGTCCTCGTCACTTTGAGGTGTCACTTAGCTGGGCCCGTTGTTCATCGGCCGATCACTTTCTCCCGGAGACCGCGCATCCTCCGCTCGGGATCAGTCTCTCTGCAAGGGTACAGACGCGTTCGTCTTGATGAACTCCAGGCTCCCCGCAAAGATCTGATCCGCATCATTGTCAAGAGTCGCGACGTGGTAGCTGTCGGCGAGCTCCACCACATTCAGATTCCCCCCGGTCAGCTTCTCACGCAGAATACGCACACTCGCCGGTTTCACAACATGATCCTGTGGGCTATGAAAAACCAGTACGGGTTGGGTGATCTTGCTCAGCTCCGACTGCGTCAGCGCCCAGAGCCGGGGGAGGGTGGCCGCGGCCTTGACCGGTGTGCGCGGATAGCCGAGCTCGGTCGCCCCCTCCTTCTTGATGTCTCCCGCCACACCGGGCACCGACGCGATCACGAACCTGAGCAGGGGGGCCAGCCTGAGCAGCGGCACGTCGTTGGTCACCGACGGGTTGACGATCACCAGCCCGCTGATCCGGTCGCCGTGCACCTCGGCCAGCCGCAGCGCCATGCAGCCGCCGAGCGACAGGCCCATGACGAAGACCTCGGCGCAGGCGCCGCGCAGGTCCGCCAGGGACTTGTCCAGCTCGGCGTACCAGTCCTCCCAGCGGGTGTGGCTCATCTCCTGCCAGGTGGTGCCGTGGCCGGGCAGCCGTGGCAGCGAAACGGTGATGCCCGCCGCCGCCAGGTACTCGCCCCACGGACGCAGGGACTGCGGTGATCCGGTAAATCCATGACAGAGCAGGACGCCGATCTGTCCTCCCGCATGGTGGTACGCCTCCGCACCGGGCATGACTGGCATCGCGGCTCCTTGTAAGGTTCGCCCGATCGTCGCACGACTGGGGCGTGTTTTGCGAGAGGTCGATTTGGGTGGTTCGGTGGTGTAGGTGACCGAGGCCGGAAGTGGGAGGATAACTCCAGGTCCTCGCCTGTCAACTGAAGGAGCATGGAGTGTTCTACTGGGTGGTGAAGGCGATCCTCGGACCCCTACTCCACGTGATTTTCCGCCCGTGGGTGGAGGGCGTGGACAATGTGCCGAGGCAGGGGCCGGTGATCCTGGCCGGAAACCACCTGTCATTCGCCGACCATTTCTTCGGTGCGCTCTTCCTGCGGCGCAAGGTGATCTCTCTCGGCAAGTCCGACTACTTCACCGGCCGCGGCCTCAAGGGCATGGTGAGCAGGGCCTTCTTCAGTGGCGTCGGCACCGTCCCGATCGACCGCTCGGGGGGCAAGGCCAGCGAGGCGGCGCTCCGCACCGGCAGGCGCATCCTTGACGAGGGCCATGTGCTCGCCATCTATCCCGAGGGCACCCGCTCCCACGACGGACGTCTCTACAAGGGCAAGACCGGGGTGGCCCGCCTGGCGCTGGAGTCACGCGTGCCGGTCATCCCGTGGGCGATGGTCAACACCTTCGAGATGATGCCTCCCGGCCGCATCCTGCCCAAGCTGGGCATCCGTCCCGGTGTGAAGTTCGGCAAGCCGCTGGACTTCACCCGCTACTACGGAATGGAGGAGGACCGCCTCGTGCTGCGCGCCGTCACCGACGAGATCATGTACGCGCTGATGGAGCTCTCCGGCCAGGAGTACGTCGACAGGTATGCCGCGAGTGCCAAGGCCGAGGCCGCCCGCGCCGCCAAGGAGGCCGTCGTTCGGGCACGCGAGCGCACCTGAACGTCCCGGGTCTCCGCACGGGCGGCCGGCGGAGATCAGCGGGTCGACTCGCGGACGACCAGTTCGGGCTGGAACATGACCTGCCGGTGGGCGTGGGACTCCGGGTTGTCGCACTCGTCGAGCAGCAGTTCGGTGGCCACCCTGCCGAGCCGGTGGGTCGGCTGCCGGATCGAGCTGAGCGAGACCGCGGACGCCGAGGCGAAGTCGATGTCGTCGTAACCGATGAGCAGGACGTCCTGGGGGACCCGCACGCCCGCGTGGAGCAGCCCCCGCAGCACGCCGAGGGCCAGCAGGTCGTTCGCGCAGAACACGGCGTCCGGCAGCCGCCCCTCGGCGACGAGCTTCTCCGCGGCCTGCTGACCGGACCTGGCGTTCATCGCGCTCATCGCGACCTCCTCCAGCACCTGCCCGGGGTCGCGGCCCGCCGCGGACAGCGCCCGCTCGGCCCCGGTCAGGCGGTCGGCGCACTGGCGGATGGTGAGGGGGCCGGTGACGTAGGCGATCCGGCCGGCCCCGGCGGCCAGCAGGTGGGAGACCGCGAGGGAGCCGCCGGTGATGTCGTTGACCGCCACCGAGCACTGGTCGGCGCGCTCGGCGGGGTGATCCACCAGGACCACGTTGATGCCGCGCCCCCTGAGCTGGTCGAGCTTGGCCAGGTCCCCCCCGGCGGGGGTGATGAGCACTCCGCGGACCCGCTGCTCGGCGAAGACCAGGAGATTGCGCTCCTCCTTGAGCCTGTCGCCCGAGGAGTTGCCCAGGATCACCGCGTACCCGCGCTCGCTGGCCACCTCCTCGACCCCGGCGGCCACATCCGTGAAGAAGGGGTTGCCGATGTCGATGACCGAGAGGCCGACGGTGCGGCTGTGCCCGGCCCGCAGGCTGGAGGCGGAGCCGTGCCGGACGAACCCCAGCTCGCGAATGGCCTTCTCGACCCGGGAGCGGGTGGACTCGGCGACCTTCTCCGGGCGGTTGAGCACGTTGGAGACCGTTCCCGGGGAGACTCCGGCCCGCGCGGCCACTTCCTTGATGCTCACCGAACTCATGTGCACTGATTAAAACGTAACAACCGTACGAGCGCCAGCGAAGTCACCGTTTACAGCTCACCTCTGGCTTTTAACTAAAACGTTTCGACAAGCATATCCGGCCGGTCAGCCTGTCAGCAGTTTCCTGGCGACGCTGAGCTGCTCGGCGATCTGGTCGGACTCGCCCCCCTCGTGGCCGTTGAAGGCCCACACCCGGATGTCCTTGTCACCGGCGTAGTGGTTGTAGGCGGCGAAGACCGTGGAGGCGGGGGTGATGCCGTCGCGCAGGCCGACGGAGAAGAGCGCGGGCGTGGTGTTGCGGGCGGCGAAGTTCATGCCGTCGAAGTGGTCGAGGGTGGCGAAGACCTGGTCGACCCGGCGGCGGTTGGACTTGAGGAACCGGCCGAGCTCGGCGTAGGGGTCCTCGTCGGTGATCTCGGCGGCGCGGCGGATGTGCGACATGAACGGCACGTCGATGAAGGCGAACAGCAGGCCGGGTACCAGCGCGCTCACCGCCATCGCGAGGCCGCCGCCCTGGCTGCCGCCGGAGACGACGATGCGCGAGGCGTCCACCAGCGGGTGCGCGCGGGCGGCCTCGACCGCCCTGACCCCGTCGGTGTAGAGGCGCCGGAAGTAGTAGTCGTCGGGGTCGGACACGCCCTGGGTGAGCTTGCCGCTGCTCTGCGCTCCGGTGCCTCCCACCGGATCGGGCGTGTCACCGGGCCGCCAGCCGCCGCCCTGCCCGCGGGAGTCCATGACGAGGACCGCCCATCCGGCCGCAGGCCAGGTGAGCCAGTCGTGCGGCAGCCCCCGGCCGCCGTTGTAGCCGATGTACTGCACCACACACGGCAGCGGCTCCTCGGCCGCGGCGGGCAGCAGCAGCCAGCCCTTGATCTCCTGGCCGCCGAAGCCCGCGTAACCGACGTCGAAGCAGCGGACCAGGGCCAGGTCCGTCTCCACCTCGGTGAAGACGGCGTTCAGGTCGTGCTCGCGGGTCTCGGCAAGCGTCCTCGCCCAGAAGGCGTCGAACCCGTCGGGTTCCCGGCGCTCGGGCCGGTACTCCCTGAGCTGGTCGAGGGGCATGTCGACGAACAAGAGACCTCCTGGGGGCGGAACGCGCTCCGGCGTCCTGGGCGCCGGCCGATCACTACCGTAGGCCGTCGCGGTGCCCGGGGGTAGTGCGGGGTTCCGGCCGGCGAGAACGTATCAATCCGGCGATCCCGCCTGGGGCGTTGAGGCGGCATCGATGGTGCCCGACCTGCCGCTCGGCCTGTTCGTCACTGCTGAAACGTTTTTAAGCCTGGTCGCGACCCGGCACCTGGAGCGCTGCGGCGGCGCTGCGGCCCCGACCCGGTCGCCGAGGTCCCGCCGGCGAGGTGACGGCGGGACCTCGCCTGATCAGGCCAGGTGGGCGCGGATCTGGCGGATGTGTTCCGGCGTGGTGCGGCAGCAGCCGCCGACGAAGGCGGAGCCCGCCGCGTTCCACCCGGCCGCCGCCTCGCCGAACTCCACCGGGTCGGCCAGCCCGAGCCAGCGGTGGTTCGCCGAGTCCCAGACCTCGCCGGAGTTGGGGTAGGCCATGGTGGGCTTGCCCTTGATCTGGGAGATCAGGTTGAGCACGTGGCGCGGTGCCGTGCAGTTGACGCCGATCGCGATCACCTGGGGGTTGCCGGCGAACAGGCGGGCCGCGGTCCGCAGCGGGGTGCCGTCGTTGATGTGCTCGCCGTCGCGGCAGGAGAAGCTCACCCACGCCCGCATCCCCGGCGTCTCGGCCAGCAGCCGCCGGAGCGCCCTCGCCTCGGGGTAGGAGGGGATGGTCTCGCAGGCCAGCAGGTCGGCCTCGCTGTCGGCCAGGATGTGCCAGCGGTCGCGGTGCCAGTCGGTCAGGCCGTCCTCGTCGAGGTCGTACTTTCCGGTGTACTCGGCGCCGTTGGCCAGGTAGGCGCCGTACGGTCCGACGCTGGCGGCCACGGTGCCCGAGCCGTGGGTGTCCCTGGCCTGGGCGGCGAGGTGCACGGAGAGCAGGATCAGGTCCTCGGCCTCGGCGGCGCTCAGTCCCCGCCGCAGAAACGCCGGTATGCTCGCCTGATAACTCGCCGTTATCGCCACCTCGGCACCGGCGGTGAAGTAGTCGAGATGCGCCTGCCGGATCACGGAGGGGTTCTCCAGCAGGAGCTTCGCCGACCACAGGTCGTCTCGCAGGTCCGCGCCCAGCTCCTCCAAATGGGTGGCCAGGCCGCCGTCCAGAATCACCATTCCGCTACTTTATGTGGAGCCGCGAGGCCGGGAAGCCCGCTGTCCCGTACCGGCCCCGCCGAACCATGCCCGTGGTGCCGGGAATCGCGGACCTCCGGTGTCCTGCGCCGGAGAACGCCACGGGCGACGGAGTTCAGCGGACACCTTCTCCGGGCCCGGCCCGTCCGGTGGTCCGTCCGGGCCCGGAAGAGGTCATCGCTTCCAGAACGGACGGCGTCCGCCGGTGCCCACCAGGGCCTCCAGAACCTCCACGGCCCGCTGCCACAGGGCGTCCACGTCCCCGCCGGCCCGCAGCTCCTCGGCCAGGGCCGCCAGCTCCGCGTGGCCGCCGAGGTAGATCACCAGGGCCGCGAGGCGGCTGCCCAGGTCCTCCAGCACGCACAGCCGTTCGGCGGCGGGCAGGGACGCCGCGGCGCGCAGCCGCTTCAGCTCCTCGGCGAGCAGCTCCCGCGGCGGCTCCTGCGGCCTGCCCTGCGGCTCGGGGGCCGGCACCGGACGGGGCAGCATCCGGGCGCGGTCGTCGAAGCCGCCGGCCGCCGCCTCCTGCGGCAGGCCGCCGCCGATCGCGCTCGCCGCGAACTTCGGCATGGAACCGGGAGCGGCCATCCCGGGCGGCCCCATGGGCGGTTTCGGCATCGCGCTCGGGGCGGCCATCGAGGTCAGCATCATCGGCGCGGCGGCGACGGGGTTCTCCCAGCCGCTGGGCGGCTCCACCGGCTGGATCACCCGGTGCCCGGGACCGCCTTCGGCGACCACCTGCGTGTCGACCGCGACGAAGGCGGTGAAGCGGCAGAGCACCCCGTACCTGAGCGAGGTCTCCACGATCTCGGCCTCCAGCGACCGGTCGCCGATCGCGTAGCGGTCCTCCAGGGTCCGCAGCCGCCCCCGAGCCCAGATCGCCCGTACCGCCGGGTTGTCCACCGTCGCCGAGGCGACCCGCCGCTCCCACGGCAGGCCCGCGGCGTCCCGGCCCCGTACGGTCAGCGCCCCGGTGGCGGCGCCACGGTAGCGGCCGAGGACGGTGAGCGGGACGCCGGAGTAGATCGAGCCGACGTGGCCGACCGTCTCGGTGATCAGGTCGAGCCCGTCGGAGTGCAGGGCCAGGTCGGTGACCAGGGGAGCGCCGATCCTGCGGTGGATGTGCTCCATCGCCTCGTCAAGCCGGTCCTCGGACTCGACCAGCTCGCACCGGCCCCCGCCCAGCCCGGCGAGCCTGCCCAGGAACCCGGCGTTGACCGCCCTGTCGATGCCGACCGTGTGCACCCGCACACCGGCCAGCCGGGATCCGGTCCGCTTCAGGATCTGGTCCTCGTTGCCCACCTGCCCGTCGGTGACCAGCACCAGCACCCGGTCCCTGGCGGAGTCGGCGAGCAGCGCGGCGGCCTGCTCAAGCGGGGCCAGCATCTCGGTGCCGCCGCGCGCCTCCAGCCTGGCCAGATGTTCCACGGCCCGGTAGCGGTTGCGGTCGGACGCCGCACAGAGCCCCTCGCCGAGCCCGTCCGGCCGCTCCACGACGGTGTCGAAGGAGAGCACCGCGAACCGGTCGCGCGAGGTGAGCGTGTCGACGATGCGGGCGGCGGCGCGCCGGGCGGCCACCATCTTCCAGCCGGTCATGCTGCCCGAGCGGTCGAGCACCAGCACCACGTCCTTGGCCCTCGCTCCGGCGGGTGCCGCCTCGGGGACGACGGTCAGCGTGAACGTGCCCTCGCCGTTCTCGTCGTCGGGGACCACCGCCAGGGAGGTGGAGGCGTTGAAGGCCAGACGCAGGATGAAGTCGCGGTCCAGCCGCTCGCCCGGCTGGAGGCGGATCGTGCCGCCCTCCTGGAGAACCGCGTGCAGGCTGGAGCGGATCTCGCGCAACTCCAGCCCCGCCGGGTCGACGGAGACGGCCAGCGAGAGCCGTACCGGGTTGGGGAAGCCGGGCAGCAGCACCGGCGGGGTGATCCGGGAGGCGTCGGGGACCGCGTCGGTGTCCGGGGTCCACCCGTCGCCCGCCCGCTCGCCGTCCAGCGGCGTGCCGGGGATGTAGCGGGGGGCGACGACCAGCGGGAAGCGGAAGGTGGCCGCGCCGTCCTCGTACGGGAGCGGCTGGTTCAGCGTGAGATGGACGGTGACCCGCTCGCCGGGCACGATGTTGCCGACCCTGATGGTGAAGACGTCGGGGCGGTCCTCCTCGGCGATCGCGGCCCGCCTGCCCTGGGCGATCGCCTGGTCGTAGTCGGCCCTGGCCTGGCCGCGCTCCTTGAGCACGCCCTCGATGACCCGCCCGTCGGCCTCCATCCTGAAGGCGGTCACGGCGGCGCGGTCGGGCAGCGGGAAGACGTACGTCGCCTCCAGTGCCACGTCGTGCGGGTTGTGGAAGCCCTGGACCACCTCGAGGTCGGCCATCAGGCCGGACACGGCGGCGGTCACCTCCACGCTCTCCAGCGGCAGGTTGCCGCGTTCGGTGGTGAGCGTCCCCAGCCCGGCGTCCGGGACGGGCGAGCACTCCTCCGGTGACAGTGTTGCGATCGAGGTAATCATGGTTGCGTTCCTTCCGGAGGTGTGAGGCCGCGTTCGCGCAGGAGCGACAGGAGCTCCCGCGACGCGGCGGCTATCTCGGCGAGGTCGTCGGGCGAGGGGGTGCGTCCGCCGCTGCCGCCGCCGTCGAGCAGCAGCGTCACGCCGTCCGCCAGGCGTACGCCGTGCACGATCACCGCGGGCGGCCGGGTTTCCGCGGCCGGACGGGGGGCCGCCGGAGGGGGCGGGGGCGTTGCGGGTACGCCCGCCCGGGGCACGGGCCGATGGGACGGGGCCGGGCCGTGCGCGGTCTGGCCGGGTGTGGTCTGGCCGGGTGTGGTCTGACCGGACGGGGCGGGGCGGGGCTCTGCCCGGCCGGGTGGAGGCGTGGCCCCGCCGGACGACGCCGGAAGGGGCGGGGTGTCGGCGGGGGCGGGTTTCGGTGGTGGCACGGGTTTCCGCGGTGCGGTGAGGCTGGTCTCCGCCGGAGCCGAGGACGGCTCGGCCCAGAAACGCGGGCGTGCCGCCCTGGGGGAGACCGTCTCGGCGGGGTGCTCCGGCGACCGCTCGGGGATGCGGGCGATCGACTCCAGGGTCTGGTCGGTGGCCCCGGTCAGCTCGGCCTGGATCTCGGCGATGGTCCGGCCGTCGGCCTGGCGCCGCTTGACCGCGATGAGCTGGAGCAGGTGGCGCCTGCCGTACAGGGCCACCCGGCCGCGCCGGGCCAAGGGGGGGTCGAGTAGGCCGATCGTGGCGTACCACCGGATGAGCCGCTCGTTGGGCACGTCCCTGACCCGCCCGTTGAGCCGGGCGGTGGGGGTCAGAGCCGCGGACGCCCGCTCGGCCAGTTCACCGATGGTCCATTCCATGTATCGATAGTGACACTGTCATCATGACACTGTCAATTTAAGAAGCTGGATAGGGATGCGGATAGGTGGGTACGGACATTTCGTAGCAAACGGGAAACCGAGCTCGAAATAGGGGGAAAATTTCATGTCCTCGATCACCAGTCCACTCAAGCCAGAAGACAAGAAGGTCGTCGGCCAGGTGCTCCAGGGTGCGCTCGTCGATCTGCTCGACCTGTCGCTCCTGACCAAGCAGGCCCACTGGAACGTGATCGGCCATAACTTCCGCACACTCCACCTGCAGCTCGACAAGATCGTCTCGTCGGCCAGGAAGCACGCGGACACCGTCGCCGAGCGCGCGGTGGCCGTCGGCTGCAACCCCGACGGCCGGTCCACCACGGTCGCGAACCACACCGAGGTGCCGCAGCTGGAGGCGGGCTACATCAACGACGGCAAGGTCGTCGCCGCCATGACGGACATTCTCGGATCCATCGTCCGCCGGATGCGCGAGCGGATCGCCGCCACCGAGAAGCCCGACCTGGTGACCCAGGACCTCCTGATCGAGATCACTCAGGACCTGGAGAAGCACCACTGGATGATCGAGGCCCAGCGCTAGATCGTCTCACCAAGGCGCCCCGGCCCGCCGGCCGGGGCGCCTTTTTGGTCGGGAGGCTCCCGGGGCTGTTCGCCGGCACCTGTTTCGCGGGGGATCAGAGTGGCGAAGGCGCCTGGAGAACGTGAAAGCCCGTGGCCTCCCTGTCCCGGCAGGGAGGCCACGGGCGAGATGATGCCGATCAGATGCAGTTCACCGGATACGTGGCCTGCTTGGTCGGCTTGTTGTGGTTCAGTACCTCGATGGCGACCGTTCCGCTGGTCTTCGAACTCCGGGTCCAGTGAGCGGACTGGAGGCCGAGGAATCCGCTGGATCCGACCTTGAGCGTGCGGGTGTCATCCGGCTTCCCGTCGATGACCCAGCGGTAGCTGATCTCCGTGTCCGGAGCCGCATGGAGGTTCGCCCACGCGGTCGGGTACGGCGCGGCGTCGCAGTCGCCGTAGTAGGCCACCGAGGTCAACGCGCCGATGCGGACCGTGCCAGGCGTCGGGTCCTTCGGCACACAGGTCCAGGAGTAGGTCTGCTGGGTGAACGGCTTGTTGTGGTTGAGCACCTCAAGCCGTACGGTGCCGCTTCCGCTGCTCTGTGCGGATTTGTTCCAGAAGTCGCCGATCGTTTGGGCGACGCCGGGCTTGAGCACCTCGCTCCTGACCGGACCCGGCTGGCCGTCGGCCACCAGACGGTACCTGACCTCGGTCTCCCGGTCCGTCGTGAACCTCCCGTCCACGCGCATGCTGAAGGAACGGTCGCAGTCGCCCGCGTAGTGCGGCACGAGCACGTAGCGGAAGGTCACATTGGCGTCGTTGGGCCCCTCGTCGCAGGTGAAGGTGTACGAGCGCTCGTCAGGCTGGGCGGGGCCGCCCTCGACCATGAGGCCGACCTTGTGCGGGCCGCCCCCGGCGGCACCGAGGGTCCAGGAGGCGGAGACGTCCTGGGAGCGGGCCTGGGCGGAGGCGGGGAAGTCCAGCACCTGCTTCTGCCAGGCGGCGCCGTCCACGAGCCACCAGTACGTGACCTGCTGCGCGGCCCCGGCGGGGAGCGTGACCCGCCCGGTGGCCCGGTACGCGACAGGCTCCACGCAGGTGCCCGCGTAGTCGCCCGGGGTGAGCTCCACGATCTGCCGTCCCGGCGTCACCGGAGGCTGCGTGGGCGTGGACGTCGGGGTGGAACTCGGCGTGGAACTCGGCGTGGACGTCGGCGTGGACGTCGGAGTGGACGTCGGAGTGGGCGCCGGGCCGCTCTTGCAGGTCACCGCGTAGTCGGCGCGGCCGGAGTCGTGTCCGCCGGGGGTGAGGATGCGGACGGCCTTCCACCCGCGGGCGGAGCTGCCCACGCTCATCGGCAGCGTGACCTGGCGGAGGCGCGGCCCGCCGGCGGCGAAGTACAGCGTCTCCGGCCGTCCCTCGCCGGTGATGCTGTCGATCCACCGGTAGTCGACGGTGGCCGGGGTGCGCGAGACCTGGATGGTCGCGGTGAACCGTACCGTCGCCGGGCAGACGCCGTTGTAGGTGGCCGGGCTGACGTCCACGTCCGCCGCCGACTCCAGCGACCGTCCGGGCTGGGCGGGCAGCGGGTGGGAGACGTCCCACACCTGTGCGGGACCGTCACAGGCGACGCTGAACCGCGCCTTGCCCGACAGACCCTTCTTGCCCAGGATCTCGACGGCCTGCCAGCCGGTGGTGTCGCGGTCGAAGGTCTGCCGGTCCCGCACGACCACCTTGCGCGAGCCGTTGACACGGAGGCTCTTGACGACGCTCTTGCCGCCGTCGCCGCGTACCCACCTGTAACGGACGATGCCCTTGCCCTTGGCCGCCACCACCGCGGAGAATCCCACCGTGGTCGGACACGCGCCCGACCGCTTGGCGGGACTCGCCTTCACCTGGGCCACAGCGGTCTTGAGCGCGGGGGCGGAGGATGTGGCGGCGTACGAGGGGGTGGTGGCCAGCAGCCCGCTGAGCACCACCGTGCTCAGCAGCAACGCTGTCCTCTTCATTATGATCCTTTCTGCTTCGCGAAAAGGATCATGATCGAGCTCCTCACTTGCTGATCACTTGGTCTTTGGTTGTCACCCCGGCCGACCTGGCGGTCGGTGCGAGGTCGATGAGCGGTCCGGTGCCTTTCACCTGCCTTCGCCGCGCTTCCGGCCAGGTGCGATGCCGCGTTCCTCGGCGGTGACCGCCTCCCGGCAGGGCGGCTCGTACCGGGAGGCGGATACTCGTGTGCGCCCGCCGGGTGAGACGCGGAAACGTTCATGGCCGGCCGGTCCCCGGTGGCCGGCCGCCGCTCTCATCTGTCACCGTCGCCTCGCCAACGGAGGGACGGACGTCAGGATCGGGCCTGGCCGCTGAGCCGGGCGTAGGCGGCGGGTGGCATGCCGACCGCGGCGGTGAAGTCGCGGGTCAGATGGGCCTGGTCGGTGTAGCCGAGCTCGGCGGCCAGTGTGGCGAGGTCGAGGCCCCGGTATACCCGCTCCGCGGCCTCGTGCAGCCGGAAGCGGCGGATCACCCACTTGGGGCCGATGCCGACATGGTCCCGGAACAGCCGCTGCAGCGAGCGCACCGACCGCCCCGATCTGGCGGCCAGCTCGTCGACCCTGGTCACGGACACGTCGCTCTCCACCATCGCCACCAGCGCCGCGACCTCCTCCGCCAGCGGATCCTGATCCGGCCCCAGACCCAGCAGGAACGCCTCGGTGAGCGCGATGGCGGCCCGCACGTCGGGCTCGGCCAGGACCTGCTCGACCAGGGTCGCGCCCGCTGCGCCGTACATCTCGTCGATCCCCACGAAACGGCCGGTCAGCCGGGACACCGGGCCGCCGAGGAACGGCCGGAAGCCACCGGGGCGGAAGCGCGCGCCGAGCACGCGGCCGCTGCCCCGCATCGTGTAGGAGAACCCACCCTTGATCACTCCCGCGATCCGGTGGAAGTCCTGGGTGATCGTCATGTTCACGGTGGGATGCGAGACGACGCGCTGTTCGTACGGCTCGGCGAGGTCGGTCCAGCTGACGACCCAGAAGTGATCCACATACGCCGAAATTTCGGGTGATGGCGCCTGGCGGGCGAAATTGAAGGTGCTGAGCCCCGCGTACGGGTCGACCCAGCCGCGCTGTCGCGTTTCTACAAGCCGCGCCTCGGGCAGGCGGGGCACGATGGCTGCCATGGACGACATGATGCCGCTGATGACGCACGCCACCGAACGGACCGCGGGATTGGTACGCGCGGTACGGCAGGAGCAGCTCGGGGCCTCGACGCCCTGCGCGAAGTTCGACGTCAAAGACCTGATCAACCACCTCGAGTGGGTGGCGGAGATGTTCGAGTCGCTGGGTCGCAAGGGGCCGAACGTCGAGCAGGGGCCCTACGCGGGCGACTTCCCCGAGCGGGCGGAGCGCATGCTGGCCGCCTGGTCACGGCCCGAGGCATGGGAGGGGACCAGCCCCGCCATGGGCCTGCCGATGACCATGCTGGCCCACATGTACCTCGTCGACATGGTCGTGCACGGCTGGGACCTGGCCAGGGCCACCGGTCAGGAGTACGAGCCGGACCCCGAGGCCGTCTCGCGGGCGCTGGACTTCACCGGCCGGATGGCGGAGACGGGCAGGCAGCGCGGCGCCTTCGGGCCGCCGGTGGCGGTGCCGGACGACGCCCCGCGGTTCGACCACCTGCTCGGCCTCATCGGCCGGGACCCGGCCTGGACACCGTGATCCGCTCCAGCCCTTCAAAAGGCTCCCGGCACGATGTTCCGCGCTGGGAGCCGATGCCGGTGGCCGTGCCGCTGCTGTCTGTCGCGCACCGACGGGGTGAATACCAGCCGGGCATGGCGAACGGCGGGGCAGGTGGTCGTCACCACCAGTAGGTGGGGTAGCGCGAGGTCACTCCGCTGCGTCCGACGAGCATGCCGACGAGCACCAGGATGACGGTCGCGGCGACGAGTATCGGCAGGAACGGCACCAGGGGCTGCTGCT